>CAYJUK010000156.1:1214-5196 GCA_964373335.1 uncultured Planctomycetales bacterium | reverse complement strand
ATTATTATTGTCCGGGTGGGCGTTCATCATCTTTTTAATCAGTCTTACGGATGCCTGTCCCTTTTATGAATTCTTGTATAACCATATTTTCTTTTTTAAATTTTTCCGGAATTCCAGCCATTTCCTTTGGTTATTGGTACTGCCATTGATTATTTTACTAGCGGTAGAACATCTCAAATTAATCCTGGGTGACCACCCGCCTATCCCGAAAGATAAGAACCCCAACTCCGCATTAGAAATGTTTTTTCAACGAGCAGTGCCTCCCCCACTGGGCGAAAAACTTCACTCGTTGAGCTCTCGAGGAGAGGATTATTTTCTAATTCGAAGTTGGGGAAAGAAGATATTCCTGCTGTTTCTGGTTGTGATTCATGCGGGGGTATTTGTTGTTTTAATTTCATGGGAGAACGCCTTGATGTCGTCGTTTGGGATCATTGTCCTGAGTTTTTTATTTTTTGTGTTGAATATGACCGGCTGGCTGCAAAGGAGGGTATTTTTGTTCTTATTTTTTCTTATTCTGCTCATCGCCCCCCAGGCCCTGGAATTCCATTATCATCTGAGCCGGACTGCCCAAGAATCACCTCAATATTATCGATATGAATCGGGCTATAGCAACTATAGCCGATATATTACATTCCAAGAGTATGTTCCCTTTCAATGGCAGGGAGACTCAGCTCATTTAGCCAAACTTCGTCAATATCTTAAGCCCAATTTCTATCTTGGCATGAAGTGGATCTATGGCCTCATGGTCGATATCCCGGAGGTGATGGATTGGTACCGTCTGCATAAATTTTTTGTCTATGACCAGGCGAAGACTCTCAACGACTCTGAGATCAGTATTCAAGAGGAGGAGCAGGTTTTCTCCGGCCATCAAAACGTCGCCCTGGTCTCTACCGCAGAGTTCGAAAGAGGAAAAGTCTCCCCGTCATCTCGGAAGCCGCAGGTGATCCTGGGGATCTCGAAAGAATTCCAAATCATCAGCTATGATGTCAATACCCTGAATATCAAGACCAATTTCTCGGAGGAAAAATTTCTGGTTTATAACGACAGTTTTCACAGCAACTGGCATGCCTTTATTAACGGCCGGCCGGTTAAGATGGCGCGGGCCAATGTGGCCTTTAAAGGGATTTGGCTTCCTGCCGGAGAAAACCGGCTCCAGTTCCGGTTCGGGACGATCCCCCAGTATGTGTTAAATTATTTTTTAATCGGACTTTTTCAGTTTGTCTTTTGGTTATTGATTGTCTTAGGGGTGAGGAATCTGAGGGATCGGTCGCAGAAAAAGGGAATGGTCCCGCGGTTATGAAGACAAGGAATATCGTGATGAACAATGCCCTCGTTTTTCTTCGAGCCTTGAGCCAGCGCTCGTTGGGATTGTATCTTTTTCTTGTCTTAATATCTTTCTTGATTGTCGATTATCAGAAATTAAGACTCAGGACATTGAATCTCTTTATGCCGTTATCGTATGATTATTTAATTAATTTCGCCGGGGGGAAAGAGGCCGCCGATCCCTACAGATTGAAAGAATATCTCTCTTATTATGAGACAGTGGCCAAACTCATCGCGAAACGGTCTGACGCCTACGGTCTCAGCGGGTATTTCTATTACCACCTGGGGAAGACGAGGAAGGCGATCGCGTCCTATGAGAAGGCGATCCGCATCCACCCTAAATTTTTTTGGTATCCTTATAATCTCGGGTTGATATATTATAAAAATGGTCAATATGCTCAGGCGATCGAATCATTTCAGCAGGCCCGAGAGGCAAGTCTGGATGCCACCCTGCAGTTTATTAGTTCTTCCGAAAAAATCTATCAGCCGATTGTCGTCTCCCGGAAGATTCACTTTAATCTTGATCCGAGAAAACAGCTTAAGGAAGGATTCGCCAAGACCTATTACTTGACCGTCCTTTGTCATTATCATCTGAAGAATTATCATGATATGCTGCGGGAAGTCAAGTCGGCCTTAGACCAGGGCTTACCGCATCCGGAGGTCTTTCATTTTTATGCCGGATTGGTCTATTATCATCAAAAAAATTACGGGCAGTCCGTTTATTATTTTCAAGAAGTGGTCAGGCGCAACGCGGTCTGGCCGGAGGCCCTGCAGTATTTGGGGGAAAGTCTTAAGGCCTTAGGGAAAGAGGACCTGGCGCAGGTTTTTTTAAAAAAGGCGGGATTATTAAAAGGGGTGGAATTCAATCATCCTTTCTCAGAGAAGGGTATTAAACTGGAGCCGTATTGATGATGAGTGTTCCCTCAATTGTCTACAGTTGAATCCTAGATTGAACACGGCACTGCTTCTCTGGGAATAGGGGTGTTCATTATTTTTGTAATAAAGCCAGAGAGCTTTTTTTCCATTGAGGGTTATCAAAAATTAATGAAGACGGCGATGATCACAGGTTCATCGGGGCTGGTGGGTTCCGGAGCGGTTGAGTTTTTCTCTGCCAAGGGATGGCAGATTGTCGGGATCGATAACGATCGGCGCGGTTATTTCTTTGGGAAAGAGGCCTCGACCCGCTCAAATTTAAGACGATTGAAGAAAGAGGTCAGACATTTTATTGCTAGGGACGCAGATATCCGCGATGAGAAAAGAATCGAAAAAATTTTCAAAGAATATTCCTCGGATATTCAGCTGATCATTCACGCGGCCGCACAGCCTTCCCACGATTGGGCGGCGCGGGAGCCGTTGACGGATTTCACGATCAATGCGAACGGCACTCTGAACCTCCTTCAGCAGACGCGCCGGCACTGTCCTAAGGCGGTCTTCATTTTCGTCAGCACCAATAAGGTTTACGGCGACCGGCCGAATCAGCTGCCTTTGCGGGAACTTAAAACCCGCTGGGAACTGCCGCGAAGTCATCCCTGTTTTGAGGGGATCGATGAACAGATGAGCATTGACGGCTGTCTTCATTCATTATTTGGGGTCTCCAAAGCGAGCGCGGATCTCTTGGTCCAGGAGTACGGCCGGTATTTTGGTTTGAAGACAGGGTGTTTCCGGGCCGGCTGTCTGACCGGGCCCAGACATGCCGGTGCCGAACTACACGGATTTTTATCGTATCTGATGAAATGTTGTTTGACCGGGGATCCCTATACGATTTATGGCTACAAAGGCAAACAGGTACGAGACAATCTGCATAGTTTTGATCTGGTCAATGCCTTTGACCATTTTTATCAGCACCCGCGATCGGGAGAGGTTTACAACATCGGCGGGGGACGCCTCAGCCATTGTTCTCTGCTGGAGGCGATTGAGCTGTGCGAAAAGATCAGCGGCAGAAAACTCAAATGGATTTATTCCAGGCAGGCCCGCCGCGGCGACCATATCTGGTATATCAGCAGGATCAGCAAATTTCAGGACCATTACCCGGACTGGAAACCGGTTTATGATCTTCAAGAGATCCTCAACCAGATTTTTTTATTCAACAAGGATTTTTGGATCCGGGGACGCATCCCTGATAAAAAGGCGCGGGGTGTTTATGCTCGATAACGTTTTTCGGTTATGATTACGCCTCCCGGATCGCGGTTCGGTCAGGGTTACGTACTCAAAAATTTTAAAGAGAAATGATTTAACGAAACGGGCATCGTTACCGTACCCTCTACCGAAAGACTGAGCATCGACACGTGTCCCCGGAATCTGTGCGTGACCCGATCCGGCAAGCGGGGAAGGATTATCATTTTTTCTTTCGGTAGATTCTGTGTTACAATAGGGCAAATTTTGTAACGGGGTGTCCCCGACTCTGGGGTATCCCCGGGACCGCACGTTCGCGAGGTGTCATGAAATTTTATGCCGATGTTCATCTGCATTCTCATTTTTCCCGCGCGACCAGCAAAAATCTGAATTTAGAATATCTCTCGATTTGGGCCCAACGGAAAGGCATCCAGGTTGTGGGCACCGGAGATTTTACCCATCCCGGCTGGATCAAAGAATTGAAAGAGAAACTCGATCCGGCGGAAGAAGGGTTTTTCAAATTAAAACCTGCCTGCCGAAAAACCGC
>CAYJUK010000156.1:0-1204 GCA_964373335.1 uncultured Planctomycetales bacterium | reverse complement strand
GAAGTCCCGGCCGCCTGCCGCGGAGAGGTCCGCTTTATGCTCTCCTGCGAGATCTCGAATATCTATAAACGATCAGACAAGGTACGCAAGGTCCATAATGTGATCTTCGCGTCGAGTTTCGCCGCGGCCGAGAAGATCCAATCGCAATTAGGGACGATCGGGAACATCTCTGCCGACGGCCGTCCCATTCTGGGATTGGACTCAAGGGATTTGCTTGAGATCGTCTTGAAATCGGATCCCTTAAGCTATCTGATCCCGGCGCACATCTGGACGCCGTGGTTTTCGGTCCTGGGATCGAAAGGCGGGTTTGACCGTGTGGAGGATTGTTTCGCGGATCTGACCCGGCATATCTTTGCCGTGGAGACGGGGCTGTCATCCGATCCTCGGATGAACTGGCGGTTGAGTCAGCTCGATCCTTATGTGCTGGTCTCCAATTCTGATGCTCATTCACCGCCGAAATTGGGCCGCGAGTCCACCGTGTATGATACGGAATTTTCATACCGCGGGATTTATCTGGCGTTGAGCGATCCCAAAGACAAAGGACTGACGGGGACCGTGGAATTTTTCCCCGAAGAAGGTAAGTATCATTACGACGGCCACCGCGCTTGCCAGAGCCGGCTGCATCCCCAGGAGACGATTGAGAAGAAAGGATTGTGTCCGCAGTGCGGTAAACCGGTGACGGTGGGGGTGATGTCGCGTGTCGAGGAATTGGCGGATCATCCGGAAGGCCGGAAGTCACCGCGCTGGCGGCCGTATTTCAGTTTGATCCCTTTGCCGGAGATCATTGCCGATAGCAAAGGCACTGGCCCTCATACCAAGGGTGTGGATGCCATTTATCAGGAGATGCTCCATAGACTCGGGAATGAGATGTTGATCCTGCGTGAGGCGCCTTTGGATGAGATCAAGCGTTGGGGCGGGAGTTTAGTCGCGGAGGGCGTCAAGCGCGTGCGCGAGGGCAAGGTCCAGATCGCCGCCGGCTACGACGGTGAGTACGGCACGATTAATATCTTTTCCACCGAAGAGCGGGAAGCGAATGAAGATCAGTTGTTATTATTTGGATCATGAGAGGTGCACTGTCAGACAAATTTTTGATCCAATACCGTCATTCCCTTCCCGTTTGGGGGAAGTCAGCAAGCCGAGCGGAATAATCGAGCTCTGGAACGAGCCCTCAAAAAAAAGGGAAACCTGTCGGAGCGAAGGGACT
>CAYJUK010000155.1:0-5417 GCA_964373335.1 uncultured Planctomycetales bacterium | reverse complement strand
AGGGGAAATCCTTGAAGGTGAGCAGATTGTCGGAGAACAACCTGCTGAAGGAGAACATTTAGAAGGCGAACAGATGGCTGGAGAGCAACCTACCGAAGGAGAGATATTAGAAGGAAACGCTGGTAATTTTGGTGGTGGCGATATGGAATCAAAACCAGTGGAAGAATTTGCCGGTGAACAACCTACTGAAGGGGAAGTTTTAGAAGGTGAACAGATTGCTGGTGAACAACCTGCGGAAGGGGAAGTTCTCGAAGGCGAACAGATTGCTGGTGAACAGCCTGCTGAAGGGGAAGTTCTCGAAGGTGAACAGATTGCTGGTGAGCAACCTCAAGGTGGAGCTGAAGGTGAACAATTAGCCGGAGAGCAGCCTGTTGAAGGTAAAATTTTGGAAGGTGAGCAGATCGCTGGAGAACAACCTCAAGGTGGAGCTGATGGCGAACAGATTGCCGGAGAGCAGCCTACTGAAGGAGAACATTTAGAAGGTGAACAGATCGCTGGAGAGCAGCCTGCCGAAGGAGAAGTTCTTGAAGGTGAGCAGATAGCTGGAGAGCAGCCTGCGGAAGGAGAAACTCTTGCCTCTGATCAAGCTAATGATACTCAAACGAATGAACAAGCCTCTACGGATCAAAATGCAGCTCCAGAAGCTGATCAGAATAAAGAAACCATTGCTATGCCGAAAACAGAGATCAGAGATCTGCAAAAACAAATGGCAGAATTATCCCGAGAAAATCCCAGTTTTTATCAAGAAGTAGCCGGAGTATTGGTTTCAGAGTTTCAACTCGTCGAGCTACAAACCGACCAGCAAAACGTTAATAATCAAACGTCTAATACATCTGCATCTGCTACGGCAGGTTTGGATCTCACGAATCCGGAAATACAACAGCAGATATTATCAAAATTAGATGCCTACTCAGCACAACTTTTACAGAGTGGTATGACACAAGAAGATCTTGCTAAGATGAAGGCAGCCATTGCCTCCGGTGACGTTGATCAGATTCAATCTTTCATGAGTTCAATGGCAGAAAAGTTTGGTCCGGGAACTGGTGAACAAATGGGGCCGGGTGGATTTGATATGGCTGGCCAGGGGCCAGGATCCATGATGGAAATGTTTCGAGATATTATGGGAGCATCAATGGGGCCGGAAGGGCCGATGGGTCCAGGAGGAGAGGGTGGTTTTCAAGGGATGGAAGGATTTGAAGGTCCTATGTTTGGTCATATGGAACAAATGGCAATTAATATTGGAGAATTTTTTCAGGGGGTTCAAATGGAGGCCATGGGCATTGAGATGGCTGCCCATGGAATGTCCCCAGATAAAATCAA
This sequence comes from uncultured Planctomycetales bacterium, assembly GCA_964373335.1. GTDB lineage: Bacteria > Omnitrophota > Gorgyraeia > Zapsychrales > CAYJUK01 > CAYJUK01. Next base: position 4,097 of record CAYJUK010000155.1, on the reverse strand, counting down.
CGAGATGATGGAACATGGGATGAATATGATTGATCAAGGGCAAGGAATGCAGGCCTTTGGCGAAGTGATGGAGATGGCCATGCAATTTGCCCAGGGGCAGCAAGGGCCAGGTGGTCCTCAAGGACCTGATGGGCAGATGGGATCAGGGAATTTCGGTCCAGGAGAATTTGGTCAAGGACCAATGGGACCCGGAGATATGGGGAATTTCAATTTTAATGATTTCGCTCAAGCCATGGGATTTGATCCCAATGCGTTTGCAGGACCTAATGGAGGAGATTTTAATTTTGGTCCTGGCGGTACGGGAGATTTTCAATTCGGACCAGGGGATTTTCAGTTTGGTCCGGGAGGTCTTGAAGTTTTTGGACCAGGAGTCCCCGGAGATTTCCAATTTGCTCAAGGAGATTTTAGTTTTATGCAAGGGCCAGGAGAATTTTTAGGACCAACTCCGGTGGAAGCTTACGTTTTCGATCCCGCCAATGTGAATTATCTCAATACCACCACACCCACTCCCACACCCACACCACCACCGGGTGGTGGCGGCTGTGATTCAACCTGCCTAGCGGCAGCCTTAAACTCAGCCAGGCAAGGAGCAACTGCAATCACGGCAGGGGCATTTGGAGGAGGTTTGACCGGAGGAGTATTTGAGGCCGAAGGTCATGCCGGTGGAACCCATTATCACGTTGTTGCCACGAATAATGCAAATTATAAAATAACTAATACCGCTAATTTTACTGTCTATAATCCTCCTCCAGAACATCCGGTTCGCGAGATTGGGGCAACTTGGCAGGAAACACAAGTCCATGATAATGGAGATGAACATCAGCATACACAACATCAACATCCAGATGGAACGGTTCATGATCATACTGCTGATCCAGTCTGCCCGGGTGCATGCTGATCAAAAAGGTTATCAGAGAATAGAGATCATAAGAAAGCCCGCTTTTGATAAAAAAGCGGGCTTTCAATTTGTAAGTTCTATTCGATCTAAAAGTTTACTGTCGTCCCTAATTTATAGGTGGTATTGCTAAATTCACCGGTCGCGGCATTCGAACTGGAAGTCTTATGTTGGAAGGTAAAATTTAATTTAGCGTATTTGTTGAGGGTGTAATAGAGGTTGAGTTTGTGGGTATTGGCTCGATCATCTCTGGCCGTATTTACAGCCACTCGATCATAATATTGTTTCACTTCAAAGTCGGTGCTGGCACTCGCATATAATTTTTCCCAGCCCAAAGGATTACCGGATAAAGTAATTTCCCCTTGATGCGCGTCATAATCATTAAAATCCTGATATTCATCATTAGATTTATTGCGATACGATTTTCCTTTAAGTTTGATGCTGTATTTTCCAATAAATCGCTTAATCCATATTTCTCCTGTATTGCGATAATCCTCACGGCTAAAGGGAACACTGGTACCGGCCTCATCTCGAGATGCCTTCTTATCATAATCCTTATAGGAATATTCGTATTTACCACCCCAATTCCAAATATCGGTTAAATAATGGGTGAAGGAAAAGGTATTCTTCCATTGTTCATAGTTGGACGGGGCATCAAAGGGGTAAATATACCACTCATATTTACTACTATCATTTAAGCTGAGTTTCCCCCCAAAGGCACTATAAATCATATCGGCATTTAATACGTGGTCGGCTGTGCCTAGGGCTTCTTCTCCGAAATAATTGAGATCGGTAACGCTGTAACCAACGTTTCCACTTAAGTTTCGGGTCAATTTGGGGACCCAATTGATGGAAAAGGTATCCTCTAATGAGGGATCAGGGGTAAGGGAACCTTTCACCGCACTGCTGGGATTAGTTTCATAAATATAGGTTACTCCAGCCGAAATCTGTGTTTTAAGGAGTTCTTTACGTCTTCGTTCGGTAATCTTTTCCTTAGCCTTCTCTTTGAGCATCTGCAGAACTTCTTCCGCTGTTTTAGGTTTTTTATCCAGCTGGCGAAGCTCCTGCAACTCTTCCTGCCGACGATCTCGTGCCTCCTCTCTTTGCTCTCGGGCTTCATCAGCCGCTGTGGCCTGGGCATAAGCATTCGTTCCCATAAAATTAATAAAAATACTGGTGAGTATTAAGTAGATTAACATGTATCCATCCTTGGTTATGTGAATTTTCATTAAACTTTTTCAATCATTGCACTTAGCCTGTCAACTGTCAACGAGAAAATTATTTTTTATTCCTTTCGCAAAACGGCGATTATGGTCATTCCCTTCTTCTGAGCTATTTTCAAAATTTATTAACCTCTTTACTTTAATCATTGTCCTATGCTATATTTAAAACGAACACGACGAAGAAGGATATTCGCGTCCATTTTTATTAGGAGGACATTGTGACCTCAGAGTTTGGCAAGGCAATTAAGATTTGTTTGGTTGAAAATAACCCGCTAGACTGCCGTATCATTCAAGAGTTATTAGTTAAATCTTCCATTGGTCGTTTTGATCTCACCACGGTGACTTCCTTACAAGAGACCCTGAATACCTTAAAAAGTTCCGAATCGTTTGATCTCCTCATTTTAGATTTGAATCTTACCGATAGCGAAGGACTTGATACCTTAACTAAGATCCATTCCAGGTTTCCTGACCTCCCTATAGTGGTGAACACGGGTGCTTTTGAAGATGAACTAGGCTTGCGCTCATTGAGCCTGGGGGCCCAAGATTTTTTGATCAAGGGGAAATATGAAACCTATGGACTGGTGAAATCACTTTATTTCGCTATCGAACGAAAAAAGAATGAGAATGAACTGCGCACGGCTTATGCCCGGCTTAAGGAGTTTCAGGATCAGCTGATTCAGGCCGAAAAGATGCATGCGGTGGGAATCTTAGCCAGCGGGGTTGCGCATGAGGTAAGAAATCCGTTAGCAACAATTTTATACGGGATCGAGTATTTGCAGAAGAAGATTACCTCTGTAGATCCCCATATCCCATCGACTCTCGTTTCAATCCAATTGGCTGCGCAGAGGGCCAATAGCATCATTGGTGATCTGCTCGATTTTTCCAGCCTGTCTCAGCTCAATAAATCTCCAGAAGATCTCCACAAAATCATTGATACCTGTTTATCTTTACTCAAGCATCATATTGAAAAATTTCACATTCAGATCCAGAAAGAGCCTGGCAGCGATATCCCTCTGGTTACTGTTGATAAAAATAGAATCGAGCAAGTCTGTCTCAATCTGCTTCTCAATGCCATTCAGGCGATGCCGGAGGGGGGTGTCCTCAAGATCCGCCTGCAGCAAAAAACATTGAGTGAATTAGAACCTATCGTAAAAAATAATCAAGGGAATTTGTTTCAGGAAGGAGATCAATCCGTAGTGATCGAGATTGAGGATACTGGTTCCGGAATCCCGGATGATATCTTGCCACGGATCTTTGAACCGTTTTTTACAACTAAAGAAGACAGGGGCGGGGTTGGATTAGGATTATCGATTTCTAAAAATATCTTACAGCACCATCAGGGGATTCTCGAGATTCAAAATAATGAGAAACAAAAGGGAGTTATTGCGAGATTATTTCTTAAAACAGAAGGGTAATAACGATGATCCATCTCCTAAACGATCAAAGTGCCACGGCCCCTTCGAGGTTTGGGAAAGGAGACCGCAATGAAAAAACGCATTCTGATCATTGATGATGAGGTGAGTTTCACCTGGCTGGTCAAACTCAATTTGGAGGAAACAGGAAAATACGTGGTCCTTATTGAGAATAACAGTCGTAATGCCCTTACTGCTATAGAGAAACATCAGCCGAATTTAATCCTACTGGATATTATCATGCCTGGGATGGAAGGACCGGATGTGTTTTCAGAAATACGGAAACTTCCAAAATGGGATCGGATACCGGTTGTTTTTTTAACCGCTACAATCCGTAAAAAAGAGGTGGAATCCCATCAGGGGCTGATAAGAGGTCGCGCTTTTCTGGCCAAACCTAGCAGCTTGAATGATCTGATTGATACCATCGAAAAAAATATGTCTTTATCTTTACAATAATATTATTAATAGTTGGGCGATGCCTTACCCGCGATGCTTTCCCACCGCGATGCTTTCCCTAGGGAACGGTCAAGTGATCCTTACCCCCTTGAATGAGCGATGTTTTCCAGT
>CAYJUK010000154.1:0-5431 GCA_964373335.1 uncultured Planctomycetales bacterium | reverse complement strand
TCGCTTCAGCGGCCAAAGCAAAATCCTGCTGTCAATCCAATTGGGACAGCAATGGATTCCCATATTCCCTAATTAATATCGGCCGTTAAAAAAACTTGATCAGGTAATATTAAACTCCTGCTTATTTTCTAAAATAATTCATTGATCACATCTTATGATAAAATTTTGAATTCACCAACAGGAAAAAGGACAATGAAAGATTTTAGGAACACTGTGCCGGATAAGAGAATCCCAAGAATTAATCAAACCCACTGCAGATGATTTCCCCGGGAGATTTACCCATTTTGCAGAGGTCAGCTCCCATTGGGGTTATTCAATGGGGAAATCAAATTAATCAAAAATGACCGTTTTATTGTTGTAACAAAGAATCTTTCTCTCCAGGGCTAAGTGGATGGCACGATTTAAAACCATTTTTTCAAGATCCTGCCCTTCTCGGATCAAATCCTTCAGGGTGTCCCGATGGCTGATGCGGACAATATCCTGTTCAATGATCGGCCCTTCGTCCAGTTGTTCCGTAACAAAATGGCTGGTCGCCCCGATAATCTTGACCCCCTTACGGTAGGCCTGCCAATAAGGATTTTTACCTACAAAGGCCGGTAAAAACGAATGATGTATATTGATGATCCGCGAAGGAAAGTGATCTATGAATCTTTTCGTTAGGATTTGATGGTAGCGGGCCAAAACAATCAAATCGACTCTCTCCTTTCTTAAGAGGACGATTTGCTTATTTTCTTGATCCCTCTTATTGGCTGCTGAAATCGAAAATTTAAAAAATGGGATCCCAAATCCCTTGGCCAAGGGCTGGGCATCCGTATGATTGCTGATGATCACCGGAATTTTACAGCTCAGTTCCTCTTCCTGATATCGAAAAAGGAGATCGTAGAGACAATGCAGATGCTGCGAGACAAAAATGGCCATACGGGGGATATGATCGGAGAAATACAGCTCCCAATCCATCTGAAATTTTTGAGCAATCTTTCCGAAGACACTCTGAATCTCACTTCTTGATAGCGAAAAATCCCGCAACGACCATTCCACCCGCATAAAAAAAACATTGGTCTGATCATCAATATGTTGATCCGCATGGACAATGTTCCCATTGTGCTTGTAAATAAAGTTGGTGACACTAGCCGTGATGCCCTTGCGATCCGGACATGAAACGAGCAAAATGGCGCGGGAATTCTTCTTCATAGGTGGTATTATAACTTTTTCCGACAGCGCGGGAATCAGATTTTTATCTTTTACCGATCCGGCATCCTGAATCATCATCCCCGGCGGCCTTACAAACGGTTATTTTTATAAATCTCACTCAATCGTCTTGCACTCTCCCGGATACGCCGATGATAGGTCTGATAATCAACTTCAATGAGGCCAAAACGCGGCCCAAATCCAAGGTGCCATTCGAAATTATCCAGCAAGGACCAATAGAGATATCCCATCACGTGGATCCCCTCATCAATCGCTTTCTGAAGATAAGCCAGATGATCTCGAACATATTGCCAACGCTTATCATCACTGCCATGACAAGTCCCGTTCTCGGTAATGATAACAGGCAGATTAAATTTTTTGATACGATGAAGAACTTCATAGATTCCCTCAGGATAAGAATCCCATCCTAAGGCATTCCTATCACTCCCATGCTGATGAATCTCGTTGCAGCGTTCACCGAAAAGCCCCAATCCTTGGGAGAGGTTAAAACACACATAATCACGGGCATAATAATTCACGCCGATAAAATCCAAATATCCCAGGCTTTTTTCAAGAAAAAAATCATTAAAAAGCCGATTCCGCACAAAAATATTTAAAAAGCGCAACGGATTCCGTGAGGAAGGACAGGGTTTGAATACCATCAGATTTTTAGCAAGACTCACTGCTGGTTTCGGCCAATGATGCATTCGATAGATGTCATGGATCTTAACATACGCTTCTCGATGAGCTTTCAAGAGGTTGAACATCACCCGATAAGCCTGGGGGAAAGACCGAAGCCCCGGAGGCCAACGGCCTAGAAGATAACCATAATAAGTAAAGACCTCCGGTTCGTTAATGGTAATCCAGTAAGGGACGTCTTGACCTAAGGCCTGGACCACTTTCTCAACATAACGCCCAAATAAAAAATGACTCTTGTCGTTTAACCATCCCCCTTGTTCAAAAAACCATAAGGGATTGGTGAAATGATGCAGCGTCACGACAGGAGTCAAATGATACTTAAGGAGAGATTTTAAAACATCCTGATAATGTTGGATCTCCTCTTGTGAGAAGTGTCCTTCTTGGGGCTCAATCCGGCTCCACTCCAAAGAAAAACGATGGGCATTGTGATGCAGTTCCTGGGCGAACTGAAAATCCTGGTCAAAAAATTCATAATGGCGGCAGGCCTGTCCGGATGATTCTCTGGTCTTCCCTTGAACTTCCCACCTCCACCAGTCATTTTGGGTATTTTCCCCTTCCACTTGATGGCTTGAGGTGGCTGCCCCCCATAAGAAATCTTTTGGAAACATCTTCTTCAATGAATTTACAAAAAACAAGAGATATGAGAAAGGCAAAGAGTGGAATGACAGCTCAGATTTGTCTGACAGAGTATGAGGCGGCCTTCTTGAACCGTATCCTAATTATGCTCTTGAGACTGATTCTTTTTTTTGGCTTCTCGTCGTCTTTGCTTCATGATTCTAAAGGTCCCGAACATGGATTCCAGGACAGCGCTCCATATGATTTTATTAGAGTCATCGTAATAAATGGATTGAATGACGGATTTCCCCTCCACCGCTTTTAATTTCACCCCCGAATCAAACTGGCTGGATTTTTTCTGATCAGAGGTGGTCGTCTCAGACCAGCGCACCTCGCCTTCCATCTTAACAGGGTTTTCGGACTGAGGCAGATAAACCTCCAGATAAAGATGGTCTCCTTTTTCCAATTTCTTCTCAGAAGTAAAACAAATCCCTCCGGCGCAGACATTTCTACTGAAAGCGAAATATTTTCGAAAGGGGATTTTTTCTTCGTAATCATCGATGATTTGAAATCTCACTTTCGTGCGGATGTCATAAGTGACTTGAAAAAAAATCTTCGCTTCCATATCATATCGTTCCGCCTGACGTTTATCTTTACCAGTAGAATTCATAAATTATTATCCTTTTCTTGTTGATCATTGACTTTTTGACCCCAACTCCGAATTAAAAATGCTTTTTCGACCCCAATTTTAAATGCAAAATTGGGGTTCGACGGGCCGTGCCTCACCCTCTGGGTGAAAAACTTCACTTGTTGAGCTATCGAAGAGAGGTTTATTTTCTAATTTGGAGCTGGGGTCTAAAGCTTTGTTAATGCCTCCATCCCTCTTCGGCACAACTCTTTGGCGTACTCCGTCCAAATCCCCTGACCCCAGTAACGGAAACAGCTGGTCTGAGACAATAAAAGGAATAACAAAGCTTTACGATAATGAGGATTATTTCTATCTATATTTTTATGATCTATTTGATGATGGAAGGCCACGCTCAGATTGTTCATAGGATCCAGGACATTTTCGTATCCTTTGACCCAATTGCGATCATTCGTCCAGGACCCTTTATCCAAATTAAAATTCGCATCTTTTTCATGAACTTTTTTGATGGCCTCATCACAGGCCCCGGGACCCGGCTTGCCTACCAGGGGCCAAATCCGATGCTGAGAGATCGGTTGAATAAGAGTCATATCCTTTTCATTGACCCCTTGCCCTTTCAAAAATTCCAGATACTCCGACCCATTCATGGCCACAGTCCCCTCGGTACCGATCTCTTGAAAGGCTATTCTATAGGCAGGGGGAAATTCATTCATCATGACACCTCCATTTTCCCCGTCACCGATTTGGTAGACATAAGGGGGGATGATCCTCCCGCCGTATTCCTGTTTATCTAATGTTTTAGCTTCGTAATAGGGCTGCATCTGGGCAACCAATTTGGTATCGGATCCTTTGGTTTTGATAATCGCGGTCATTTCCTGAACCTGACCTAAAGAATTCTTTGCGACCAATCGATGTGGGAAATGTGGACGACGGATCGGGCTTCCATCCCCATTCTCAACCGTATGCTCTTGAACCATGACCCATTCATATCCGCATTCCTTTAAGGCCTTCACATATTCATAACACACATCGGGATGAATCGGCAGATGCATTTCCGGAGGTGAGAACCCTTTCACTCGTCTTAAAGCCTCCACCCCAAAAATAGAGGCAAAATGATGGCGCCACGCTTCTATGTGAAGCTTGATATCAGGAACCGGAGTGGAAGAGACAACGGCATGCGACCACATGGTCCCAATCCATTCCGCGTACTGATAATAATTCTCATCACAGGTCACCAGCTTCAAATTTTCAAGAACCGAACCATTGTTCATCTGCCTTAATCCCCACAAGAGATTCCCGGAATAATCCAGCATCACTCGCGGATTGCGGCCCTGCTTGACCAGATCCCGAATAATATCCGACATCCGGGAATAACATTGGATAAAGACAAAGGCATTGTGATTATCCTGAATATGCGCATGCTCCATCATCTGCTGCAGATTTGAGATGAGATGGGCTGTTCTCACATCATCGCTGGAAGCAGGGATTGTCGGCTGATGCATATGCAGGGCGATTCCGGAACACGCCCGCACCTTATCAAAATTATTATTCGAAATATCGGCATACAAATTTTTCTTGCCCGATTTCTTTAAAAGAGTATCTTCTTGCCCACAGATGTTGGGAAGACCTTCAATAATATCCATACCTTCCAGCTCCTCTATTTCTCTATTTTTCATATCTGCCCTTTATGTTAAGGATCGTTTTATGAAAGAATTTTTTAAGCCGCAATTGCCATCTTGCTTTTCCTTGTTCCCTGAGGACTCTGTCCGGAAAGATAATATTGCGCGCAGTCCATGCCCGGGAAAATATTGTCCCTCCACTCGACCTCAGCCAGCCAGCTTTCATCGATAGTATTATTCAGCAAATGTTCATACAACCGGGTAAACCGGCCGATATGCTGGCGGATCTTACGGTGAGCATAATTCACCATGGTTCCCGTCTTCATGATAAACGGCCAATCACTGGCTTCGGCTAAAACAAGTTCCCTGGCCGCCTGATTCAACGCCCTTTTCTTAAGATTTCGCTTCGACCCGTGCCGGATCACGCGAGAAAATCTTTGTGCTAATGCTGACATCCTCTCTCCTGCTTTATGAACATGACGGTAGATCCAGTCATTACCGCCCTCCAGCCAATATTCATTGTACCCTTTATATCCCCAGCTCGAAGCCGAAGGCAGGGCCATCTGATTGGTGGGATACTCTGCCAGATATTCGGAAGGACTGATCATGGTAATCGCTTCCTGATCAAAATAAATCTTACGAATGAGAATCTCAATCCACATCGGCCCCTCAAACCACCAGTGGCCGAAAAGCTCGGCATCGTAAGGAGCAATCACCATCGGTT
>CAYJUK010000153.1:0-5578 GCA_964373335.1 uncultured Planctomycetales bacterium | reverse complement strand
CTTCTTTTCCGCGAGACTCCTGGCTAAAAATTCCTGATTCCCACCTAAGAGAATATCCGTTCCCCGGCCGGCCATGTTGGTGGCGATGGTCACCGCCTTGACCCGGCCCGCCTGAGCGATGATTTGAGCCTCCAGCTCATGAAACTTGGCATTCAAGACCTGATGAGCAATGCCTCTCTGCTTGAGCATATGCGAGAGCCGTTCGGATTTCTCGATGGAGATGGTGCCGACTAACGCCGGCTGGCCTTTCTTATAAAGCTCCGCGATCTCCTCCACAACGGCTTGGAATTTTTCGCGTTCGGTTTTATAAACGCAATCCGAATAATTACTGCGTCTTAAGATTCGATTCGTCGGCATGATAATCACGTCCAGGTTATAGATCTTCTTGAATTCGCTGGCCTCGGTATGAGCGGTCCCGGTCATCCCGGAGAGCTTGGAGTACATGCGGAAATAATTTTGGAAGGTAACGGTGGCGAGGGTCTGATTTTCCCGCTGGATTTTTATGCCTTCCTTGGCCTCAACGGCCTGATGGAGGCCGTCGGACCAGCGCCGGCCCGGCATCAGGCGGCCGGTAAACTCATCGACAATGATCACCTCGCCGTCGCGGACGACGTAATCCACATCCCCCCGGAAAAATTCCTTAGCCCGCAGGGCGGCTAAGATATGATGACGGTAATCAATGGTTTCCATCTCATGCAGGTTAGCCACTCCGAACATCCGGGCGACCTTCTCTTCCCCGGACTCGGTTAACGAAACCCCGCGGGATTTCTCATCAGCAATATAATCATAACCGGCCCCGAGGTCTTTTTTATCGTATTTCGCCTGAATCTCGTCCTGTTCCGTGATCCGCCGGCCTTTGAGATTCTGGGAAATCGCGTTGGCGCGGTAATATTTGTCCGTTGACTCTTCCGCCGGCCCCGAGATAATGAGCGGGGTGCGCGCCTCATCGATCAAGATGCTGTCCACCTCATCAACGATCGCGAAATGATGTCCCCGCTGGACCATCTCCGCCTTAAAATTGACCATATTGTCCCGAAGATAATCAAACCCAAATTCATTATTAGTCCCGTAAGTGATGTCGCAGGCATAGGCCTCCTGCCTCAAGCGGTACGGCATATCATGCTGAATGACACCCACCGTTAATCCCAAGGATTGATAAATGGGGCCCATCCATTCCCGGTCACGCTTCGCCAGATAATCATTGACGGTCACCACATGCACCCCTTCACCGCTCAAGGCATTCAAATAGGCTGGTAAGGTCGCGACCAAGGTCTTGCCTTCGCCCGTGGCCATCTCCGCGATACACCCCTCATGCAGGACCATGCCGCCCACCAATTGAGTATCAAAATGCCGCATGTTCAACAGACGCTTGCCAGCCTCGCGGACTACGGTAAAAGCGATCGGGAGGATCTCATTCAAGGCTGCCTTCTTGATCTTTTTAAATTCCTCTTCGGCAGCCTCCAGTTGAAAATGGATCTTCTCCCGTTCTTCCGGGGACGAATCCCGCTGGAATTGTTCCTCGATTCTCTGAATCTCTTCTCTTTTCATCTGGGTGGATTTTTGATACTCCTGTTTGAATGTCTCGGTCATCGCGCGCAGTTGATCAGCGGTCAATCGGCTGATCTCATCTTCCAGGGCGTTGATCCTGGCGACAACAGCGCATTTACTTTTGACAAAATGAACGGACGGCAATGGCAGGTCTTCAGGGATATAAATATCGACCTTAGGATTCAAACGGTCGATGAATTTCTGCGCGTTTTTATTGACAAATTTACTGATCAGGAATTGAAACATGCATGCTCCTCATTCGGTGACCCGTATTATACTGTCAACTCAATTTCTGTATTCCCTCCATTTGACCCAGTCTGTTTGTAGGGAGGGATCGGGAGGGGAATTGATTTTCATATTGCGAGTTGGCGAGTTCTCGAGTTGGCGAATTAACTTTTCCCAAACTCGCAAACTCGTTAACTGGTCAACTCTCTACCTCTTCCGCTCCACCGGCCTCACCCGCAGATAGGCCTCAATGAACATATCAATCTCGCCGTCCATGACAGCGGTCACATCCCCGGTTTCGATATCCGTCCGATGATCCTTGACCATATTATAGGGATGCATGACATAAGAGCGGATCTGGCTTCCCCACTCGATCTTCTGCTTCTCGCCGTATTCTTTGGCCATGCGCTCGTCGTGTTCTATGCGCCGCCGCGCGTACAAACAGGCCTTCAAGATCTTCATCGCGGTCTGTCGATTCTGAAGCTGCGAACGTTCATTCTGGCACTGGACCACAATACCGGTCGAGAGATGCGTGATCCGCACGGCCGAATCGGTCGTGTTCACACTCTGTCCGCCCGGGCCGGAGGAGCGGTAAATATCAATACGCAGTTCCTCCGGTTCAATCTTCACCTCGATGTCATCCTCAATCTCCGGGATCACATCCACCGAGGCAAAGGAGGTATGCCGCCGCTTGTTGGAATCAAATGGCGAGATGCGCACCAAACGATGCACTCCCTTCTCACATTTCAGGAGACCATAGACCCGGTCTCCTTCTATTCGCAGCGTGACATTCTTGATCCCCGCCTCCTCTCCCGGCAAGGTATCGATCATCTGCACGGTAAAATCCTGATCATCGCACCAACGGGTGTACATCCTTAGCAGCATATTCGCCCAATCGCAGGACTCCGTGCCGCCAGCCCCGGAGTTAATGCTGAGAATCGCGTTATTTTTATCAAAAGGCCCGCCTAAAAATGACAGGACCTCCAGGTCCCCAACCGTCTTCTCTAAGATAACCAATTCCTGCTCAACATGCCTCAAGAATTCCTCATCTTGCGCCGAGATTAATAACAACTCCCGCGATTCCGCCAATTGCTTGACACACTTCTCAAAAGGCTCGACAGTAGTCCTCAAGAGCTTGAGTTCGCGCAGGATTTTATTAGTTTGACTGGTATTATCCCAGAAATGAGGATCAGACATCTGCTGCTGAATAGACTGGATTTTTTTTTCCTTGTCCGGCAGGTCAAAGAAACCCCCTGAGGTGGGTCAGCTTGTCATTTAATTCTTTAATCTTCTTTGCTAAATCTTCTGTCATGGTGAGTGTGATGCGATAGGTAATTAAGTTTAACCAGTTTACCAGTTTACCAATTTGCCAGTTTGCCAGTTGATCTGACAACTGGAAAACTGGTCAACCGGAGAACTGATTTGCGGGATTATTTTAACTGATCAAGGGATCTCAGGATAAACTCCGTATACTCATTAAATTCTTTAATCGTTTGTCCTATGCTTTTCTGCAAGATGGCAGGGTCTAAATTATTATACTCATGGACTAGGGCGTTGCGCAGACCGGTACTTTTAGCTATTTGCTGAGCAAATTCAAGAGGATAAACCTTGAGATCCGCTAAGCGCAGGAAGGTTTCTCGATAATGTTTAACACCGGTCAGATGTCCACCGCATTCGGCAAGGATATGCTGATTAATATCTAATGCCCGCCCAACAGTCCTTTCCAATAATCTTTCGACAATAGCCTGGGTTTTAAAATCCTGCCCGATATCCTGGATCATTAGGCGTTCATACTGGGTCAGATGCTGCAGATCATCCTGGATAAGGGCTATTTTTCTTTGAACAAGATCCCGATCGATCAATCTTGACTCCTTTAACCGTAACGTTTATCCAGCATCTGTTGTTTATATTCAATCATACGGCGTTCGAGAATGCGTAGATCCGAACTGTCCATATAAGCACGAAAAGCGTACATCTTGAATTCGTTATACCGACGGGTATCCCCCGCTAAAAGGAAGCTGTGAGCCACAACTTGATAGCGGAACAAGGGGTCAACTCCCTTCAATGATTTAAGGTCAATCTCAACCATCTCCAAATATCGGCTGAAAATATTATCTAAGGCTTCGTGGACAGCGAAGAAACCATCCATTGTGAGAGGCTGATCTTCAACAAGGGCGGTGTCTACATCACTCTCCTTTCTCTCTCGCCCGGTCACAAAGGAACCGTGAAGGATAATGAAACGCAGCCCATAGGTTTTTCTGACATCTTCAAAACCCTCTTTTTGTTCTTCAATAAGATGGGAAATAATTTTATTCATCATAGCTAATTAATTATTTATTCTAACAAAAGAACCTCATAAGACAAGGAAAAATTCCTGTGTCTCGTGTCTCGATGTCTGTCGGGACCTATCCGAATCGGGACACATCCCCTTTTGGGATGTGTCCCGATTATCAAAAAAATATCAGGGCTACGACTGATGTCAGTTTATTTAAAAAAAGATTTTTCATAAATTTTTTACGATGATACAGCCCAACGGGCTAAAGCCCCTGGTTGAGATTAGCGATAATTCCCATTCCCGCGGTAAACACTGATATCAATTTTCCTTTCCGGCCTTTATAATATATAATTGAAACGGTGGAAAAGGATCTGTTTCGGGGACTTGGGGACACATCCCAATCATGGAATGGTTTGGGTCCCAAATGAGAGTATCAAAGGGCATTGCCTTATGATGAAAAATCGAATCTTCAGCAAAGAAGCCTGGCTGTTTCTTGCCTTGACCATTATTGAGGTATGGTTTCTGTTCAGCCGTGTCGATCTGACTCCGCATGTGGACTATAATGTCTTTTTCTCCAGCGATGACCCATTTTACAAGGCCGACGTGGAAATCTCCCGGATATTTCGCCGAGACGACACCCAAATCCTGATCAATTTTCCCGGAAAGATCCACGATCCCCGATATCAAACCCATATCAAACAATTCGGGGATCTCTTATTAAACTTTGGGGAAATCAAAGATGTCATTAGCATCGCGCGCGGACCGCGGAGTATGCGGGATGTCCTCGATTCTCCTTTATGGCGCCGGCTCTTGATTCCTGAGAATGGCCATTCCTCCAACATGTTTGTGGTCATGAAACCTTCCATTTCGCTGGAAGGCCTTCCAGCACTGATCCCCAAAATCGAAAATCTCAAAGCGGTTTTTGAAAGAGACGACTTTTCGATCAAGATCTCCGGGGCTCCCTATATTAACGAACTGATCCGCCGGCATTTGAATCAGGATCTGCGGACATTTACGACCCTGGCCTTTTTTATCTTTGGCTTGATTGTAGTCTTCATCTTCCATTCCTGGCAGATCTTATTAGGGATGGTGCTCAGCTGTTTTAACGCGGCGGCGTTAACCTTGATCTGCTCCCATCTTTTGAATATTAAGATCGGAATCCTGACGGCGAATCTGGCCACTATTGTTTTTGTCATTACCCTTTCGCATATCGTCTTTCTGACCTTTAACTGGAAACACTGCTCTCACATTCAGGACAACCGACTGGCGGCTCAAGAGGCGGTCAAGATCACCTTGCCCGCCTCTTTCTGGTCGATGGCCACAACCCTCCTGGGATTCTTAAGTCTTTATTATGTCCAGGCCCAGCCTATTCGAGAGTTAGGGACATCCGGCGCGATCGGAACCCTGCTGGGCTTTGCCCTGGCCTACGGGATGTATCCCGCGTATCTGCGCTTGAGAAGCCCGGCCTATGAAAAATCAGATCTCAAGGTGCGGTATTTTTACCGCTCCCATTTCCATTTTTTTGATCGT
>CAYJUK010000152.1:0-5585 GCA_964373335.1 uncultured Planctomycetales bacterium | reverse complement strand
AAAAAACCAAATCATGGGAGTAAAAATGAAAGTCACAAAGGAATTAAAAAGCAAGGAAGAGAAAGATGAAAATAAAAGGAGGAGAAATGAAGCAAAAGCCACGGACTTTTTCTTTAAAAAAAATTGAGCAACAAAGTAAAATCCCAACATTCCCAGAAAATTATAGAGCGTCAAAAATGTGAAATAGGAAATCGTATCAGAAACTCCAAAAAAATCCATGATCAGGATGAAATAAGAAAATGGATTATAAGAGCCGATTCTTCTTAAGAAAAATTCATTGGGAACACCAAAATCCCGAGAAGGGTCCCACAAGGGATAGTTTCCTCGACTCAATTGATCAATGTAAAAGGTAAAATGTTCAAAATAGACCAGGGCATCCCCTGTCAGAGTCAATTTTCCATTGAGAAATTCACGAAAAGAAAAGGCCCAGAGCAGCAAAGATAGTAAAAAATAAAGAATAAGACTCTTTGAACCGATCTCTTCAGATTGCAGTTTTGGGTTTTCTAAAACAGGCATTGATTTTGCAAACAGGGTTCAAATGCAGCAGATAGCGGTTTTCTGCTACGATACGATACACCATCGGCCCTATCAGACCGAGACCGGGGAAATAGAACAGAACTAATAAGGGATACATCATAGGCAACTTTAAGCATAATCTCCGAAAGACCTCAAATCCTTTGAATAACCTTTGCGAAGGATCAACAAGATGAATCTGACTGGCGACCTTTTCTTGAGTTAAATCGGGATGGATCACCTTAAGGTCATCAATCTCATGACAATTGATTGGCTTAATGACATTCCATAAATCCATGATTTTAACTTTCCGTATAATGCTTAGGCAGAACTGACATCGGCCATCGAACAAAAGTAAATGTCGATGAGAAATTTCGTTAAGGCATCTTTTTTCTTCAATCCAATTCAGCACTTTTTGGGGATTGATAAACAACAATAACTGGGGAGGAAAAAGAAAAAAGAAAATAGCCGGGACATCCAAGGTCAAGATCAACACAAAATGGAAAAAGATCCCCAGCAGGATAGCAGAACGTCTCGTGACTGGCCAAAACAATAGAAAGATAAGAAAAAACTCAAGAGTGAAAATAATTAATCCCAGGAGATAACACAACTGGGGGTGTGAGGCAAAATATTCCTTAAAAAGGAAGTGTTTGGTAACCCCTTCCGGGGGATAATTTAATAAATAGTAAAGGGGTTTATCCTTTAACCAATTGCCCTCTCCCAAGATTTTGTAAAGGGATGTATAAAAAAAGTTGAATCCAATCTGACATTGTAATAAACGTTGAAGAAAAAATGGCCGCTTTCGCTGATAAGCATTGAGGTCCTTCCCT
This sequence comes from uncultured Planctomycetales bacterium, assembly GCA_964373335.1. Taxonomy (GTDB): domain Bacteria; phylum Omnitrophota; class Gorgyraeia; order Zapsychrales; family CAYJUK01; genus CAYJUK01. The sequence continues at coordinate 4,242 of CAYJUK010000152.1, read as the reverse complement.
CGCAAACAATCGACCGAGAAATAATCGCCAGGATAGGGTGTGAGACACAGGAGAAAAAGCGTAACCAAGAGGATATCCCAGGATAGTGTGCCGATATGATAGCTATTAAGGGCATAAAAATAGTAACAACTCAGTGTCATGAGGAGACAGCTCCATTGACTGAGCAATCCAATCAGGAGAAAGATACAACTGATACAAAATAAAAAACAGAAAAATACAATGAGTCCTTCCGGACTTTGCTGCACTTTTTCGACAAACCCCAGGGGGAAAAAATTAAGATTGTACGTTTTAAAGGCCGTTGGGCAATAATTGTCTGACAAATGAACCAATGATGGAAAAACATGAAGACCGGTTGTGAGTGCTGCAGTGATCCGAAATAAGGAAAGACTTAAAGATGGTCTTTCTTCTAAAAACAGTCGGTGCCATAACTGGCTTATCATTCTAAACATTGATACATCACCTTGACAATACGATTCCGGGGATTTTCATCTAAAGAAGGATAATGAACATAGGCGACCAAAAACTTATCGAATTCAGGGAACTTTCGCCTCATATACCGGCAGAATGATCGTTTCCTGTCATCATACAGGACAGTGCTCAAGACATTTCTGTGGACATTGTCATAACCGATGGTCCTATTCATCAAAATCAAGTGAGGATCGATGACTTGCACATCGTTTCCCTTGACTCCATAAACCTCGGCGTGGCCAAAACTGTTATCCACATTATAGAACATGATCCATCCTGCCGGCGGAAAAAGAAATTTCAACTTAGGCAAAGGCTTTTGCAGAAGAGAACTTAAGAAAAACGTCCGCATCGACTCATAATGAAAAAGAAGACTCCACAAGATCACGAAAATAGAAATAAGAATATTTCTTGCGCGTATAGAAATCATATCTAACTTATACGCCCTTTTCCCTTATCATTTCAGGTCGTCTTCGGAAAAATGATCGGTGGTAAAGATTTCAATGATGGTTGAGGCGTCTTTCCAAGCGGTTGGAGGCAAATAAGCCTTATGAACACAGAGATTGGTGAGGAACTCCTCTTTACTCCACCCTGTTTCTGTAGCCACTTCCGGTAAAAAGACTCCGGAGTGTGTCCCTCGACTGATAATAACACCATGTTTCCCTAATTGAATCTCATCGATAGATTTAATCCGCCACGGTTTAGATAAGATAGAAACCTTAATATCAATAGTCATCAGTTCCTCTCCTGCGAGCGGAGGAAATCGAGGATCATGGGCAGCGGCAGAAATCGCCACATCGCGTAACGTGCTATAAAGAGGCTGCTGAGTGACAATATGCCCCTTGCAACCGCGCAGTTGTCCATTTTTATTTATGGTCACAAAAGCCCCTTCCGTGACTGAAAATCTCAAATCAGACTCTTGAAAATCCAGAGTCTTGCCCTGACGGACAAAGGCATCAATAGTTTGCTTGACAATCTCCATCATCCGTCTTTTTTGCTCTCTGGTTAATGGCAAAACCTTCTTTTCGTTATCATCCCCTTGTTCTTCCGCGGCAAAGGCCTCTCCTTGTCCTGAATGTGGAGCCCGCCGGGATAGCCCCTGCCCGTCCACCAGGTGAGCACGTTTCCACTCATAACGGTGGGAATTCCCTTGAGGCGCCTGCCCCACCGCCTGAGGCGGAGGAACCCCGCACCATAGACCTAAGGACTTGATCTGCCCTGCATCCACAGACTTATCCGTGGCCTTCTGGTGCGCGGGAAAATTTAGGGAACCGCTCCTTGAAAAAATGACAGAAGTATATCCGACGACCCTCTCCTTATCTCCTGTGACATCACCTGAATTAGCATAATTCAAGACCTTGACTTGATCTAATCCCCGCCTGAGGGCATAAATTAAACCCGTTGTGACCGGAATAAACCCACACATTTCCATAGTCCGCAGCCGGCAGTTGCGCCAAACCTCTTGGACCTGCCGATTGCGAACAGCCTCGATAGTCCGATGGTCCATCTCCTTGGCTACGGAGTCTTGATGATAATGAGACAAATCGGTACTGATCACCATAAGCACATCGGTCCGATCACCGATCAAGCTATTCAGATCCTCAGCAAGCTTTTCGCAGAGCTCGTAAGTCGTCTGACCCATAATGATTGGTACAATCTTAAAATCCTTAAAAATTTTTTGCAGGAATGGAATTTGCACTTCGAGGGAATGTTCCGTTTCATAAACCTCGCGTTTAAAATAAAATTGATCATTCCTGGCTATCAATTGTTCCGCAAAATCCTGATCTACGGGAACAACCCCTAACGGCGTCTCAAACCCTCCTTTTTTCCAGATCGATACACCATCAAATTCATAAAAATGACTCGGGGCCAAGATAACAATGGTTTTATATGGAATGGTCTCGATGGCCTTATATCCGAAGGCAGCCACACCCCCGGAGTAAATATATCCTGCATGAGGAGAGATCATCATTTCAATAGGATTATTCGATTCTGAAGGGCTGGCCCGAAATAATAATTGATCAATCAGTTGTCCAAGCTGAGTGGGATTCGCAGGGTAAAACTGACCACTGACATTAGGTTTTTTAATCTCTTGATCACTGAAGGCTAATGGAGACATAAAAATAACAGCCCAGCATCCCCAAAAGGGAATCATCAATGCCTTATGCATGCCTTTTAGCAAAGAATTGGTCTAAACTGAATTGAGCCGTTTGAGAGAATCTCCTGAGCAATACAAAGGTCAACAGAAACAAGAAGCTATCAAATGCGATTACGCCTGGAAGGGGGATGGATATCAATTCTCCAAAACAGCCACACTCATCAATCGGGAGTCGGCGAATCATGGCCTGACCAACAACAATCAAAAAAATCGTGACTAAAACTAACAGCCCTCTCAGAGCACCCGGCAGCCAAAGTCCCAAGAGAACAAAGATTCCTAAAAAAAATTCTATCCACGGAAATACTCGAGCCACGATTTCTTCTGTCCAAATAGGGAGAAGATCATAACTCTGAACGACAAATAAAAAGTTTTGGTAAGGACCGATTAATTTCTCTATTCCGGATACAATAAAAAGACCTGCCAGAAGAACCCTTAAGAATACATATAGATTAATTATTGCCAGTGACATAATTGTTCAAATATTGAGTTAATGATTTTATGCCAACAGCCATTTGTCCATTAATAAAATAGGTGGGTGTGGATTTCACTCCGAGGGTGCTGCCCTCATTTTTATCATCTTGAATAATGCGGTCAACCGTCTCATCTTGAAGACATTGATCTAATTGAACCCTATTCACCTTCAAGTCTTCCGCCATCTTCTCAAAATCCGCTTCAGCATTTTCCTTACCCTTCCAGAGATCCTGATTCTCAAATAGGCTATCCACAAATGGCCAAAATTGCCCTTGTCTGCCAACGCATTCCGCATAACGAGAGCTGACAAAGGCATGTTTATGCATATTTAAAGGATAATATTTTACTTCAACATAAACTTGATTCGGATGAGTCGCTGTATAAGTGCTAAGATATTTCCATCCCTGCGCACAAGAAGGACATTGAAAATCTACAAATTCAATGATTTGGAGAGCTGCTTTAGGATGACCTTTGGAGCGGAGGTTTTTTTGCGGTGGTAGGATTGAATCAGTCTTACTTTTAGCGATCCATTTAATACCAAAGATAATAAAAATACCTGCGATACAAATAAGAATTGTTAATGTCTTCTTTGAGATTCGGGCCATATTCTCAAATGATTTTCCGATTTACAAACTACTCACAATTGAGGTCCGGCAGCTACTAAGGCTTTACCCTTCTCATCTACAGTAAACTTTTTAAAATTATCAATAAACAGCTGGGCTAATTTTCTGGCCGTCACATCATAATCATTTTTATCTTTCCAGAGAGAACGGGGGTTGAGTAATTCCACAGCTAACCCGGGAAGTTTTTTAGGAATCTTGAGATTAAAGATCGGCATGGTTTCAAATTCCGCCTGGTCCATCGCTCCACTAAAGATGGCATCCAATGTCGTTCGATTATCTTTGATAGGAATCCTCTCACCCACGCCATACTTTCCCCGGATCCAGCCCGTATTAATTAAATAAGCTTGAGATCCATGTTCATTAATTTTTCTGCCCAAGATATCGGCATACACTCTTGGATGCAACATAAGGAAGGCCTGACCAAAACAGGCAGAAAAAGCGGCCTTAGGTTCTGTCACCCCTAATTCTGTTCCGGCAACCTTTGCCGTGTATCCACTGAGGTAATGATACATAGCCTGTTCTTTG
>CAYJUK010000151.1:0-5608 GCA_964373335.1 uncultured Planctomycetales bacterium | reverse complement strand
CGCGGATCCATTGGATTTCCTTGATCTCTGTATCTATCATCCGGTCCATCGCGGACTAGGCATCCCAGAGACTTTCAAATGTGAGATCCCGATACGTTAGAAGAGGAGGTTTCCCTTTCACCGGACTTTCATAACCCTGACCGCGGACGCGGTAGATATCATTAATTCTTTTGATCCGGGCGATATTTTTTTCCTGACGGAGACGCCGGCTAAGGCCATCCTCCTTGAGTGTCACAATGCGGGACATGATTCCGGTTAAAATCATATTAGCCTGCGGCTCATAAGGCGCCCGCTTACCGTCTGAGGATGTGTGCCGCAACAACGCTGGTATCTTCTCAAGCTGATCCGCAAGCGTCTTATCCAATCGTTCCTCTCTTAGCTCTGCGGCCTTCTTTTCTATCTGCGCCGCGATTTCATCAAGCTGGCTCAAGATTAGACTCTGCTCACCCGGAAATTTCCTCTGATAACTCAAGACATATATCCGGAAATTCCACTCGGTCACACAACGCGCCAGATCGCTCAGGCTGGCGCGGTATTCCAACCGCAGCTGCCGGGCCTGACGGCGGATGGCCTCTTTTTCTGTCGGCGCGGTTTCATGGATATCGAGGTGCCGGAGAAACCAGTCGATTGTGTATTTTTCATAACCTAATTGTTTGAGGGTACGGCGGATTTGACCTTTGCGTTCTTTATTCCAACTGAAACGGTCGGTCAAGGGCTTCAAGCGGATATCTCTTTTGACTTGGGGAGAGGCGTATTGAAGATAACGATCGAGTTCTTGCCTATTTTCCTGTGGTGGGTCTGTGCGCTTTCCCGAGGCTGTAAGATATTCATACGCTTTAACGATATAACCCAAATCGCCCAGCCGATCGAACCCTTCCACAACGTACGGCTCCACGTATCTTCGTCTTCTGAAATTGTCCCGGGCCTCGTACATCCCCTCCGCGCTGATAGGATGATTTTCGCCATTTGATTCGAGCTGGTGACCATAAGATTTCCCGCCGTCTACCTGGCGGACCTGAGATGATTGAGGTTCATCATGACCAGCCTTCTTCCTATTTTCTAAACTAATCGTATAATCAGTTGATGATGCCAATAAACCTTCACCGACCCTGAATTGAACACTATTTAAATACCATGCCTCATTGGTATCGGTGACCATTCGAGGGATCGCCAGGTCATCTAACGCCTTTGCCCATAAGCCTTCAATTTTCCGGGATAATTCTTGGACAACAGAACCTTCGGCATGTGATGAATTGACCATGATCGATAGAATATTTTTCTTGAAATATTCTTTGTCTTCGAAATCAAAACCGAATCTGGTCAAAATGGTACGAATCAAATTCTTTACATGCTCAATGTCTCCGATGTAATTGGTATGAATCAAAGCCCCTTGTTTTTGGGATCGAACCCAGATCACACAGTAGTTACATTGAACAGCTACTGAATCGTTAAGCACAACATCCAAACCGCGACCTAATCTCGTTTGCGCTAAATCACCCTGCATACTACTTTGCAAAAAGACTACTTCGCCTTCTTTAAGAATATTCTTCTTATTAAAGGAGCCAGCCTTATTCAAAACCCGGGACACATTCCGTTTTTCAGATTGTTGAATCTGTCTTAGCTGTTCTTGATAAGCCGCGAGTTCTTGCCTATTATTTCTATGGGCTGCTTCATGGACACGAATGGATTGCTTGTATTTATCGGGCAGGAACCCGAAGGCCGGATGTTCGGCGGTGGGCGAGGCGATCTGGAAGCGGGCGAAACCTTCCGGTGCCGGCGGGCCGAAATAGCCTCGGGTGAGCCATCTTATAAAATTATAAAGGCTGATCACAAACACAATCCAGCGGTCTTCGGCCTTGAGATATCTGATTCCCTCTTTGCCGAATTCAGCTTCGAGCCGGGCGCGGTAGGGTTTCCAGCCAAAGGCACGGCGGGGCTGCGGCACTTGAGATTCATCAAATCGGGCGCTGTCCCCTTTTTCTCCCTGAAGCTTCTCCGGCTTATTGTTCGTGAAGTAATTCAACTCCGGGCTGCCATTTAAAGTCACAACCGCTTCCCAATCTTTAAAGTCATTTCCATAATCCATTAAACGATTTTTACTTAAAGGGACTAGGGCCAAGGATTTTTCGAAATCGGAGATGTTTTCGTCGATAAGGATATGGAGCACCTCGCATGTTTCTATGAACGATCTTGTCATCGATACCATGTGCTTTAACGCAAAATTTAGGATAAATACCCCCTGGCGATAATGGCCATGGATCTCGGCTATGACTCTTTGCCAGAGCATCAATTCACCCACTGCTAAACCTTTCTTCTCTAAATATTCGCGATGATCCTGCTCGTGATCATCAATGGCAGATCGCAGGAACCTGGGTAAGGATTGATAAGCTCGATGAAGGAGGGGATGACGTTCATGATAGGCGGGATCGTGGGTCGCAATCGGGGTAGTGAGGAGTTTCCACGCGGATCCCCCGGCGCCCGGCCCGCGGATACCACCGTGCTTGACAAGGGCGCGGATAATAAACATGCCCGCCGATAAAAATCCGACTGCTATTAAGCTGCCGATCAAGCTGACCAGAATCGCCGCGGAATACGCAACCGACGGCCCGATTATCGGCTGAGCCCAAACAAGCGCCCCCGCAACCGCCGCCGTCAATCCACTCGCGACACCCCCGGCCGCAAACGCCCCGAAGGCATGACAAGCAAGGCCATCCGAATCCTCTGAAGAATCTTCCAAAGGATTTATTATTGACCCGTTAAAAGCATTTAAAAATAATTCTAATATAACTTTATTTTCTGGAGAATTCTTGGGATATGAGTTCAATTTTTGACGAATTCTCTTTACCAGACTTTCAGTATAAATCCCGTAATCAATTTGATAATGAATAAAGAGAGCTTTGATAAACTGAATAATTTCATCATTTTTAATTTTTTGTTGCTTTAGCGCTTTTTTAATCAACTCCGAATAACCACTGATCAATGATTCAACAGCCGCATCGCGAATAGACTCACTTTCCTGATCGTTCTGGGCAAGGCCAAACAATCTAGCCGTGATGCCCCCAATATCATTGTCCTCATCGGCAGGGATCGGTACTTGGCTTGAGCTCATTGATTTTTTTCCAGCACGATCCATATCCATCTTACCTAGCAAGCCACCCAAGTAACCGACCGCCACTTCCCTAAACAATGCATCGGTGTTCTTTAAATAATCAGTGAATTCTATCAGTGCCACCCTCATTGCACTTGTCATTTCTCCGGCAAACGCAGCCTCTAATAAATCGCTTAGAAATTTTTTAAATAATCTTTCCGCGGTTGATTCATCCATTAAGATAGTTTTGTCATACCTAACTTTACTCAACAACCCCTCAAGTTCTACCACGGGCACAGGCTGATCCTCTTCCACTCCAGATTCAGATGACTCGGAACTCTCCTCTGCCTCAAAAGGGCCTGCCAATCCCTCAGGAGCGCCTCCCCTTACGATTTCAAAGAATGATCCCTGGACAATCTCTTGTAATTTCCGCAAGGCCTTAGAGTAACCTCCCTTTGGATTCAATATTCTTACACTATTCTCAAAGACCTCTCGCCAAGAAGAATTCATTATTTTCAATTCCATTAACCGCCTATATTGTTCATCGGCCAAGTGTACCGCGGAATCATTGAGATTATCCTCACCATCAAAATGAGTGGTCTCCATCAGGTTATCCGGTGCTATCCACTCGATGATCCTTTTCACCTTGCTCTTTAAAGGTTCCTCCAGCGCCCGCACCTTCGTTTTGAAGCGCGCAATAATCTTTTCCATGAGATCCTTTATAGGAATTTGCCGGGGATTGTTCAACCCCTGCAATGTTATTTGAATTTCACCAGAGGCTTCTGCTCCCACAGATTGCAAACTCTCCACAACCTCTCTAAAGATTTTCGCTTCCTCTCTTCGTTTTTCTTGTTGAAGTTCGGCAATCAACAACAACTCAATCGATTCTTTTGGTATTTCATGTCCTCCCATGACTAAATGATTTTGCTCATGGGGCAAAATCCATTTAATCAGGACAGTCTCAAGCTTTGAGGCATATTCTTTTCTTTCCTGTTCGGATGAGAACTTCATCCCCTTGGGCACAGCGAAGGCCCACGGGGTGATATGGATTTTGTCATTCTCCACATACGCGATGGGCCCGGAGTGAATGGCTATCTCTACTTTATCTTCCAGACTTTCACCGGGGTTTTCGTTCCCATACTGTTTAACCCACTTCTTAAGCCGTCTGCGATCATTTGCTGTCACCTTCCCTTTCCACGCCGGCACATGAATGGGGAATGGTTCCTTCTCAGACTCGGGGTCTTTTTCCGGCGCGCTGGGTATTGGTCGTTCTGGGGATTTAAATATCTCTCCCAGCATTTCAACTGTTTCTCTTTCGTGAATGAGACGTTGTTCCTTCAATCCTTCGTCTAAATCTTTACCCAAATAATAATTAACGCTTCCATCTTCTAATATTCCCCTCCCGATAATACTTCTTAAAATTTCCGGAACCTCAGGCATATTCTGTTCTCTCCCTATAACCAGCATAAGATGAATGATCCGGTGAGCCACATTCATATCTGGATTGTCAGCGAGAAGATGCTTTTTTACCAAGTAAGTCTTAATATAGGAAAGAGCGCCGCTTCCCATTTGCTGAATAAGGCGCGTCAAAATCTCTTCCGCGATGTCAGCTTTAGGATTATATCTATCGGCCAAATACTTAATCAAATCTCCCCGCAGATTCGCTTGAACCACGTTTGAAGTTTTGACACTGTGATCTTTGACAAATTCTAATAATCTATCTCTCAGTGAGGTGTCAGCTCCACGCATCGCCTTGATCATCCAAAGAAGTATCCAACGCTGCCGCTTGGGATCACCCGATAGCGCCGGCCACATCCGCTTAAATTCCCAGAATATCCGTTCTATGATCTTCTGAGAAACGCCAAAACTAACCATTAAATTCCTTTGATCATCCGTTAACTTATCCGGGCTTTTCAAAAGCTTGAGGAAAAAGTCAATCAGTTTAAGCCTTCGATCGGACGTGATTCCCATTAACGCAAGGAAAATCAGGAGGTCAATCGATTTATACAGATAGCCCTGAATGACGCCCTCGCCTTTCCCCTCTTGATTCAAACGGCCGAAGACATAATAAAAAAGTTTATTGCGGTTGAGGGATTCTTTCCCCGCCGTGCCAGATCGATCTCCCACAAGCCGCCCCCCATGCTGACGGAAAAAGTCTAAGGCCTGGTCGATCAGTCGCTGGGGCGGATCACTTTTTACCACCTGATCTTCTTCAACCTGCGCTCCTAATGCACTATGAACAAGATTCTCTTCTGTCTTTGGCGCTGACTGCTCTGCCTCTTTGAGAACACGAAAGATCTCCTCAACTGCCATCTGTTGCTCGCTATTTTTCTCCCCCTTCTCTTTTTTAGGATTAAGCCGGTTATAAATAATATCCAGGATGCTGACGGCAATTGCCTTTTCTTCATAAGGGATATCCTTTCTTAACATTTCCATCGAAAGCTCAAACATACCGGTGATCATACCCTGATATAAATGTTCACCAATGATACCTAAAATTAGCCAGCCTCTTAAACATAA
>CAYJUK010000150.1:0-5619 GCA_964373335.1 uncultured Planctomycetales bacterium | reverse complement strand
TTGAGCGATCTCAAAGGGATAAGGGTCCCCTTGATTTAAAAAGTACACCGGGAGGCCATGGGCTGAAAAGATCAAGTAAAAATCATCTAAGGATTCACCGGGCCGTATCTCTTGTTGAATACGATCTGCGAAGGCTTGAATAAATCCTTCCTGAAGATAATAAGAAGGGAGTTTTAAAAATTTGAGTGCCGGATAGATTTTTTGGGCTGCCTTTTTCAAGTAAAATAAATTAGAACCTGTCGTGGCTTTGGAAAAATGGGGGTATAGGCTGAGAGGGAAAAGATGAGTGATGTTCATTTTTTTTAATTCTTGAATCGTTTCTTCAGGGTAAGGTGCGCTGTAATTGAAAGAAAATGTGACATAGCATTGTCTCCCCCTTTTGTTGAGTTCTTCCTCAAGGGATTTGACTTGTCTTTTGGTGGAGGAATAAATGGGGCTTCCACCTCCTATCAATAGATATCGTTGTTGAGTTTTTTTTCCTCTTAATCGGACGATGAGCCAGGCAAAAAAAGGCTGTAGCAGAAATGATAAGGGAATTTTCATAATGACAGGGTCTTGAAAGACCCGCGTTAAAAATTCAATAACCTCCCGGTTATTTTTAGGTCCTCCCATGTTTAAAAGGACTACCGCGATACGATTTTCCTGAAGGAAGTGAGGAATCGCTTCCTTTAATTTGAGATCCGGGATTTGTTCTCTTTCTTCAATGGAATCTATGGTTAGGCTTCTCCGCTGCCAGCGGCTTCCTATGATTTGTCCCAGGATAGCTAGCAGAATGCAAATCGGAATAAATGTTGCAGAGGTGTGAAGCTTAAGGCGCAGGTAAATGATCAGCGGGATGGAAGCGTGGATCCAGAATATCCAAGGGAAAGAGAACTTGGGATAATTTTCGCGGATAAACCCCAGGGGAATATTGACTGTGAATGAAATGAGCGCAATGCTCCAATAGAGATGAGTTGGAATAAAACTGCTGATCATAGGATTAGGAAAGTCTGAAAGAAGAAAGTGAAACTCTAAAAGTTTGTTGACGATGAAGCCGGTATGAATGAGAATCCAGAAAGTTTTTTGATTTTTGAATGATATTCTTGAATCCTTTGGTCAATCATCATCTCAACTTGCGCAATGGCCGCTTGACGTTTGCTCATATTTTCTTCAACGACACCCTGAAGATGATCAATGTAAGCCAAATTCACCTGCTCAATACCGGCGACCTGAGGGTCAATGTTCCGGGGCATGGAGATATCAATAAGGATTAAACGACGGTGATCCCTTAAAGGCATGATCTTTTCAATCATAGATTTTTCTATAATATAGTGGGGAGCCCCAACTGAGCATAGACACAAGTCGATGTCCTTCAGGATATCCTTAAAATCCCAAAAGGAAACCACTTCTCCCAGGCAGGTGGCAGCCAGCTTCTGGGAGTGAGCCTCAGTTCGATTCATGACATAAATTTTTTTCAGTCCCTTGCGGGGAATTCTTTGGATGGCCAATTCACTCATCTTTCCTGCTCCAATAATCAAAAGAGTTTTGTCCTTCAGTGTCCCTAAAAGATTTTCAGCCCATTTGATAGCCGCCCAGCTCAGGGATGAGCCTCCCTCACAAATCGAGGTTTCATGCCGTACCTTTTTGCCAGTCTTGACGACTAGATTAGAAAGGATATTAAAGGTTTTATTTAACATCCCCTTTTCTCGCGAGCGCTCGATGGCTGTTTTCACTTGACCTAAAATTTGTTTTTCTCCTATGACGATGGAATCCAATCCTGAGGCCACTTCAAAGAAGTGGCGGATGGCTTGTTCCTGAGAATGGAGATAAAAATATGACTGGTAAGATTCCACCTGAGTTATTTTTTTAATTTGAGCGAATTTTTGAAGGAGTTCTTCACAATGGGCATGATCGTTGAGGACATGGGCATAAATCTCGGTACGATTGCAGGTTGATAAAATCAGGGCTTCCGCAATGGAGGGATGAGTCTTTAACTCCATTAACAGAAGATCTTGTTCAGTTGGAGTTAAATAAAATTTTTCCCGGATGTCGATGGGTGCTGTTTTATGATTAATGCCAAAAGTAATGATCTTCATTCTTCAAATCTTCCTTGAGAAAAAATTCAGATATTAATATGATGACTTGCAGATATACAGTTGAGATCAATGTAACATTAATTAAGAGACTTTTCTATATCTACCAAAAGAAATATTAGTCGACATAGGGATCAAATTCGTTCTCTCCGGCCATAGCGACACCTAAGGGGTGCAAGGTGTGGAGAATACGAATCGTATCTTTATGATAGGCCAATACCTCGGGCAATCGTTTATAACAGTGAGGCGACTCATCCGTGCCCGCGCCTCGCAGCACCACTCCTTTTTCTTTGATCCACTTTGTCATCATCTCGCGGGTAATGGCTCCACCGACTCGTCTGCGCCTGCGGAAATGTCCTGCGGCCTTTGTCCGAGACATCATGCGGCCGGCTCCATGGACAGTCGAATAGAGTGACTTTTTACTTTCTTCGGACTCGGTCCCTTCAATGATGACCGAGATATCTCCCATGCTTCCTCCCACAAATCCTTTTTGGCCTTGGAAAGCCGGGGTGGCTCCCTTGCGCACGACCCATAAATTTTCTTTGAAATGTTCTTCCTGCCAGGCGAAGTTATGATGATTATGAATCTCCTCCAGGATTTGGGCACCTATGAGTCGGGCGACCCGGGCGCAGACCCAATCCCGTCCGGCATAGGCATAGCGTCCAGCGAGTTTCATACATTGCAGGTATTCCTGGCCTATTTCACTATTGGCATTCAATACAACGGGATCCACGTTCATGCCGTCTCTCCCTCCACCAGCTTGGATGAAGTGGGTGGCAATGCGGTGTCCGAATCCCCGGGAGCCGAAATGGACTCCAATCCAGACACGGTCTCTTTCATCGAGAAAGATATCGACATAATGGTTCCCGCTTCCGATCGTTCCTAATTGAGAACGAGCCAGCTCTTTATGTTGAGCAGCAATCTTGATCTTCCAAGCCGGATCATCGAATAAAGGATGGTCTACTTCTTCATCGTTTTCTAATCCGACCCCAAAGGATAAGGTTGAAAAGATATCATCCATGATCTTTTTGATATTATTTTTGACCTCAGGGGAAGGAATATCGAGGCGTACGGCTTTATTTCCGCAGGCGATATCGTACCCCACTCCAGAAGGACTAATCATATCTTTATAGGCCACAACACCGCCGATAGGCACCGCATAACCAATATGATGATCAGCCATTAAGGCACAGTAGGCCGCATTTTTACTGCAATTTTGAATCTGTTGGACAGCGTCTGCTAACGGTTCACCCCAAACGGAGATATTTTGGATTGTTTGATAAGACATCAGTCTTTCCGCCTCCTTGAGCAGTTTAAATCCAATTTTGCTAACATGAGAAAAATTAGGGTTGAATCACGCTCATCGAGGGATGGCATTGGTTGTGGCGGTACTAGGATCAACCCCCAGCTACAGGTGGAATGAATATCACATTGTCACCCGTTTTTAATACGGTGGGCCAACCTTTGAATTCATTATTAATGGCGACCTTCACTTGATTTTCCGTTAAAGGAAAGTCAAATTGTTTTTTTAATTCTTGATATAAATCTAGAGCATTATGGGCTGGTGTGTCAATAGTTTCTTCAGTGAGACCGCGCTTTTCCCGAAGAATAGCAAAATATTGGATGTGAATAGATTTAACCATAAATTTCCCTTTTCTCTAGTTTCAATCCCCGCGTCTGTGCGAGCGGAAGGAAGTGGTGCGGAGCCCTGGCCTGTCTAGTTGAGGACAGGTAGTCTTTTCCGTTTAAGATGACACATGCCTTTACAATCAGAAATTTATGTTTCAGCGTACTCGTGCCTGCGGTTTTTTCCAAATCACCGCCAAGTGATTATCGAGAAGCTCCTGGTTTAAATAAATCCCTTCTGCGGCGGCCTTCATCGGGTCGGCGGCGCCTTCTAAGAAGAACACGTCCGCCAGATACCGGTCAAACTTATCCGACCGGTCTTTATACGTTTTCCCAATGATAAAATCACTGCCCTGTAAACGCGACTCGACAAACCGTTTTGGCCTATCGGCCTATCGGGACACATCCTATTTGGGGATGTGTCCCGATTGTGTCCCGATTGTGTCCCGATAATCCCGGGCTTGTGACATCCAGGTCAACATCCTTGGCCAACCGTTGAAAAAGTGTGGAGCCGTAATCCGCTCTGTCCTTATGTTCTAAAAAGTGCTCATCAACGTAGCGGCCGATATTCCAGTACCCTTCCGCGGTGCGGCGCTTCAAAAAGAATTCCAAATCCGAAAGCTCCTTCGAAACCTTGCCCACCAGGGCCTAGCAGCCTTTAAGGACAGATAGTTTTTTCATGAGTTATTCCTATATCTCTCTGCTATTCAGCATCCAGTTCCATTCGATTTTTTAGTTTTTGCAGTGCTAAAATGTACTCCCCCGGATGATTGATATTATCCAAGTCAACCTTATCTCTCGACTCAATGAGAACAACATCTGACTGAATAAGGATTTTACGAGGACAATGAATCCCCTGGTGAAAAAGTTCAAGGATTTTCTTAAAACCATGGGGTTCGTAGATAGCACACAAAGGTTCCGGTAATTGATTATAAGAGCTTTGATAAGCGGTGGCAATTTTTTGTGGATCACGGAAGTTGATCAAATGTTGAATTGTCTCTTCACCCACGTAAGGAAGATCGCAGGCTAAAACGAGCCAAGCCGCTTCGGGATAATTACTCATTGCGGAAAGAATGCCTCCTAAGGGGCCGATTCCCGAAAATTGTTTGAGATCATGAATCTGCGCAAGACCTTGATATCCAACCGAGTCCTTTTGTTCAGATCGGTTTGAAAGAAACACTTTTTCGCAATATTGGGATAAAAATTTATAAGCATATTCAGTTTGAGGTTTCCCATGATAATTTAAGACAGCCTTGTCTTTTTTCATGCGGGTACTTTTTCCCCCTGCTAAGACCAGGCCGAATAATCTAGGCAATAATCTAGCTTTATTCATAGACTATGGATTCCAGCGAAAGAAACGAACGATCTTCCCTTTTGAAAAATGTTTAATTTGGGATGGTAATTCAACAAATCCATCCGATTGGGCTAGGGTAACGAAATCCCCTGAACCGCTTAAATTTACCGGCTCAGCAACCCGTTCATTTCCTTTACTCAATTTTAATTGAACAGGAAGGAATAAGACTAGATCAGTTTTGAGAGAAATTTCTTGGGCCAGAGGTACAAATTCCTCAATGATCTGTTTAAGGCCAAGGGCATTGTATAAACTGGGCAAAACATACCGATAGGCACAAATTAAAGTTGAAACAGGGTTACCAGGTAAAGCAAAAACCGGTTTTTTATCTTGAGTAATTCCAAACCAGAAAGGTTTACCAGGTTTTTGCCTGACTTTATGAAAAAGGACTTTGACCTTGAGAGCGGTCAATGCCCTGGGGACATAATCAAACCTTCCCATCGAGACCCCTCCGCTTAAGATCACGATATCAAAAGAGGCTAGGATTTTTTTTAATTCAGTTTTCAGGAGTGTGAGATCATCTCGAATCTTAAATATCCTGGTCTTAAAAAGGGCCGAACGCTCCCATAA
>CAYJUK010000149.1:0-5651 GCA_964373335.1 uncultured Planctomycetales bacterium | reverse complement strand
AAAGGTTTCTGGAATCCTTTTACCGTTTTCTTAAGAAACAGGACAAAAAATTCCGGAAGGAAGAAAATTTTCAAAACCATCTGCAGCAAGGCCAACTGAACAAGAAAGAAACGGAGCAGGTCAGAAGGATCCTGGCTAATCTCCTCACCAAAAATAAGGAAATCAAAGAAACACTGGCTAGAGAGGTAAAAGAAGGGAGTAAAAAAATCAGGCAGATTGAAGAGTTAAAGAAAAATGGAGGGGCCCGAGAAACAGAAATGGCCTCGCTTAAGAATCAATTCATTTCCCTGCGCAAGGATACAGCCTATAAGGAAGCGATGATCCGTGATCTCGAACAGAAATTGAAAACATTTTCTAAAGAGGAAGCAGAATTATTACGCCGGCGAATTCATGATTTTGAACGTGATGAACGAAAAATGCGCCACGAGATTAATGAGTTGAACGAAAAACTGGTCTCCATCCGGGATACTCATGAGGAGAAGGACATTTTGTGCCGGGAACTTCAACAGAAGCTTCAAATGGCGCTGGCGGATAAAGATCAATTAGAGATTGAGTTGAAACGGCTTCGGGAACAAACAGCAGATAAGGAAACCCCGGCCCCGGCCAAGGAGAAAACCGTTTCTGTACCTAAAGCCAAAGGTCGCCGCATCGGTGTTTTCGTTGATACGCGCAGTCTGTGGGTGGCTTCCAAAAATTTACAGCAAAAAATCGATTTTCAGAAACTGCTGGAATTCATTGTCCTCAACCGGCATCTGGTCAAATCGGTCGCTTATGTTATGACGGTGCCGGGGATTGACCAGAACCCCTTTTTGACCACACTAGAGAGAATCGGGTTCCAGTTGCGCTGCCGGAATCTTAACCGTCTGCCGGATGGCTCACTGCACGGCGGCTGGGGAGCAGGCCTAGCCATCGATGTGATCCACCATTCACAGAAAATCAATCTGGATATTGTTCATCTGGTCAGCGGAGACGGAGACTTTATTGAGCTGATCAAATTTTTAAAGGCTCAGGGGATCCAAACCGAGGTGTCCGGATTCGAGATCAACACAGATGATGAACTGAGACAGGCCGCGGATGAGTTTGTCCTGCTTGGTCCAGAGATCTTTAGAGACACGAGACGTTAACCATGACTGTTTTATAATAACCCCAACTCCGAATTAGAAAATCATCCTCTCCTCGAGAGTTTGATGAGTGAAATTTTTTACCCCGTGGGTGAGTCATAGCCCGTTAAAAAAGTATTTCTAATTCGGAGTGCGGTGTAGAAAAATACCACATATTTGTCAGAATTTCGTATTAAGAAAATGCTTGTTTACCCCAACTTTTGGGGTTTAATGAAAACTTCGCTGTTTTAGGCGAAGTTTTCATTAAGAACAAGTATAGAGGCATCAGCTTATATTAGTTTCTGGTTGAATGCGCGGCTAACAAGAAAATCGCTAGATGAGGGTCTGGCAGTAAGGCAGGATAAAAAAATATCGAGAGAAATAAAAAGACCTTGAAACCCTGATTCCTACTTAGAAACAGGAAACTTGCCTTTTCTTGACGGTCAGCATCAAGATTGGCTTCACCCGTTGGATGAATTTTTTCCGTTGAAGACCCAAAGAGGACATTATTTTCTAAATAGGAATCGGGGTTGAAAGATTAAGCGAGCGATTGACTCCGCGTCCAGCGGTCGACAATGACGCTTCCGATCGCGTCGCCCTCCACATTGACCATGGTGCGGACCGCATCCAGTGGCCGGTCAATAGGGATCAGGATGGCAATGGCCTCGGCCGGCAGTCCCACTGACTGCAGGACCATGACCATCGTGACCATCCCGGCACTGGGGATCCCGGGCGCCCCGATCGAGGCTAAGATCGCCATAAAAAAGACAATCACCTGCTGACCCAAAGACAATTCCACTCCGACAAGATTCGCCACGAACAATGCCGCCATCGATTCATAAATCGCCGTGCCATCCATATTGACCGTGGTTCCTAAGGGAATCACAAAGCCAGCCACATCTTTATTAACCTTTAGATTCTCTGTCGTGCAGCGATAGGTCACCGGCATCGTGGCAGAGCTGGAACTTGTCGATAGAGCCGTGATCATCGCCTCACGGATTCCATTAAAAAAAACCTTTAAACTCATCCGGGAAAAAATCTTCAATATCAAAGGAAGGACCACCGCCCCGTGAAAGATGGTCACCCCCAAAACCACCAGCATAAATTTTCCCACGGCCTTAAATAAACTCGGATCCTGGGTGGCCACTAATTTCATTAACAAGGCCATGATCCCTAAAGGAAGAACCCGCATGATCCATCGCACCATGATCATGACCGCTTCCAGAAACTCATTCAAGAGGCTCACCATTACTTTGGCTTTATCACCTCTGGCTACCAAGGCAATACCCAGAAAGATGGCAAAGACAATAACTCCCAAGACCTGTCCTTCCGCCATAGCCGCGAAAGGATTCACAAACAACTGAGAGAAAAATTTTTGGATGAATTGGGAAAGGGTCAAATGTTGAATCGAGGCCTGACTCATCGTCTCCTGAAACATCGCAATCTCAAGTCCCTTGCCGGGCTTAAAGATATTCACCACAATGAGACTGATCAACACCGCCAAGGCCGGTGTCGACAAAAAGAAGATCAGGGTGTATCGCCACACCCGTCCCATCTGGGCGTGCTGCCGCAGATTCACAATCCCCGCCGTAATCGAGATAAAAACGAGAGGGAATAGAATCATCTTCAATAGATTAATGAAAACGCTGCCGATCAGTCCGCAAAGATAGATGACAGGGCCTCTTACAGCAGCCTCGGGGCCTAAGGAAGCCAGCCCTAAGCCGCTTAAAACTCCAATGACCGCGCCCAGGAAAATTTGCGTATTCAAGGAAATTTTCATCAACGCACCTCAATGTTCATGACTAATGATAGGGACACATCCTATTTGGGGCTGTGCCCCGCTAATTTACAAAACACACCTCGATGTTTTTAAAAAGACATGTTCATAATAACATGAAAAATGCCGCTGAAAAGAGCTTTTATTTTTCTATCCATTTCCCCCTCAATTGACCCTCTCTTTTGAAACAGAATTAAATAGAATTAAATAGATGGATTTAAGAGTCATTTTATTATAAGATTTATCCCGTTGCTTGTTAAAAAAGTTTTTTTCAAAGGAGGAGAAATAGATGAAAAAATATTTAATGATATGCATTCCATTAGTTCTTATAAGTTGTGCTCCAGCCACATATCATAAGCAACAGATTCGAGATGATTCCGGTGACAAACTCACTGTTGGAAAAGTTCAACGGGAAATAAAAGTTGGGATGTCCTCAGCTCAAGTCATTGAAATATTGGGGTCGCCCAATGTCGTTTCCACAGACGAAGAGAGAAGAGAAGTTTGGGTTTATGATAAGCTTGCTACAGAGGTTGTGTATTCTGAGAGTGGAGCAGGATTGAAATTTTTTACATCTGGGCAGGCTGGCGCAACTTCTCAATCACAACGCACTTTAACAATAGTTATTAAATTTGATAATGAAGGAAAAGTTCGAGATTTTGCATATCACACGTCTAGTTTCTAAAAAACAAGGATTATGTGATGAGGAAATTTTTTGGAATTGTTTTCTTGCCGTTACTATTCTTAGGCTGTGCCACTTCCTACCCATTGGATATATTAAAAATAAGTGAAAATAATTTACAGCTTAGATCCTTGCAGACGAGGCACTTTGATACGTTAGAGGAAGAAAAAATAATTACGGCTTCTGCCGAAGCACTCCAAGATATAGGCTTTACAATAGATAATAGTGAGACAAAATTGGGCTTCATGCTGGCCATAAAAGATGTTGATGCAACGCAAAAGGGGCAAGTTGTGGGAGCCGTCTTCCTTGATATTTTAAGTGCCGCTGCTGGAGTTTCATCTAATTATTATGGCCAGGCTGATGCTGTACAGAGGATAAGGGCATCAATAATAATAAAACCCAGCAATGACGAAAAACAGACAATAGTAAGGATTACTTTTCAGCGCTTGGTATGGAATAAAATCGGCCTTTTGTCGAGGATTGAATCTATAAAAGACGAAGAGATGTATCAGGCCTTTTTTGAGAAGTTATCAAGGTCAGTATTTTTAGAGGAGCATAAGATATGAGGGGAAAAATAGCTTTATTTGTTGTTCCTGTTTTATTATTGCTCGTAAATGGTTGTGCTTCGACAACTCAGCAGGTTTTTATGGCAGAGGAAAGCCAGGTTAAGTTGAGAAGTATCCAAACACGAGCTTTTGATACAAATGATAAAAATAAAATGATGAGAAATGTTATCAGTACATTGCAAGATCTCGATTTTGTTATTGATAACGCAGACCTTCTTTTGGGGTCAGTATCCGCGACAAAGTTTGCTAATAATCAAACAGTAAAGGCAAATGTTACTGTCAGGGACCGGGGAGAAAAACAGTTGCTGGTTCGCTTAAATGTGCAATATGGCCTTAAAGCGATAGAAGACCCCGAGCCTTATCAAGACTTCTTCAATTCTCTAGAGAAATCTATTTTTTTAACAGCCCACCAAGTTGATTAAAACTATACTTTAGCTTTATTTATTAAGGGATTAACTCAAATTGAGTTTATAACGAAATCTTGTTTACCGGATCCAATATGAAGCCGCGGACCAGCATTACTTTCTTAGGGAACATGGGACACATCCTATTTAGGGATGTGTCCCTTTCGACTCTTTCGGCTATCAACTAGCATGGGACACATCCTATTCAGGGATGTGTCCCTATCAACTTATGTTTTAACCCGTAGATCCAATTCTTGCGGAACCGCAAGAATTGTAGTGTAAACCCCGTAAAAGGGAACACCCTGGTACCAAATGATGACCGTCAAAGATCAGATCGAAGACATTCTCAAAAAAAAATTAAAAGCCGATTGGATTGATGTTCAGGATGATACCCCAAGGCATGCCAATCATCCTCAAGCTAAAAAATCAACGGGTGGTCATTATTCGGTGACGGTTGTCGCGGAATTATTTTCCGGGAAGGGTTTGCTGGAACGTCATAAAATGATTTATGCCGCGTTAAAGGAGATCAGAGATAAGATTCATGCCTTAGCGATTGAGGCAAAAACTCCCCGGGAAGATAAGAGTTGATGCCCCAAAAATCTTACGTCCGCAGTTTATATCCGATCTTGAAAAGATAGACCGTGAAGAAGAAGAATCCGACAGCCATCCAAAAGGCTATGATCGCGCAGGTGTAAACCGAAACATCCGAAACTCCGGAGACACTGAACCGCATCCCATTAACCAGATAATACATTGGATTAAACGCGGAAAGAAATTGAATGGATTTGGGCAGGATACTCACCGGATGGAAAACCCCGCCTAAAAAAACCAACGGCATGATCAGATAAATATTCCACAGATTCAACATCCCAAAATCTTCCGCCCACAACGCCCCCACCATCCCGGCACAAGAAAAAATCACCGAGATCATGATAATAAAATAAATGAGCAGCAACGAGTGGTGGATCGCGATCGGCTGATAAAAAAAAGAAATCCCATAAACTCCCAGGCATACGATCACCGCCCGGGTGACTCCCCCGGCCAAAAGCCCTAGGACCATCTCAAAAGAAGAGAGGGGAGATAAAAAAACCTCCTGGATATGGTTATGCCAGCGGGCAAAAAATA
>CAYJUK010000148.1:0-5678 GCA_964373335.1 uncultured Planctomycetales bacterium | reverse complement strand
AAAAAAACCATGCAGTTATGTACCGCACGGTTTTATCTTAAAAAACGACCCCAGCGGGATTTGAACCCGCGCTGCAAGCTTGAAAAGCTTGTGTCCTGACCAGGCTAGACGATGGGGTCACAAGGAAATATCAAATTTTGGGGCCTCCCTGATATCGAAAATTGATGGCTGTCCAAGAAAAATACCCTCGATGTTACTCTTCATCCTTGGCAACAACAGTAGCCACAGAGCTGACACAATCATCGCTCCCTATGGAAATCAAACGAACACCCTGGGTCCCGCGGCCTGTTTTTCTGATATCCTTAATGGGGCAGCGGACAATCATCCCTTTCTTTGTGACTGCCATAATCTCATCCTCCTGGTTGACCGCTAAAACCCCGACGACGATCCCGTTTTTAGGGGTAACCTTTATATTAATAATTCCTTTGCCTCCCCTGGACTGGGTCCGATAATTTTTAAAATCTGATTGTTTCGTATATCCCAGAGATGTAACCGTCAAAAGGGCATACTCTGTCTTTTCAATATTAGTTGGAAAGACCTTCATGCTCACAACCAGGTCATCCTTATTCAGTCTAATTCCGCGAACCCCCTTCGCCGCTCGCCCCATGTCTCGCAGCTGCTTTTCTGAAAAGCGAAGAGATTTCCCCTGCTGGGTGGCTAATAAAATATCATGACTTCCATTGCCTATGGCTGTTCCGATTAACGCATCTTTATTCTCGAGAGTAACAGCAACAATCCCCCCTTTACGGGGATTATTGAAGGCCGAAAGCTTGGTTTTTTTAATGTTCCCCTGCGCGGTGGCCATCACGATAAATTGATCTTCCGAAAACTCCCGGACAGCTAAGATGGAACTAATATTCTCATCATTCCCAACGGACAATAAATTAACAATGGGTTTACCCTTCGCGCTCCGGGAAGCGATAGGAATCTCATAAACTTTCAACCAACGAACAATTCCTTTATCAGAAAAAATCAATAAGTAATCTTTGGAAGAGGCCACGAAAAGATGTTTCACAAAATCCTCTTCTTTAGTCTCCATGGCCGCAACACCTTTGCCCCCTCGCTTCTGCTTGCGATAGGCATCCACGCCAAGTCGTTTGATATAGCCGGCATTAGATATGGTAATCGCCATGTCCTCTTCTGCGATCAGGTCTTCCACTTCGATATCCTCAACCTGAGCAGCGATTTCAGTGCGCCGCTCATCGGCATATTTCTTTTTGATCTCTAACAATTCGTCCTTGATGATCCCTTCGATCATTTTCTCTGACGCCAAGATGGTCCGAAACTGTTCAATATCTTTCAGAAGCTGTTGATATTCCGCTTCGATCTTGCTTCGTTCGAGGGCGGTTAATCTCTGCAGTTGCATCTCCAAGATCGCCTGGGCCTGGATCTCGGAAAGATCAAACTTCCTCATCAATGCGACTTTGGCCTCAGCCGTGCTTTTAGCAGCCCTGATCGTGCGAATGATCTGATCGATATGATCAATAGCGATGCGCAGACCTTCCAAGATATGGGCACGCTTGAGGGCGCGATCCAAATCAAATTGTGTTCTTCGCCGGATTACGCTGCGCCGGTAATCAATAAAATAGGTTAATAATTCTTTAAGATTTAAGACCCGCGGTCTGTTATTGACTAAGGCAAGGTTAATAATGCCAAAGGTTGTCTCCAATTGAGTGTGCTTGTAAAGATAGTTTAGCGTGACTTGGGGCTCAATGTCGCGTCTTAATTCGATGACCACACGAATCCCATCTTTGTCAGATTCATCGCGGATATCAGTAATCCCCTCGACAGATTTGTTTTGGACCAAATTGGCAATATCGGCAATGAGATTGGCCTTATTGACCTGATAAGGGATTTCGGTGATAACGATCGTGTCTTTATTTCCCTTCTGGCGCTCAATAGCCGCCTTGGCTCTCAGGGTCACTTTCCCTCGGCCCGTTTCGTAAGCGGAGCGAATTCCTTCTTTCCCGCAAATAATCCCACTTGTTGGGAAATCAGGACCCTTAATATATTTGTTGAGGTCTTTGATGGGGATCTCGGGATGGTCGATCAAATAAACAAGGGCATCAACGATTTCTCCGAGATTATGCGGGGGCATATTGGTGGCCATACCAACGGCAATCCCGCTTGAACCATTGATCAATAAATTAGGGATAGCGGCGGGCAGGATCATCGGCTCTTGCAAGCTGGCATCAAAATTGGGCATAAAGTCCACTGTTTGTTTGTCAATATCTGCCAGCAATTCCCCTGCAATTTGAGACATCCTGGCCTCGGTATAACGCATCGCGGCTGCCGCATCACCATCGACGGACCCGAAGTTCCCCTGCCCATCGATCAAAGGATATCTCATGGAGAAATCTTGGACCATACGCACCATAGCGTCATAAACGGCCATATCCCCATGAGGATGATACTTCCCTAAGACCTCACCAACAATACGTGCACTTTTTTTATAAGATTTATTGTGTTCCAGATTAAGGTCTTTCATGGCATAAAGGATGCGTCGATGAACGGGCTTTAGCCCATCCCTCACATCTGGCAAGGCCCTTCCCACAATGACACTCATCGAATAAGAAAGATAAGAGTTCTTCATTTCTTCTTCGATGTAAACAGGGATTATTTTTTCCATCACATTTGAATCTTTCATATCTCAAAAACCTTTCGTGTTAATAAGGAAAGGATCATTGGCAAAGAGGGGACTACAATACCGTGTTCATCTTAAACCCTAGAATTACAATTGCAATTCTAGGGTTTAAGATAGGGGTGTTTTAAAATTTAGGTAATACCGTAGAACACTTCACTAAAAAAATGCTCATCAACAACTCTATATATCCAAATTCTTAACTTGATGGGCATAGGCTTCAATGAATTCTCTTCTAGGCTCAACTGCGTCGCCCATAAGCATCGTGAAAGTCTTGTCTACCTCCACAGCGTCTTCCAAAGAAACCTTTAATATAGTTCTGCGCGCAGGATCCATAGTGGTGTCCCAAAGCTGTTGGGGGTTCATTTCGCCAAGACCTTTGTAACGCTGAACATGGATGCCCTTAGCGGCCTGGGTTCTAATAAAATCTAACGCTTCCTTTAACGAATAAAATTCGTTATGATCCTTTTCTTGTTCAATAATAAAGAGTGGCTTGGGAGATTGAGTAGCCCCCTTTTTGACTTTCTTTTTGGATTTCTTTTCATTGACTGAATATTCTTCTTTACTTTCTGACCTAAGAAAATTTTCCATACTCGTTCCCAGTTTATTCAAATTTTTCTGAATATTAATCAAGTCTTCGGCTTCGAAAATCTCAACATATTGCGCCTCTTCATCTTCCTTAGTTAAGTGAGAAAGCTCTTTATCATCATAGACAAAATGGGATTTTCCACCCACTTTTACGCTATATTTAGGGAATTTGTGGTTTATCTGATCTACGTTCTCTAAATATTCATGAAAATTTACTCCCCTTTTTCGCATAATCTCAATAATTCGTTCCAATTGCACCAAAATTTCTAATAATTCCTTAAATTGGACATTAGTATATGCCTGATTTCCCTTTATTTTAGTTATCTTTAAACCTTCCATTCCTAAATCTAGGATCAATTCATTCATTTGATCTTCAGTTTCAATATATTCCTCTCTCTTACCGCTTGTGATTTTATATAAAGGAGGCTGTGCAATATAAACATACCCCCCTTCAATAAGGGGTTGCATCTGTCGATATAATAAAGTTAACAATAATGTCCTGATATGGGAGCCATCAACATCCGCATCGCACATTAAAATAATTTTATGATATCTTAATTTTTCAACATTAAACTCATTCCCCACTCCAGCTCCCAGGGCAGTAATAACGGTTCGGATTTCTTCATTGCTTAAAATTTTATCAAGCCTGGCTTTCTCAACATTAAGAATCTTTCCCTTTAATGGCAAGATGGCTTGAAAGCTTCTGTCGCGAGCCTGCTTCGCTGAGCCGCCAGCTGAATCCCCTTCCACCAAATATAATTCACATGCGCTCGGTTCTCTAGAAGAACAATCTGCCAATTTCCCCGGGAGACCCCCGCCATCCAATGCCCCCTTCCGGCGGGTTAATTCCCGGGCTTTACGAGCAGCCTCTCTGGCACGGGAAGCCAAAACTACCTTATCGGCAATTTTATTACCTACCGATGGAGTCTCTTCAAAGAAAGTCATCAAAGCCTCAAAGGTCGATGAGGCGACAAGCCCTTCGACTTCAGAGTTCCCCAACTTACTCTTCGTCTGACCTTCGAATTGAGGCTGAGGATGTTTAATGCTGATGACGGCGGTTAATCCTTCCCTTGTGTCATCGCCAATAACCGAGACTTCGTCGTCTTTAATTAATTTTTTATTTTTAGCATATTGATTAATGGCACGTGTTAGGGCAGAACGGAATCCGCTCAAATGCGTTCCTCCCTCAATAGTGTTAATATTATTTACATAGGTAAATACATTTTCATTATATCCATCGTTATATTGGATAGCCACCTCAATAGCGATATCATCTTTCTCTCTTTGAAAATAAACAATCTTATCATGAAGCACTTCTTTATTGGCATTCAGATGTTCCATAAAGGAAATAATTCCGCCGTTAAATTGAAAGACGGACTCTTTTTCCTTTTCTCTCCTTGTATCAACCAACTTAATCTTTAAGCCTCTATTTAAGAAGGCTAATTCGCGCAACCGCTTTGCCAAGATATCATAAGAGAAGCTGGTTGTTTGCTGGAAAATTGTTTTATCCGGCTTAAAAGTTACTTTAGTTCCGGTGGTTTTTGTTTTTCCTATTACCTCCAATTTAGAGACAGTCCTTCCGCGTTCATAGCGTTGATGATAAATCTTGCCATCGCGCTTAATTTCCACTTCAAGCCAATCCGATAGGGCATTAACACAACTGACTCCGACTCCGTGCAATCCCCCGGAAACCTTATATGTTCGTTTGTCGAACTTTCCTCCCGCATGTAAGGTTGTCAGGGCTACCTCAACGGCCGGCTTTTTTTCGGTTTTATGAATATCAACGGGGATGCCGCGCCCATTGTCGGTCACGGTGGCAGACTCATTTTCATTTATGATCACTTCAATTTCCGAGCAATAACCAGCCAACGCTTCGTCCACGGAGTTATCCACCACCTCATAAACTAAATGATGCAATCCTCGAGAAAAAGTGTCGCCAATATACATAGCAGGGCGCATACGAACGGCATCGGTTCCTTCTAGAACCTCAATATTCGTGGCATCATATTTGCTATCTTGTGCCTCTTTAACTTTGGACTCGCGTCCTTGTTTGACTTCGGATTTCTTCTTTTCGGATAATTTCTTGCTCATGAAATTTCCCCTATTTTAAAATAAATTGATTTTATATCGGGGATGTCCTGTTGCAGCTTTTTGAGAATTTTATTTTTTTTTAAATTTAAGTAAAACAACATTGCCGGTGAGTCGACATTGACCAATAATTTTTCTTCTTTTATTCCTTGGATCGCCGTATGCCGAAGGGTTTTTTCTTCCAAAGTCGCCTGCCAGACGCTTAAGATCTTTTCTCTACCAATGAAAATAGTTTTAGATGAAATCTGTTCGAAAACGCTCTGGACAATTTCTTTGATTTCATCCATAAAGAAAACGTATTTATTGAAAATTTGATAATTAAAGAACATCTGGGCGCGAGCCAGGGTCCATATATTTTTTA
>CAYJUK010000147.1:4635-5688 GCA_964373335.1 uncultured Planctomycetales bacterium | reverse complement strand
TCTCTAAAATCAATAACCAAACCAACGGGATTCAGGCTTTCCGATTGAATCGTTACCTCGACCTTCCAGGTGTGCCCATGCAGATCTTTACAATGCCCGTCATACCCGCGCAAAAGATGGGCGGAGGCAAAATCTCCGGTGATCGACAGCTCATACATAATGAGTTTCTCTTTTAAACATTCGCTCTTCCTTTTTAAACGAGTGGTGTTGAAAGCCCGAGAGGATCCTGGCGCCCCGGCCAGGGATCAGCGGATGGGAAGGCCGATGAACCCGCTTCCCTTTCCATCGGCGCGGGATAACCGCATTGGACCCGTCGGACATCGGTCAAGCTGTAACCCAGGAAACGCTTGGCCAGCTTTTGAAAATGCTGCGGCTCATCAGTAATGAGAAACCGGGATTGAGCCGTTCTCGGGCCTCGGGGCTCTAAACCGTTTTTCTTGAGATAGGCCTTCACCTCCGC
Source organism: uncultured Planctomycetales bacterium (assembly GCA_964373335.1). GTDB lineage: Bacteria > Omnitrophota > Gorgyraeia > Zapsychrales > CAYJUK01 > CAYJUK01. The sequence continues at coordinate 5,228 of CAYJUK010000147.1, read as the reverse complement.
GGCCACTTCCTGGGCAGAATCAATGAGCGTCACCGCCGGTCCCATGACCTTTTTTAATACAGCTTTTAATAAGGGATAATGCGTACAGCCCAGGATTAAATGATCGACCTTGCATTTCTTCATCTTCTTTAAATATTCCCGGGCAATCAACAAAGCGGCCTTGTTATTAAACCAGCCTTCCTCAACCAGCGAAACAAACAAGGGGCACGGCTGGGTGACAACATGGATCGTGGGATCTAATTCTTTAATCTTATTGGTATAGGATTGGCTGTTGATGGTGGCGGGTGTGGCGATCACGCCGACCAACTTATTTTTCGTCATCTGCACGGCCTTCTTGGCGCCGGGGTCGATCACTCCGATGATCGGCAGATCAAACAGTTTATTTAATGTCGACAGCGCATAGCTGGAGGAACTATTACAGGCCACTACGATCATTTTCACCCGATACTGAAGCAGGTGCGCCACATTTTCTTTGGAAAACTGGATAATGGCTTCTTTCGATTTCGTTCCATAAGGGACCCGGGCGGTATCACCAAAATAGACGATCTCTTCATAAGGCAGCTGCCGCAGGAGCTCTTTGACAACCGTCAGCC
>CAYJUK010000147.1:0-4625 GCA_964373335.1 uncultured Planctomycetales bacterium | reverse complement strand
CCCAATCCCGAATCAAAAACCCCGATAGGATGATTCAAACACAATTCCTTCTGTCTTTTCATTTTGATTCCCAGATCAAGGATTCCTGATGATTCCCTTCACAAGCGGAGACCGGCGGGCGGAACCCGGGGGACTACCTTTAGGCACGGTGCGGTGTTGAGAGGCCCGGCTATAAACTCGCGTAATCCAGAATATTACGCGTGAGCGTATCCGCAACCGTCTGCCGATAAGAAGACGTCTTTAATAACCTCTCTTCTCGAGGATTCGATAAAAATCCCACCTCCACCAAAACAGCGGGAATTAAAGTATTCCTTAAAACAAAAAATTTTGCTGTTTTATGTCCCCGTGTTTTTATCTTACTCGCCGGGGAAATATGCCCGGAGATATATTCCGCCAGGGCCAAAGACTCCGCGTGTTTATGCACCTGCAGCATATCGGCCAGAATCCTTTCGATATCAGCCAGGGGATTGTCGAGCATCGAGAATCGTTTAAACATCATCTCTTGATTATTCTTAAATTGCTCCTCATTTTTCTCGTGTTCTTCCAGCTGTTTTAAGGTATACACCTCCAGTCCCTGCGCCCGGCGCGAAGGGCTGGAGTTGGCATGAATACTGATAAAGAGATCGGACTGGGATTGGCTGGCGATCTCCGTCCTTTTTTGCAAAGAGATAAATTCATCGCGATCGCGGGTTAGATAGACATCCACACCCCGTCTTTCCAAATCTCTTTTCATTCGTCTGGAAATATCCAAGACAACATGCTTTTCAAAGATCCCCGACCTCCCGATGGTTCCCGGGTCTTTTCCCCCGTGGCCTGGGTCGATGATGATTCTCCGATACTTGACCAAGTCCCCTGGGCGCAGGGGGGCTTCCTTTTTCTCCTCAAGAAGCAGATGGATGATCTTGCTTTGAAAATCAGAGGGAACAAGGAGAACACTCTTCTGCCACTTCAAAGGGCCTTGCAGCTGCACGGCCTCATCATCAATCAAGAAAAAACCGCTGTCAATAAACCCCTTAACCCGCCGCTGATTCCTGCTTAAAGTAACAATCTGGGCTAAGCTGTCCCACTGCCACTGGATCTCATATTTTTCACACAATCTTTTCAAAGAGAGATCAGGGGAAATGACCTCGGGAGGAGGAATCGTTGAACAACCTCCGCACCATAGCCCTGCCCAGACAATGACTACGATAAATGTGAGGATTGATCTTATCACGGAGAAAAATTGGGGAACACTTGACCGAACTATTCTCTAATGCTCAGCTGATTTCGGCTGGCCACATCTCCCGTAATAATTTTAGGAGTTAAAAAAATAACTAATTCCGTCTTTCTCGATGAATCATCTTTATTCCGAAAAGCCATACCGATAATCGGAAGATCTCCTAAGAAGGGGATCTTTTTGACCGTCTGAAGCTTTTCGTCTTTGATCAAACCCCCGATGACAATCGTCACCCCATTTTTAACCAAGACTGTCGTTTCCGCCTGCGAGGTCTCGACAACAGGGATTTCATTGTTCTGGCTCGTCTTAAGAACACGAGTCACCGAGCTGACCTCGGGTTTGATCTTCATCGTTACATAATTATCTCGGTGAATGAGAGGCGTTACATAAAGCTTAACCCCTACTTCGATAAAATTCACGCTTTCTGCCGTTGTTGTCGGGCCGGAAGTGGGAGTTGTGGTCGTCGTCGTGACATAAGGCTCTGTCGATCCGACTAATATCTTCGCTTCCTTATTATGAATCACAGTGATACTTGGACTCGAAAGGATATTCGTTTTCCCTATCGTCTCTAACGCCTCCAGGAGGATCTGATAATCCTCGGACGATAATGTCCCAATGCTCACTTTCCCTCTTTTATCAGACGCACTTAAGGCATCCAGGTCGACATGCAAATCCAGCTTATGATAATCAGAAACAATCGCCTCCCAGTCAATCCCCAGCTTAAAGGCATCACTCAAAATCACCTGCACGATCTTCGCCTCAATCAGGACCTCTTTATGCTTCTCATCAAAGGCCTCGATTATCTGGTGAATCATTTCCAATTTGAGTCTGGTATCAGAAACGATCACTTTATTGGACCGCGCGTCGAACTTGATCTGGCCGAGGTTCGCCGTCAAGACTTCCCTGATCTTTTCCGTAATCTCCTGGGCATCGGCATAATTTAAATTAAAAATCTGTGTCTCCACCGGCACATCGACACGATGGATAAAATCCTCCATGACATCGATCTTTTGCAGGGTATCCATGATCACCAGCGTATTCGATTTGACATCGGCAATCACTTTCCCCATAGGACTCTTCATTTGATTCAGGACAATCAAGAGGTCAATCACGTTCGCATGTTTCAGCGGGTGAATTCTCGTTTTGATATGATCTCCAAACTTATATCCATATCTCAACTCAAAATCCTTATCCATCATAACGCGGATCACCCCGTCCTCTTGAGCGTAAGCCAGACCATAAGCCTCCAGAATAAACTCCAGGGCATCAATCACGTCAATCTCTTTAAGATAGATGGTGATCTTCGCCTTGACCCGCTGGTCAGGGACAATATTCAATCCACTTTTCTGAGATATCAATTTGAGGACATCGTTGATATCCATGTTTTTCAAATCCAGGACTTCAATCCTATAACCCGGCTGTTTGTTGGCAGAGGGCTTCATCTGTAAATGACCTTGTCCGGGGCCCCCGATTTCTTGACCCGTATTATAGGTCTGCGTACTATAACCCGTCTGCTGGCGCAGATATTCATCCTGATACTGTTCTGAGGTTAAAAGATTCTCTAACTCACGGAACTCATCATATTCATCTTGGGGATAGGTCGGGACTAACTCAGCAGACGGAGGAGGGATGAACTGCTGATTATATTGGGCATATACAACGTGCGGCCCCGACAAAACGAAGGACACCAGAATTGACCCCAAAAAGATAAGCTTGTCAACCGTGTGTCGTTTGAGTCCGGGGGGAAACAAGAATATTATGAAGGTCTTTTTTATGTATGAACCCATAAAAAATTTCTAATGCGGAATTAGGGTATCCAGGGTGAGTTCGATTTCCTGATCTTCAATCCGCAGCACCACTTTCCCTTCCTGAATATCAATAATGGTTCCGCCTTCCATGGTCTCGCCCTTATGAACAAATAAGGTCTCTTTGGTCTTGCCGTTTTCGATCACCGCCTCTGGATCCTGGCTTAAAATGATGCCCACCAGTTTTAAATGTCTGGTCATCGCTTGATAATCTTTTTGCACCATTGGCTTTACCGCAGGAGCCTCAACTTGAGGAGCGGTTTCCTCCGCTGGGAGTTTTGGTTTTGAGAGAAAAATATTCCGCTTAGCAACGATCTCGGAATAAAATGAAAACGGCCGAACGGCTTCAAAGGGAATGTCTTTAAGAGAGAGAGCCTCTCCTTCTAATTTATTTTCTATCCCCAGGTCGGCAGAATAATCTTTTTTCTCCATGAACTTATAGACATTTCCGATAGCCAGGATAATGCACATTCCCAAAAGCACTCTATTAATGATCTTAAAAAAATCCCGGCGGGATCCTGTTGGCCCTGATCTTAAAGGTTCAGCCCCTGGCCCGCCGGTCCGCTCATTCCCCCTTGATGACGGGTTTTTCTGACGAATCAAACGCAATAATTTTTCTTCCGCCGTCTTCTCCTGTTCCCGCATCATTTCCACAGAGCCTCTTGCGAAAGAATAGACTCAATCAAATCTTCCGAAATCATCTGCTCAGGAGATACCGCAAGCAGTTCAACCGCATGATGACAAATGAAGGCGATCTTCCGGGGATAGCCTTGGGTGTACTGATAAATCTTTTTAATCGAACCGGGTGTAAATAAACTTCTAGGACCCTTAAAACCTGCCTGCTGCAGACGAAAGTGTATAGCCTTTTCTGTTTCCTCTTCATTTAAAGGATTAAGGATACACTTAAAGCTGACCCGGTCCAGGAAGTTGGGAACCCCTTTGATTTTCGGCAAAAGCTCTAACTGTGCCAGGATCACCAGCTGCAGGAGTTTCTTATCATTCGTCTCGTAATTGAGCAGGGTCCGCAAAATCTCCAGAATAGGCAGGGTTAATTTCTGTCCTTCATCAATGACAAGGACAACTGTTTTCTCTTCCTCCACACATTTCTGGAATAAATATTTCTCTATAGCATCCCGATGATCAATAATCGACCGGAAAAATGGGGAGACCCCAAACATTTTCGTCAAATGAGACAGGATCTGAAATTCCGATTTAAAATCGGGATCCAGGATCATATGAAAGATGTAATCCGGTTCATCGCTGAAGACCTGACAAAGCGCCCTGGCCAGAGTTGTTTTTCCCGTGCCCACATCCCCCAGGATGAGACTTAAACCCCGTTTTAAACGGACCGCTATTTCCAGACGGTTTAAGGCCGATTGGTGTTGAGAAGATCGAAAGAAAAAATCAGGATCAGGGCTTGTGGAGAAAGGTTCCCGTTCTAAATTAAGCACATTAAAATAACTCATATCGCTATCTAAATTTGCATATTTATAACTGACTGTCAAGCCCTTTCCCGATAAACTTCTAATAAATAGGTCTATATACATATACATGTAAGTCCAAATTAGCGCGCACCAATGGCAAGCCAATGAAGTGAATCCGAA
>CAYJUK010000146.1:0-5715 GCA_964373335.1 uncultured Planctomycetales bacterium | reverse complement strand
AGACGTGTGCCTCCGATCTAAACAAATTAAGGGTGGCTCCAGGAAAAAGAAAAATGATTTGGTTAAGAAATTTAATCCCCAATGGGAAGATTTGTATACATCCATCCTTTGAGATTCTTCGCCCCTGTGGGGATCAGAATGACTAAGTAGCTAAGAGCCAACATATCGGCAGGACCCAAAACTGTCACCACTGGTGACAGAATTATAAACTCCTGGGACTGCCCCTTAACTTCTAAACAAGAAGCTCAAAAGTGAGGATTTTAAGATAGGGGTTATGTTACGGCAGGCCCGCGAAGCGGCTGGATTAAGCCAGGAAGAGTTAGCCCGGAGACTTAAGACTCAGAAGACCGCTATTTCCCGAATTGAGAATCACGCCGAAGACATCAAGCTTTCAACTCTTGAGAAAGTCGCTTCGGCTTTAGGTAAACACATAAAAATCGCGATCGCATAATACCCTTCGAAAAAAGGGTCAGACCCAATTAAGAGTTGACGAGTTGGCCAGTTGGCGAGTGTGGAGTGCGCATACGCGCAAGAAACTTGAGGCCTGTGATATGCAACTTGTCGCAGTGACAGGACGCAGGTTATAAATATGAAAAATAAAATTTCATCAATAATGATCGGTAAAAGCGAATCCATGACCATCGAATGGAAGCCGTCTCTTTCGCAGATCAATGAAATTATTGAGAGTATTGCGGCCTTTGCAAATTCAGAGGGTGGCAAGCTTTCTGTGGGAGTTTCAAAGAATGGTGAGCCCATCGGGGTTTCGATTGGGAAAGGGACGATCGAGAATTTGGCAAATAAAATCGCCCAGCATACTGAGCCGAAAATTCAGCCGCGAATCACAGTAAAACAAATCCAAGGTGAAAAAATCATTATCATCGAGGTCAAACCATCGGGCGATAAATTGGTCCTAGCCAACGGCCGGCCGTATAAGCGCGTAGGCCCTTCAACACGGCATATGGGCAAGGATGAATATGAGAGAGCTATTTTAGAAAAACATAAAGGGAAGCAGTATTTTGATGAGCAGATTTGTAAAGACGCGAAGATCGCGGATATCAGCAGAGAAAAGCTGTTGGAATTTGTCAAGAAAGCCAATCGGGAAAGAGGATTGAGCATTGATCCAGAGTCATCGGTAACGGATATCTTGCGAAGGTTAAAATAAAAGATAATAAGCTGACAAACGCGGCTATCTTGTTATTTGGAAAAGAAACCCAGGATTTTTTTTTGCAGGCTGAATTAAAAGCCATTCGATTTAAAGGATTGGATGAAACTGGACAGATGCTTGATTTCAAAACAATTGGCGGGGACGTGATCACGCTTCTTGAGAAGGCGGAGAGTTTTATTTATGACCATATCCCGATGAAGGCGTGGATAGAAGCAGGTAAGTTACAACGACAGGAAAAATGGCTCTATCCGCCGGACGCGTTAAGAGAAGCACTGGCTAACGCTCTGGCGCATAGAGAGTATAATAGCCCAAGCAAGGTTCAGGTGAGGATTTTTGATGATCGATTGGAAATATGGAATCCAGGTCTTTTACCGCCGCAGTTGACAGTGGAAAAATTAAAAGGAAAGCATGATTCGATTCCGCGCAATCCGCTGATTGCCAAAGCGTTTTTCTGGATCAAATTCGCTGAGGATGTGGGTTCAGGAACAAGTAAGATTGTTCAGTGGTGTAAGGAGTGGGGATTACCTGAACCCACTTATGAAGAGGCTGGTGGAAGTTTTGTGACGGTCTTTCATAATCCCGAGCAGGACAGCCATAGAATGCTGCCAGAAAAGCACGGAGAAAGGGTCGGAGAAAAGGTCGGAGAAAAGGTCGGAGAAAGATTGAGTAAAAACCAAGGTAAGATTTTAGAAGTCATTAAAAATGATCCGATTGTTTCTGCCCAGAAATTGTCAGAGTTAATCGGGATTTCTCAAAGGAAAATAGAAAAAAATATATCCAAATTAAAAGAGCGGGGCTTTCTTAAAAGAATCGGTCATGATCGTGGCGGGCATTGGGAAGTGCGTGATTAATACACGGTTGCTCGCGTCTGTATGGGGAAATGGTGACAACACTCCCTGAATCTTGAGGTCACAATTTGTGACCTCAAGTTGGGGTGGAAGACGTCATCTTCCGTATACCTTTAAAGAGCAAGGAGTCGCGATGCTTTCCAGTGTGCTTCGCAGTGAGAGGGCTATTCAAGTGAATAGCGCCATTATGAGAGCCTTTGTTAAAATTCGCGAAATTCTTTCAACCCATAAGGAACTGGCTAAGAGATTAAATGAATTAGAGCGAAAGATGGAGAAGAAGGATACGGAAATACGACTCGTCTTTGAAGCGATTCGTCAATTAATGGAACCACAAGAAAATCCTAAAAAACGCATAGGATTTCATTCGTGATTGAAGCGGTGAGGGAAGGGTTGACGAGTTGGCGAGTTGGCCAGTTGGGAAGAGCACATGCGAACAAGAAACCTGTAACCCGCAACTTGATTCAAGTTACAGGATGCAGGTTACAGGATGAAAATGAGAAGAGCCACGCGGCGATTGCGTTGTTAGCTTTTGCGACCACTTCGCAGCTAGAAAGAATTATCAATGGGATGCGCAGGGGCACATTGCAACATGATAACAGATATGTTATCATTGGATTGGACAAGTTAAATGCTGGAAATCCTCTATTTTCCTGAAGGAAACCACGGCCCGGTGAAGGATTATCTTAACTACCTGGTCAAAGAGCGGCCCAAGGCCTTTAGCAGGTTGGCACTAGACCTTGAGGTTTTAGGTGCCGAAGGACCGCGTTCACAGCAGATTGACGTTCGTCCGCTCGGTGGCAAGCTGTGGGAATTAAAAAGGCTATTCGATGGAACTCAATATCGGTTGTTTTTTGGCATTTGGAAAGGTGGTATCTGGCTATTGCATAACATCGAGAAGAAAAGTGCCAAGACGCCAAAAGATGATCTGGAACTGGCCAGAAAAAGATTAAAGGAGGTAATGACCTGATGAAAGGATTTGACAAACATCTGCAGGAGTTGCTGGCGGCCCACCCGGAAGCTGCGTTGGAACACGCCAAACAATTTGCTGAACTGCCTTTGCCGACGCAATTGGCCATTATGCGACGCCGGAGAAAATTATCCCAGCGAGCGTTGGCCAAGAAACTCAAAGTAGCCCAACCCCATGTAGCCCGGACAGAAAATTTTCAACATGATCCACGCGTGTCTTCTATTGTGCGCGCGGCTAAAGCCGTGAGATGCCATGTGATCCTGGTCCCGGATGAAGAACTCAAGCGGATTGCTATGGGTTGAACAAAGGGCGCAAGAGCGTAAGGCACAAGGGCACAAGTGAAATGAGCTAATGACTAAAAGCGAATGGTCATGTGGTAAATGCGCTGTTGGCTCTTGCTTCATGGCTCATAGGGTTGACGAGTTGGCCAGTTGGGAAGAGCACATGCGAACAAGAAACCTGTAACCCGCAACTTGATTCAAGTTACAGGATGCAGGTTACAGGATGAAAATGAGAAGAGCCACGCGGCGATTGCGTTGTTAGCTCTTGGCTATTAGCTATTAGCTCTTGCTTCGGCTCATAGGCCAATTTTCGCCATGATCTCTGAGCTTTCAGCTATGAGCTATTGGCTGGATATGCTGTTAGCTTTTGCGAGTTTTTCTATTTGTGATTTGTAAATTGTCTATTGGAATTTGAAACATTTTACTTGTGACTTGTGTCTTGCAACTTGTATCTTGTGCCTTTATCGGAGACTGACTTTATGTGCGGAATAGCCGGAATCGTTGATTTTGAAAATAAGCCCATTGAGGCGGACTATCTCTTAAAGATGAGCCGGGTCATTGCTCATCGCGGTCCGGACGATGAGGGGTATATCTTCATTAATCAGGAGAATAATCGATACACTTGCTTCTCTGGGGAGACGAGTCCTCAAGATATTCAAGCGCAATTCCATCTCCTAAAAGCAGATGTTCCTACTCAGGGAGCGAATATCGCGCTAGCCCACCGCCGGTTTTCCATCATCGATCTTTCTTCCGCCGGCCATCAGCCGTTCTTTGACCGAGAGCGGAGCTGTTGCGTCGTCTTTAACGGAGAGATATATAATTATGTTGAGATCCAAAAGGAATTGGAAAATCAAGGAGTCGTTTTTCAAACTCATTCCGATACCGAGGTCCTGCTGGAGGCCTATAAATTTTGGGGGACGGAATGCTTTGCCAGGTTCAATGGATTTTGGGCCATCGCCCTCTATGATTTCAGGAAAAAGAGGTTGATCTTAAGCCGTGACCGGATCGGGAAAAGGCCGCTCTACTGGACCAGGGTTGGGTCCCGGCTATATTTTTCCTCTGAGATTAAATCCCTTCTCCAGATTCCCGATATATATAAGAGAAGGAAGGTCAATGAAGAGGCGGCCTTTTACTGGCTGGTCTATGGTTATAAGGATCTTAATTTTTCCACCATGTTTGAGGGGATTTATTCTCTGCCATCGGCCTGTTGGACAGTCGTGGATAAGGATTTCCCCGGCAAAGTCCAAACATTCTGGCGCCTTCCGGAAAAAAGGCTGAAGGAATCAGAGATCTCCGTTGAAGACGCGAAAAAGCAATTAAAAGATATTCTTCTGGACGCGGTGCGGGTCCGCCTTCGCGCGGATGTGCCATTGAGTATTGAATTGAGCGGGGGAATGGATTCCTCGGCTATCCTGGCTTTGGCGGCCCAGGTTTATCCGGGCAAGATTACAACCTACACCGTCAGATTCGATGAAGAGAAATGGAACGAAGAGCCGTACGCGAGATCCGTGGCTGAACTCTACAACACCGATTATCGGATCCTGGAGTCCCCGATAGACCAATTCTGGGGCCACATCCTCCCGTTTACTTATCTGGAAGAAGAGCCCTATCATTCACCAAACTTGCAAGTCTCTCAAATGATCTGGACGCAGATGAGGGGAAATGGAACAAAGGTCTCAATCAATGGGGCCGCGGGAGACGAAACTTTTGCCGGGTACCCTCATTATTATAAACTTGTTCAATTGGAAAATTTAATTCATGGCAGATTGGGATTATTTTTTTCTAACGCGTTGAATTACTCTGAAACAGAGAATAAATGGGAAAGCTTATTATCACCCTTTTCAGAGTTAACTCACGAATTGAATTTAAGGACAAGAGAAACGATTAAAGGTTGGCTTCCCCGTTCGATGAACGGATTAAAGCAATCTGACACATTTTATCGAGGGAAAAAGTTCCCTTATTTACCGGTCGCGCTGCCTTTATCTCAAAAACTATTCAGTGATATGACCAATGCCCTGATGCCTTACTGGCTGCGCTCAGGAGACCGGGGGTACATGGGAATCCCGGTTGAGCTCAGGGCCCCGTTTCTGGATTACCGCGTTGTCGAATTCGCGTATCGATTGCCAGTAACTTATCTTATCAGAGACGGATGGCACAAATGGATTTTAAGGAAAGCGCTGGAAGATATGCTTCCGCGGGACGTTGTCTGGCGGAAAACGAAAATGGGCTTCCCTTTCCCGTATGAAACTTTTATTGCATCCAATCAAAAGATTATTTCAACCATATTGGCCAGAGCCAATAATCCTTATCTGGATTTACTCAAGACAGAAACTATTCAAAAAAGATGGAAGGTTCTGAGCTTCATTCTTTGGTATGAGATGTTTATGAATAACAATCTTAAATTATTTTCAATGGTTCAAGAGATGAGCCTGACTAAGAGTAATAAGGTGGCAG
>CAYJUK010000145.1:0-5735 GCA_964373335.1 uncultured Planctomycetales bacterium | reverse complement strand
GAACTCGATCAGGTTACGCATAAGGTGAAACGCGCCGGGAAGGACATCAGCCTTTCAACCAAAGAATACGCGTTGCTGGAATATTTTATGCTTCGCCCAGAGCAGGTCATTACCCGCACGATGATTTCCGAGCATGTTTGGAATGAGAGTTTTGACAGTTTCACTAATGTCATCGATGTTTATGTTCGGTATTTGCGAAATAAAATGGACAGGATGTTTCAACGTCAGTTGATTCACACATTAAGAGGAACAGGATACATGCTGAGCAAAACGCCGCCATCATGAAATTTAATTCTATCAAATTCAAAGTCGGAAATTTATTTACAATCATCCTCGGGATCATCCTGATCCTTTACAGCGTTTTTCTTCAGGTTAGCCTTTCAAAGTATCTTATCAATGATTTGGATGAAGATATTGCAGCAAAAGTCGATGAAATCGGCTTTATCATAAGTGATGAACTGGCTGCTGCGCCCGCAGACGATGTTTATACGGTCATTCAGAGGATTTTTTCATTTCAGTATCCTCCTAAATCAAGTATTGTCGCGGTCAAAAAGAAAAGGACAGGAGGCGAGCCTTTATCGGATGAAGAGAAATGGTTTGTGCGGTTTGACCGTTTGGATTTGAGTCAGGATATGCTGGCTTTTTTTGAGCCGGATGGCAAGTTGATTTTTCCATCGCAAAATATCCCGAATGATGTTTTAAAGAAATTTACGCCCATCCTAAATGTTTCTTCCCAAGAGGATACCTTTAAGGATATCACGATCAATAAGAAGCATTTCAGGCAAATTCAGTCGGTTATTTCTCTGCCGAATGGACGCCAGTTAGTGGTGCTTATTGCCGCGTCGGAGAAGCCCATTTTGGATTTGTTGCGGCATAGACAGCGTTTATTTGTGGTGAGCATTCCTATTGTTTTGTTGCTGACAGCTTTTTTAGGCCGTTTTTTAGCTGACAGAATTTTACGGCCTGTTAACAGCATTGTGTCTACGGCACGCCAGATCAGTTCGAGGGATTTATCCAAACGGCTCAGTGAAAAAGACACTGATGAGGAAATGAAAGTGCTGGTTGATTCTTTTAATGACATGATTGTCCGTCTTGAAAATTCTTTTCAGCATATTGAGCAGTTTAGTTCACAAGTCGCGCATGAATTAAAGACGCCTCTGGCGATTTTGCGCGGTGAAACGGAAGTCGCCCTGCGTATGGATCAAAGCGCCTCCGAATATAAGGCTGTATTAAAAGAAAACATGGAGGAGATTGAAAAGATCATCAGAGTTGTTGAGGATTTGCTTCTTTTGGCAAAGCTCGATTATCGTCCGAAATTCTTGAAATTTGAGCGAATTGATTTTAAGGAATTTTTTAACCCCATTTTTGATAAAACAAAGCTTCTGGCCGAAGAAAAAAATATTGAAGTAACGTGTTCTCTTCCCAAGGAGAAAATTGTTGTTGAAGGAGATTCGCTGCATTTAAGGCGGCTATTTTTCAACATTATTCATAACGCCATAAAATTTACGCCATCTGGTAAGAAAATAGCATTGAAGGTTTTTAAAGAAGACGGTGCTATAAAAGTAAGCATTGCCGATGAAGGCATCGGGATTCCTGCAGAATACCACGCGACTATTTTCGACAGATTCTTTCAAGTCCCCGGACGTGATGAAGACCTTCAAAAAGGAAGCGGACTTGGATTAAATATCGCCCAGTCCGTTGCCAAAGCCCACCAAGGAAAGATCGAAGTACAAAGCCGGATCAACAAAGGTGCGGTCTTCACTGTTACTCTGCCGCTTGCTTAAGTCTTTTTTAGATTTTTTCTCAACTCTCCCGAAAATTCCGACATTTCCGCAGAAATTTAGAAAGAAGATTTTCTTTGACTATTCAAAATTAAATGGAGTTTTTGCAAAGTCTGCTTATTGGCAAGTACAAGAAGAACATCGCCACCGTTGAGTACAGTCGATCCATTGGGTATAAAGAATTTGTCATCTCGTGAAATCAAGACAACCAAACAATCTTGCGGTATGCCGATCTCAAAAAGTGGCTTCCCGATGACGCGTGAATTATAAGGAACAATCAAGTCTTCTAAATTGGCGTTGATTTCTCCGGTGTGTTCAAATTCAATGGGATATATTTTTTTGCTTTTGATGGGAGCATCAACCTTAAGCAATTTTGAAACAACGGGCAGAGTTGTGCCTTGAAGGAGCACAGAAGTTAGAACGATAAAGAAAACGATATTAAAAATCACCTCGGCCTGTGGTACGCCCGCCAGCAAAGGGAAAGTCGCCAGAATAATTGGCACTGCTCCGCGTAATCCCACCCAGGAGACCATTATTTTTTCACGGAAAGTTATTTTTGTATACGAAAGGCAAAGAAAGACGCTTAAAGGACGGGCAATAAACATCAGGAATACAGAGATCAATAATCCCATTCCGATTACGGGAACAATTTTTGAAGGAAAAACCAGAAGCCCCAAAGTCAAGAACATAACGATTTGCATGAGCCATGCCATACCATCGTAGAAATTTTTTAGAGTTTTTTTGTGAAGTAAATTTGCATTGCCAACGAGAATGCCGCTTATATAAACGGCGAGAAAGCCGTTGCCTTTAAGTAAGGTTGTTATTGAATAAGTCAACATGACTAACGAAATCATTAAAACAGGGTACAGTCCTTCGGAGGTCAGTTTGAGACGGTTGATAATGAAGATGAGGATTTTGCTTAAAATAAATCCGGAAGCGGCCCCAATCCCCATATCCATGATAAAGGCGGGAATGAGATTTAATGCGGAGAGGTTAGGATTTTTCAACAAGCCAATAATGCTGACTGTCAAAAAAACTGCCATTGGATCATTACTGCCTGATTCCAATTCTAGAAGGGGTTGTAGTTTTCCCCTTAAACTGACGTCTTTTGATCTTAAAACGTTGAATACAGCTGCCGCATCCGTTGAGGATACGATGGCGCCCAACAAGAATCCAATCATCAAAGGAAATTTGAGGACAAATGTGGCAAATAATCCAACAGCTAATGCCGTAATCAAGACGCCTATGATGGAAAGACTCAAGCCGCTGAGAAGAACGTGCTGGACATCTTTTTGATTGGTATCAAACCCTCCGGAAAAGAGAATAAAAATAAGTGCAATCATTCCCAATGATTTTGTCAGCCACGGATCATCGAAATAAATACCTCCGATGCCCTCCGATCCAGCCAACATTCCTATGGTAAGGAAAAGCAATAGTACCGGAATACCAAATCTGTCCGAGACTTTGCTAGCCACTACGCTCAGGAACAGTAGCACAGCAGCGATTAATAATGTTGTTTCTGTTGAAATCATTCGTAATTATGAAATATTTTCTTGAAAAACTGCATTTAGTATATCAAAGGTGATTTAAATTGTACAAAGATAGAAAGGGGAGAAAGATTTTAGAGACTTTTCCAATATACAATATCGATCGATGGATCATAAGAGGATGTCCAGCCCGGACGCGATGAAGACACTCAAAAGGGAAGCGGACTCGGATTAAATATTGCCCAGTCCGTTGCCAAAGCCCACCAAGGAAAGATCGAAGAGCAAAGCCAGATCAACAAAGGTTCGGTCTTCACCGTTACTCTGCCGCTTGCTTAAACCTTTCATCAGCCAAAATGAGAGAATTTTCATTTTGATTTCATTTTCTTCTCATTTTCATTTGTTAGCATAAAGCCATGAAAAGAATTCTCATTATCGATGATGAAGAGAAAATCAGAAAAGCTTATGGATTTATTTTGAGGGCAGAGGGTTTTGAAGTTTTGGAAGCCCAAAGTGCATCACAGGGAACTTTTAAGATGATTTCAACTGAACATATCGACCTTGTTTTGTGAGATATCAATATGCCGGAAGTTGACGGCATTAAAATGCGCGAGGTAATCAATGAATACGATCCACATTTTAAGATTATTGTTTCAAGCGTTTATCCCGTTGATGAACAAAAACAGGCTATTCCCAATGCCGACGATTATTTCGATAAAGCACATGGTGTAGATGTCCTGATCAGTAAAGTGAGGAGGGTTTTAGAATGCCCAATATGAAGAAATATAGCTGGATTCTGTTTTTAGTAACCTTTGTTTGGCTCTCTTTTGATTGCCAAAAGGCCTTTTGTGCCGATATCAAATCAGAGAAAAGACAACGAGAGCTGGAGCAATTGCAAAAGAAATTTGAATGGTGGCCAACGGACGCCCAGCCAGCACCGGTTAAAGATGAACAGAACGGCGGTTACTGGTGGTGGCCGGATCAGCCCGGACAGGCAAGGCTGTGGGGCAATCGAGGGTATGTTTACGTTTATAAAATTATTTACGATTATCAAGCCCCGGATGAAGAGGAAAAAATTGTTGAACCGCCCAAGAAGGTGGAGGTCAAAGAAATTCCAAAGCAACCTGAAATGAAAGCTTCTTTATTGGTCAAAAAAATTATCAAGAACGTAAAGATTTATTTCGATTATAACAAGGCTGATTTAAGGGACGACCATATCACGATTTTAAATAATGCCGTTAAGACGTTGCAGCGTAATCCTAGTGCTGACATTTTGATTACGGGCAATTGCGATGCCCGCGGGTCTGACGAATATAACCTCAAACTTGGCAAGAAACGAGGCGAGACGGTCAAACAATTTATGCGGGATAAAGGCATTCCCGAAGATCGTATCAAAATCATCAGTCGCGGGAAGCTGGATGCAGTTGCACCGATTAATGATCTTACGGGGATGCAAAAAGACAGAAATGCCCAATTTGTAATCGCCGAGGTCGAAGAAGTGATGATTCCGGCTGGCAGTTTTCCTGAGGATAGAAACGCCAGAGCGGTTGAAGAAGGGAAGTATATTGTTGAAAAGGATGAAAAGGTCGAGTCGGCCGTCAGAGTTTCTACGCGGGAATATGTTATTAAGAAAAACGATTCTCTTTGGAAAATCGCCGAAAAAGAAATGGGTAACGGTAATCGCTGGAAATATCTTTATGCATTAAATAAGGACAGGATTAAAGACCCTAATCGGCTTAAAGCGGGACAAATAATTATTATCCCAGTGGAGTGATGTCATTATGAATAGGAAATCTATATTAATTATCGATTCAAAATGGAGTTGGGGGATGACTTGGAAAAAGGAATTGGGCAAGAAGCATGAGATTGCCGCCTTTTGGGATTTTTCTATCATTGAGAAATTATGCCGGGAGGGGGTTGTTGATTTGGTGATCATTAATACTCATGGTGTCAGGAAGGAATTTGATTTAAACATTCTTCACCGGTTTAGACAATCTTTTCCATTAATACCAGTTATCGCGGTGGTTTCTTATAGATGTTCTTGGAGCAGAGATGAATTTATAAAATGGAGAATTGAGCATGCCATTAAGAAGCCATTCCATATTCAAACCTTAGAGGAAAAAATAGAAGAGGGTATTGTCTGAACAAGTGATTTGCTTAAGGCTATGAAAGACGAAATCAAACTCGTCATGTTTGTGATCATCATTGCGGTTGTGGTGGTAATTTTTGTCAAACCGCTCAATGAACATTTTACCGGTTTATTTCCGGGACAGATGCATAAGGAAGAAAAAATTAAAGGTACAGATAAAGTCAATTCCAAGACGTTGAATGCCTCGAAAAAACAAACAGCCGCTGAGTCTAAAGTCGCCGTCCCGCCTGTAAAAAAGAAAGATATCGCCTCAGATCAAAAGATTTCTTATGACATCAAGAAGATTCAATCGTTATTACGTAAAGCCGGATTTTATAAAGG
>CAYJUK010000144.1:0-5922 GCA_964373335.1 uncultured Planctomycetales bacterium | reverse complement strand
ATTTAACCCTTCAATGTCATTCATTTCTCTCATATAAATTCCTTGAGATTTTATATAACTCCAGAATCTTTCTCTATTTTCCATGTCATTTAATTTCATCAGAAAGAAATTAGCCAAGCTCGGGAAAATTTTTATTTCGGGAAGTTGAGATAATAACCGATAAAATTCGTTTGATTCTTCTTTAAACCATTGAAGGCTTCTTTTCTGAAATTCCACATCCTGCAACGCCGTGACCGATAATCGCTGCGCCAAAGCGTTACACGACCACGGTTCCTGGACTGAACGCATTCTAGTAATGACCTCAGGTGACGCTATAGCGAATCCCGAACGAATTCCAGCCAGACCAAAAAATTTAGTTAAAGAACGGATAACAGCTAATGATGAACTTCGTTTAACTTCCTGATAAATCGAAAGCTCCAGGTTCCAATCGATGAAGGCCTCATCAACTAATAAAAATATTTCTCGTTGTTTAGTTTCTTGGATTAAAGAAATCATTTCTCGTCGCTTTAAGGCTGTTCCCGTTGGATTATTGGGATATCCCAAAATAACCATATCAATACCATCTAATCGCTTGATAATATCCTCATAAGAAAAATTAAAATCCTGTTCTTCCTTTAAAAAAATCTGCCGAACATCGACGCCATACAGATAAAGTAATCTTTTATATTCATTAAAACAAGGCTCGATAACCAATGCCCGTTTTGGCCTGATAGATCGTATGGCTAGATCTATTAACGAAATGGCACCATTCCCGGCAATCACATTGTCGGCGAAAACTGACAGACGTTGCGCGACCTCCTGACAAAATTCTCGTGCATAAGAATCAGGGTATTCTGAAATACAGTTAAAAGATTCTTCGTAAACCTTTTCAACCTTTGGTGAAATGCCTAATGGATTAATATTGCTCGAGAAATCAAAGATACTCTTTCTATCCTTTCCCATTTCCCTGGCAAAACCATCAATATCTCCGCCGTGTTTTAAGTTTTTGACCGTCGCTATTTGTTTAGACTGATTAATCTGATGCTCATACTCTTGCGTTAACGTTCTGGCAAATTCAATTTCTAAAGGCAGCTGGAGCTTTTCTCTTTTTTCAATTAAATCACTGTTAAACCAATTTAATTTTTCACGCAGTTTATTCACCTCACCGATGACAATAATCGCCGGAGATTCAACTCTTTGATAATTTATCTTATCAACAATGTCTGCTAATGTCCCCTCGATCACTTTCTGCCGCGGTAAAGTTCCTGCTTCGATAACTGAAACAAGTGTGTCCGAAGATTTGCTAGCCTCCACTAAATTTTTCACAATAAAAGGCAAATTTTTGACACCCATATAAATAACGAGACTTCCTTCAATAGGGGCAAGTTTCTTCCAATCAATAAAAGGCCCATTTTTATCCTCACGTTCCTGACCTGTTACAAAAATAACGACAGAAGAAAGATCTCTGTCTGTTACGGGAATGCCTGCATAGGCTGGGACTGCATGTCCTGACGTAACACCAGGTATAATTTCAAAAGGAACATCATGCTCTTTTAAATACTGCGCCTCTTCACTGCCTCGGGCAAAAACAATCGGGTCTCCGCCTTTTAACCGGACGACCATCTTTCCTTCTTGGGCAAGATCGACCAGAAGACGGTTGATTTCCCCTTGACGCATCGGGTGGTCACTTCTTTTCTTTCCACAGCAAATTTTTTGAGGATGGAGAAATAATTGCAAAAGGGCATTGTTGATGAGCCCATCATAGACGATCACATCAGCTATACGCAAAACTGATGCCGCCCGAATGGTCAAAAGGCCAACGTCTCCCGGCCCGGCGCCCACGAGATAGACTCTACCTTTTTCATAACTATTTTGAAGATTAGGAAACTCTTTTATCATAATTTCTAAAACACAGGTGATAATTTTGTTATCACTAAAAATAAAATATAAGAGATTATTTCACTCATTTCACCCGTGGCTCCAATTGTATCTCCTGTGATACCGCCGATTTTCTTCTGACAAAAATATCCCATCCATAAGACAAATAAAAAAACTCCCAGGAACTCATAAAGACCATTCCAACCTAATAAGGCGGCCGCTAATAAAGTTAAAAGACTCGCCCCTACCAGTTCTTTTTTTCCTACTTTCTTAGCTACGGCTTCTCCTAAACCACCATCCCTTCTGGCATAAGGCTTAAGATAACTTAAAAAAACATGCGACCATCGAGAAAGAGTCATAGCCACTAGAAAAATTTTTCCTTTCAACGGTAAAATCATCAGCAATTCCCATTTGATAAGAACAAAAAATATAATAGAGAGCGTTCCCCAGACACCAATCTGGGGATCTTTCATCACCCGTAAAATGTCATCGCGATTCTTCCCTTGAAAAAATCCATCAAAAAAATCAGAGAGCCCGTCGGTATGAAGACCGCCGTTTAACACAATGGGAATCAATACTAAAAGAAGATTAGACAGCCGCTCAGATAAAAATGGCTCAAGCAAATGAACCAATCCCAGAGAAACACCGGCAATACCAAGACCAACCAGCGGGAAAAAAATCATCGCTCTGGCTAACGCATTTTTCTTTTCTGTTACGTCAACTGAAACAGAAAGAATCGTCAAAAATGAAACGGCAATCAAGAAATCATTGAGGATTGGGAACAGATTCTTTTTTATTGGCAACTTGTGCCTCCTCAAATGTTGCCACTTCATTATAAATACGAACTCCTGCTTCTAATATACCGATAGCCAAAGCAGCGCCACTCGCCTCTCCTAATCTCATTGAAAGGCGTAGTAACGGTTGCTGATCGAATTTCTCTAACACAAAACGATGCGCTCGTTCTTCCGATTCATGTCCTATAAAAACATAATCCGAAATAACTGGATTTAATTGAAAAGTGCAAAGAGCTGCTGCTGCAACTACGACGCCATCCAGCACAACCGGCAGAGAATAATGGGCACAAGCTAAAATCACTCCAGTCATCGCTGCGATTTCATAACCACCTACATGTTGGAGAATATTTAACGGCTCGTTGAGATGAGTAGCGTGCCTTGCAATCGATTCTTCGATCACGTGAATTTTATGTTCCAGTCCTTCTTGATTGAGACCTGTCCCTCGTCCTGTGACTAAAGCTGGCTGAACTTTAAGACACGCCGCAATGACGGCACTGGCTGCAGTTGTGTTTCCAATCCCCATTTCTCCAACGGCTAAAATGTCTATATGATCGTTTTTGGCTTCCTCAACCATTCGCCAGCCTATTTCAAGAGCTTTATTTAATTCTTCGACAGTCATGGCCGGTACTAATTTAAAATTTCTTGTCCCTCTACCGACTTTCGCTTGAATAAGAGAATCGTGCTCGATGAAATCCGCATCAACACCGACATCGATGACTTTTACATCCGCCTTGATTTGTCTGGCCAGAGCATTGATTGTTGCCCCGCCGTTGAGAAAATTCATCACCATTGCCTTTGTGACTTCCCGCGGATAGAGACTTACACCTTCTTTTTCCACACCGTGATCGCTGGCAAAAACCAAAATTCTTTTTTTCTCTAAGTGGGGACGATCTTTCTGTTGAATTGAAACAAACTTGGCAATAACATCTTCTAAATATCCTAAGCTCCCCTGCGGACGCGTTTGGCTGTCGAGTTGACGGTGAACTTTTTGAATCCACTCTTTACTGATGGGTTGTATTTCTTGAGAACGAATAATCCATTGGATCATGGCGATTAACTCCTTTTATAAATTGAGGCAGGCCAGCTATCATCATAATGACTTCGTCACTAAGCTGAGCAACCCTTTGATTAATAAATCCTAATTCATCAATAAACGTTCTGGTTAATTCATTTTCCGGCGTAACGCCTAATCCAACTTCATTGGTCACGATAACTATTTGTCTTGGAGGATTAGCCAAAACATCCAGAAATAAATCAAATTGCTGGCGAATTTTTCCAGCATCCTCTTTAAAATAATAGAGGAGATTATTGACCCAAAGCGTAAGACAATCAATAAGGATCACGTCACTTTCTTGATGGACAACGCTCATAGCTTTAGCTAAATAGATCAGTTCTTCAATTATTGTAAATTCATTGCCCCGTTCTTGTTGATGCTTTTTTATCCTTATGGCCATTGACTCATCGAAGGATTCGGCGGTGGCGATAAATATTTTTTGACCATTCATCTTTTGAGCCAAAGATAAAGCATAACGGCTTTTGCCGCTACGTATACCACCAGTAATCAAAGTTATTTTTTTAGAATCCATGCCGGTTCCATATCTTTTCGATTAAGGCACATTAATTGTGCGGTGCTATTGGAATAATGTTTTATAACTGTCACCGAGGCCGGATCGATACGAAAAGAAAACATGTACTTTAGTGGAAGATTTAAAAGTTCAGTCAAGATCATGCGTATCGTCCCGCCATGCGAAACAATGACAATCGTTTTGTTTTTATATTGTCTAATACAATCGGTTAAAAATTTTTTAATTCTTTTTCTCAAAGAGTGAATCGATTCTCCATCCGGAGCTGTTACCCAGCGGCCTTCCATCCACTTTTTATAAACAGGATCTTTTTCATCCCACAATTCCTGTCCAGTTTTTCCTTCCCATCGACCAAAAGATATCTCATTAAGACGTTTATCTTCTTTAATCTTTATCCTTCTTGATCCGGCAATGATTCTGCCGGATTCTTTTGCCCGCCCCAGAGAAGATGTGTAAATCATATCCACGTCTGCGTGACGGATGATTTTCTCCAACATAATCATTTTTTTTCTTCCTATCACAGAGAGAGAAATGTCCGTCCTACCCAGATACCTCTTCTCTTTAGTCCACAATGTGTCGCCATGCCGAATCAAAATAAAACAAATCATTTAAGAAACATCCATGGCTGTGGTCTTTTTCCCTTTACGAAAGCGGTGCGTAAATTCCGGATCATACAAACGGGAATTGGCGAAATCTTTAGATGTTAAAACACGGCCCACGATAATAATAGCCGTCTCGGTTATCTTGGCTTCTCTAACTTTGTCAGATATATCTTTGAGTGTTCCCAAAACAATTTTTTGATCCGGCCACGTCGCTTTTTGCACAACCGCCACCGGACAATCCTCGCCGTAATGCGGGCTTAACTCTTTAACGATTTTGCGCATAAGACTAACGCTTAAAAATAGAACGATTGTGGCTTCATGGGCAGCAAGCATATGCAATTTTTCTTTTTCCGGCATGAGTGTTCGCCCTTCGGCTCTAGTCACAATGACGGTTTGGGATAATTCAGGAAGTGTTAACTCTTTTCCTAACACAGCAGCCGCGGCCGTAAACGATGAAACGCCGGGAATGATTTCATAAGGAATACCTAGTTCTTCCATTTTACGGATTTGCTCCGCCGTCGAGCCAAATATCGACGGATCGCCGGTGTGGACGCGAGCCACATCCTGATTGCTGCGATGGGCTTCTTTAAGGATATCAACGATTTGATTTAAATCCATTCCGGAGGAATCCAGAACTTTGGCATCAGCACGTGCCCGGACAACCACTTCCTTAGGAACCAATGACCCTGTATAAAAAACAATCGGACAGCGTTCAATTAACTCAGCGCCTTTGACCGTAATTAATTTTGGATCTCCAGGTCCAGCACCGATGATATAAACTTTCATTTATCTCTCTCTATAATGTTATTTGCACTTTAGAATATTTTCCCGTACAATCTCCCAAACATCATCAGGCATCTGCTCCAACCATCGCGCGTCGACCTTTTCCTTTCCATCTTTTTTTACCGTCGCAACACGCCATAACCGATCACTAACGGAATAATTCCGGGAAATCACAAAACGCTTAAAAAGAAGTTCTGCTAATTTGTGTCCTTGGGTTTCCATCTCAAGGCATTCTCCGTCTTCAGATGAAACATTACCGGTCACTGTTAGCTTTGTATATTTAACAGGATTATTGGGGTCGGA
>CAYJUK010000143.1:0-5987 GCA_964373335.1 uncultured Planctomycetales bacterium | reverse complement strand
CTTATGACATCAAGAAGATTCAATCGTTATTACGTAAAGCCGGATTTTATAAAGGAGAAATTGATGGGAAAATGGGGCCGTTGACCGTCAAAGCGATCAAACAATTCCAAAGATCGAGAAACCTTAAAGACAGCGGCGTTATGAACGTTCAAACATGGGAAGAACTCAAAAAATATGAAACCGGGAGGTAAAGGATGATCAGCAGATATCTTATTTTGGCTTTATGCATTCTTTTCTTTGCGGGATGCGCTACGGCAGGCAAGAATCATGCATTAGAACTGCAGCAATGTCAGAGCCGCATAGCGTCTTTGGAAGAGGAGTTGAAAGAAAAAGATCAAGAAGTTGCGCAGTTGGAGCGTGAGCAGCAGAGAAGGGAAGGAGAAAGTTACCGAAGGTCAGCAGGTTCTTCAAAAACTAGAAGCGATTCCAGTTATTCTTCGAATCCATCAACAAATCAGATTCAAAAGGCTTTAAAGAGAGCCGGTTATTATAAAGGATCAGTCGATGGAAAGATGGGAGCCAAGACACAAGAAGCAATCATGAAATTTCAAAAAGATAATGGATTAAAGGCCGACGGTAAAGTCGGCCAAATGACATGGGCAGAGCTGAAATTTTATCTTGAATAAAATGTGAGGAGAATAAGATTAACCGTTAATGAAAAGGAGAAGGGAAAATGGTTCGAAAAAGCGTCATTATGCTGGTTGTTCTTCTGGGGTTAGTTTTTTTGTCAACGTCCAGTTTTGCCGGAATGATTAAAGGCGATATTGCCAAAGGGCCGATTGTTTCCATCGATACGGTGAAAAACGAAATAACTGTCGCTGATTCCCGATCGGGAACAAACGTCACTTAAAAAGTGAGCCCGGATGTTGCCGCTTCATTTCAGAAAGGCCAAGCCGTAATTGTCAGGTCGGATTCCGGGAGCAATGTGGCCAAATCCGTTAAACTTGTTCAGAAGAAAAGATAATCCGGAAAATATTTAAAACTTTAAGCGAGGAGGGGCGGATGAAAAAGCTGTTAACTGAAATTTTTGGAATTGTAATTTTGCTTAGCGCCGTAAGCAACAGTTTCGCCGGTCTTTCTAAGGAATATGTGCGGGGGAAAGTAGTCTCCGTAAATTATCAGAAGAGCGAAGTTGTTATTTTAGAAGAGTCCAGTAAAAGTGAAATGAAGTTCATCGCAAAGTAGATAGATTCTGGTG
Source organism: uncultured Planctomycetales bacterium (assembly GCA_964373335.1). Lineage (GTDB taxonomy): Bacteria > Omnitrophota > Gorgyraeia > Zapsychrales > CAYJUK01 > CAYJUK01. Next base: position 4,789 of record CAYJUK010000143.1, on the reverse strand, counting down.
TGGCAGAAGGGATACGTGTTTTAGTCGTTTATAAACCGGGGACAAACTAAGCTACCCTTGTTAAACCAACAAAAAGGTAATATTCGGCTTCGGACAATTTATTATTTTATTTAGAGAGTTTTCAAGAGGTATAAACCTTAAGGGGGTATATGAATAAAAGCAAACTTTTATTGGCCAGCCTCATTGTTTTCAGTTTGATTTTTGGTTTCGGGCATAACGCATATTCTTGGCCTTGGTCTAAAAAGGGTTCGAGTATAACGGAAAAGAAACCCAATAATCAAAGAAAAAGAATAAAAGAACAATAAAAAAGACCGAAAAAACACAAGGTAGACAAACGGAATTTAAATCAATTTATTTTTTGTTAAATGATTAGACTATGTTATGAATCGTTTCCTCAAAATAATAGGCATTTTATTTTTAGTTATATTTATTTTTATCCTTATCGCCCTCATCGGCGGTTTTATTTTCTTGAAGAATTTTGACATTAAGAAATATAAGCCGCAGGTTGTCCAAATCGTCAGCCAATCTTTAGGAAGGTCGGTTGATTTTAAGGATATCGATTTGAAGGTTTCGTTAGAAAAGGGCATAAGATTTCATCTGACGGATTTTTCGATTGCCGAGAACCCTGATTTTGGAGGCGATAATTTTGTTGCCGTTGAGGAGATTGATGCGGGAGTGGATATCCTGCCGTTTCTCATGTCGCGGCAGATCTCCGTCCCGAGTGTTTTAGTCCGCTCCCCCCGAATCGAGATTGTTCGTAATGCCGATGGGAGTTTTAATATCCAAACAATCGGTCAACCCGCCCAAGGATCATCTCAAGGTAATAAAAGTATTTCTTCTGCGGCCTTTGCCTTACCAGCCATTTTTGTTAATTCTTTTAAAATCGAAAATGCACAAATTTATTTGACGGATAAATCAGTTCAGCCGGATTTAAAATTGTCTGTCACACAAGCTTCATTGGATGTGCAACGATTTTCTTTAACAAAACTGTTTAATGTCTCTCTCGAGGCGGCTATTTTATCATCGCAAAAGAATTTTAGTTTAACAGGTAAAGTACAGTTAAAGTTGACAGCGAACGAAGTGAAAATTGCGGATACAAACATCGCTGTGGACCTAAACGATTTGCCGTTGGATGAATTGCGGGCATTTCCATTACTTCATGGGATTCCGCTCCCGCAGGTCTTAGAAGGACAGATAAAAGTCAAAATCAAGGAAGCGGTAGTCTCTGATAAAGGATTGGGCAAGGTTAATGTGAGTGTTGCTTTGACAAAGGGCAAGGTGATTGCACCGGAGATTGTTCCGGGTATTTCGTTTGAAGCTAGTCAGGTTGATTTCGGATTGCAGAATTTTTCTTTAGATGGTGCAGTACCGTCACAAATAACCATTAAGGCAGCGTTGTATCAGGATCAGCCCAACGTTGATTTTACAGGCATGATTTTGCTTGATCCCAAGACGCAAGAAATTCGTTTAACCGAAGGACAGTTTGCAACGGACTTGGCCTTGTGGGCGCTTACAAAAATAAGGTCAGATATCGCACCGCTTAAGGATGTTCCTCTTCCGGAACAGCTTTCTGGGAAATTACAAATGACAGTTAAGGATGCGGTAGCTTCGGCAAGCGGACTTAAGTCAATTCTTTTGGATGTTATGCTTCAGGATGGCGAATTAATACTTAAGGATATTATTTCCGGTACATCATTTGGAGTAAACGATACTGATGTGGCGATCAGAAATTTTTCTATGGATAAACCTTTTTCGGTTTCTTTGAAAACAGCTTATCTTAACGAAGCTCAGAACATTGCCTTTGATGGCATTATTTCCTACAATTTGAATACACAATCAGTGGTTATTAAAGACGGCTTGGCCAGCATTGATTTAGACAGTTTTCCTTTGGATCGCCTTAAAGCATCGGGATTTGTTCCCAAAGAGACGCCTTTTCCAAAAGTTTTCGGCGGAAAGCTTAGCGTGCTGATCGATCATTTTGCCGTCTCCCCAAGAGGGCTTGGTTTAATGAATCTTGGCCTTCAATGGCAGAACGGAAAAATTCAAATGGATGAGGTTGCCCCCGGGATTTCGTTTACAGCAAATAAAATCAATCTTGATTTCAAAGATTTTTCTTTTGATGATGCTTTTGATATTACCGGATCACTTGGGTATGAAAGTGAAGAGGTTAATGTTTCAATCGACGGTAAGATGGCCTTTGATCCGGAAACCCAAAATATTCATTTAAGCAAAATGGGCATTAAGACCGATCTCGCCAAAATTCCATTTGACCGTCTGAAGACAAAAATACATCCTCTTAAAAATATTCCTTTCCCAGAGGTTTTAAAAGGACAGTTGGAGGTGAATGTAAAAGAATTTTCGGCTGGGCCGCAGGGCTTAGGTTCTGTTCTCGTGGATGCTGCCTTCAAAGAAGGCGAAGTTAGCATGAAAGAAGTCGCCCCGGGAATTTCATTTGCGGCCTCTCACATAAGCGCGGATCTAAAAGGTTTTGGATTAAACAAGCCATTCGGATTTGATATTCATTTGGCTTATTTAAGCGATCAACCGAATATTGATGTAAAAGGAACAGCGACATTTCGGTTGGAGGATCAAAGCGTGAAATTAAAGGAAACAACCGCGAGAACTGAATTATCGACGATCTCGATGGAAGGATTAAGGAATTCCGTTGTGTCATTAAAGGATGTTCCTCTGCCTGAAAAATTGAAGGGAGATTTAAACGTAACTATTGCTCAAGCGACTGCTGGGCCGAGGGGACTTCCTACTTTATCCGGCAATGGTTCACTAAAGAATTGGGAAGTTAAACTCAAAGAGCTTGCTTTGCCTGTACGTGGGACGGAAACAAACTTTAAGATGACGGAAAGTCAATTGACCCTAGATGACCTTCAAGCGACTTTAGGTAAAGGGCAGATCACGGCTAAGGTTGGCGTAGCCGATTACATGACGCGTCAGGATTTTGATTTTTCTGGTGAAATAAAAGGCATTAATCTCGCGGAAATATTAGATCAGAAAGATTCGCCCGTTAAAGTGGAAGGTTTGGTTTTGGGCACGATAAAAGCCAAAGGGCAGGCCGCAGATCTTAATTCGATCACAGGTGATGGGAATTTTGAAGTTAAGGAAGCAAAGTTAAAAGACCTGAACGTCCTTAAAACCGTTTTGGATAAGATTTCTTTTTTGCCCAATGTATCTTCGCGTGTTGAATCTAAACTGCCGGAAAAATATAAGGCAAAGCTTAAAAGTAAGGACACCGAGATTAAGAAAATATCCAGTCCTTGTTTGATTTCTCAGGGAGTTATTAGCTTGGAGCCCATTGCTGTGGAAGCTGATGAATTTATTTTCTCAGGAAAATGTAAGGCAGGGTTTGATCAAAAATATGCTTTAGATGGGTCGGTTAAAATTCCGTCGGAATTGTCTATTGCGATGGGAGAGGGCATTGACGAATTGAAATATTTATACGATGAAAGCAGCAATATCAGTTTGCCTGTTCATGTAACGGGAAAGGGGCCGGATGTTCCAGTCGTAGCGGTCACACAAACAGCACTTGATATGGGCAAGAATGCCATGCGTATCGAAGGGAAAAAGCAGCTTGAGAGGGTACTGAATAAAGCTTTAGGGGTAGAGGATCAGCCGTCTTCCTCGGGTGCGCAGAATCAAAAACAGGGAACGTCATCTCAAGATCAAAAATCGCCCGAATCGCAATTAATCGATGGTATTTTTGACAAAATATTTAAGTGATTTGGGGGATTTTTATGCGACAGAGAATAACATTTTGTATATACTTTTTATTTTTAATGATGGTTACCCATTTTCAGATGTAGTCCCCGGCGATAAGGTTGAAGTTACTTATCGGATTAAATGGAGAAAGAAAATAGCTCAATTGGTGTAGATTGAGCCGTCAAAGTGGAGAAAGAAGTCTTATAAAGGTTTATATGGTTATTAAAAGAATTTTAAGCGCAGTATTCTTTTTGTTTTTATTAAATCAAATTTCATATGGTAAAGAACTTGAGTTTAAAACGTTCAGTTTAACTAACCAAGATCGAATTCTTATTCTTGCCCCACACCCGGATGATGAAGCCATCGGAGCGGCAGGCGTTATTCAAAAGGCTCTGCAAGAAAATATCCCATTTAAAATCATTTATTTAACAAACGGAGATAATAACGAACCATCTTTTATGGTTAATCAAAAGCGTCTAGTCTTCCGTCAAAAAGCAGTTTTGATGATGGGACAATTACGAGGTCAAGAGGCTAGTCTTGGGATGGAGTCTTTGGGTGTTAAAAAAGATCAACTCGTGTTTCTTGGATATCCCGATTGGGGAACAGAAAATATTTTTACCTCGTTTTGGGGTGAGAAAAAACCATTCAAAAGCATGTTGACGCGTGTGCGTCAAGTGCCCTACTAAGAAGCTTTGTCACCGGGTGCGCCGTACTTGGGAGATAGTGTTTTAAAAGATTTAAAGCAAGTGATTATCGATTTTAAGCCGACAAAGATTTTTGTTTCGCATCCATTGGATACACATAAGGATCATCGGGCATTTCCGCTTTACTTACAAGTCGCTCTTTGGGATTTAGAAGGACAGATTACAGAGCCTGAAATTTATGGATATTTGATTCATTGGGATAGATGGCCTTTAACAGTCCACAGTTGTCAATCGCTCCACCCAAAAATTGGCCGGAGAAAGATACGGTTTGGTTTTCTTTCGACTTGGATGAAGACAGCCTTAAAAAGAAACAGCAGTCCATTTCTTTTTATAAGACACAGGTCGGTTATAACCCGCCTTTTCTGTATACATTT
>CAYJUK010000142.1:0-6072 GCA_964373335.1 uncultured Planctomycetales bacterium | reverse complement strand
TCGTATGGTATGGGGTGAAACCTGCAGGTCTCGGGCCAGAGATTCATAAGATATCGTGCTTCCCACGGCATTGCGTAAGAGTTCAACAAGTGTCTCAAGACTCCTAATATCACGGACAGATGCAATATCAAATAAATCTTCCTGTAAAATACGGTCAATGTGAGAACGACGCCAGCGTTTGGATTCTTCCTCAGTTCCTTTAAGAAACGGTTCGGGAAATCCACCAAGCTTCATAATTTTCTCCAAGACTTTATCCGGCGAGTCACCCCCTTTAACCTCAGAAACGGAAAAAGGATGAAGCCGGTAATGATAAAACCTTCCGGCCAGCGAATCCCCATCTTTTCGATGAATGTCAAGGCGGGCGGATCCTGTTACCAGGAGACGAGGTTTTATACCTTCGGTGTCATAAATTCCTTTGATCCAGCTTTTCCATTTTTTTATTTTTTGCAATTCATCAAAAATGACCAAATCACAATCCCGCCGCCAAGCTTGCTTTCGAATAAGCAGGCGATGTTCTTCGTTGTCCATATTGAAATATTCGGAATTTTCCGGATAAAGGGTTTTGGCGAGAGTCGTTTTCCCGACCTGGCGAGGACCACTTAAAAGAACTATCTTTTGATTTAGGTCAGTTTTTATCTTTCCCTCAAGAGTCCGTCTCATGGAAATTATTATGCACTATACTGCAGAAAAGTCAAGACTAAACTGTATTTGTATGCTGAAAAGTCAAGGCAACAATTTTACATTTTCTGTTTCTCTTATTTATACCCGGGCGTTTTTTCAAAATCTACCAAATTATAAATTTCTTGCAACCCGTTCATCCTAAACCATTTAACATCTTTAAAATCCCCAGAATCATCACGCGGTATTTCGCCCAACGGTCAGCCGTAGGTCTCTACAAAAACTTTCATAAATATACCCCGAAAGATATGTGGCAGTCCTGATATTATCATTGTTTGTTTCAAAAAATCGGGGCAGCCGTTAGTTTCAGTGAAAACTTTTCTATTTTGGGATATGTTAATCATCGTGAGCCGCGCTTGTCATATTTTTCTGTTTTTAGGATTTGTTTCAGTCTTTTAAATTCTATTTTTCCGTAATGAAGGGTCAACTGTTTTAGCAGAGGCCGATTTATCTTTCCCGCGGAGACCTTGAGGACACCGATCACATCTTGTATATCTTTAGCGCTGCCGGCGAAAATCTTCATGGCGATGAAATCTTCAACCCCGATGATCTCTATCTTTGTGTTGAAAAAGGAAACAGCCATGACCCTATCAAACACATCATCTTTCATCCCGCGTATGCCTATCAAAAGATCAACGCGGTTTCTAAAATTATCCTCAATATTGATGACACCGCGGATGGGGTCTTGAGAATCTCCCTGCCTTAATTTCGTTTTTAAATTTTTCTTTTTTAAGGAAGCCAAAAGCTGGTGTAGTTTTTCTTTATTTTTTCCAACTGAGATGACTGCATCAACATCCAAACTGGCCCGCACCACTCCATAAAAGGAAGCCGCGAATGCGCCAACGATGGCATACGGGATATTCCCTTTATCCAGTAATCTAATGACTTTTAATAGCAGAAGTGAAGATTCCCCGGGGCCGCTGATTTTCATTTTTTGAGGAAGACATTTTTGCTTATTTGAGAAGCTGAGGATTGGCTGCGGAATGCTTTTCCTGCCCTGTAGACCTGATGGATTAAACGGGAATGATTTAAAAAGGCGATAAGCCTTTCTTCAGGTTTCATTTCTTTATTAAGTTGTATCAATGCTGCGTGATCTCGTCTTAAAATATAGGATATCATAGTGTCAATATAACATATTAACTGGGGCTGTTCAATAATCCTACCCTGGCTTCGGGGGCATTCCTGCCATACACCCTTCAATATGTCAATGTGATATCTAAGCAATTGAGCCAATGATCAGATGAATATGAGCCCTCGCATTATACAGGCAAAATCTCTTTATGAACATTAATCCAATTATCATCAATCAAACTCGCTCGAATGAACTCAGAGGCGGGAAGGGCACAAAGGGGACAGCCCTGGTTACGCTATGGGACAGTCCCTGGTTACGCTGGTGCGGCAGGTAAATATTTATTCATCTTCTCTAATAAAGTCTCGATCATGATTGGTTTGACGAGATATTCCTTGATCCCCTTCCTATGAAAGATCGGCTGCATATCACTGTGAGATGTCAGAACAATCGTCGGGATGAATTTGAGATTCGCATCCGCATTCAAGACATTCATAAAAGCATACCCGTCCATTTTAGGCATCTCGATATCGAGGATAATCAAATCGGGTTTATTGAGATTAACCTTTTGAAGACCTTCTTCCCCATTATAAGCAGCGTCCACCTGAAAACCTTTTTCCTCCAAGCGTGTCTGAATCAGGATCGAATTGACCCGATCATCATCAATCATCAGAATTTTATGCGCCATAGATTTCTCCTTTCGGTTAATCCGGTCATTTCAATTGCTCAATCATTTTCATTTTGATTTTAGGAAGAATTGACTTAAGATCCTTCCTGCGAATCTCAGCCGGTTTCAGGGTCAGGCCATTCGCTGCCGCACAGGCCACCGCGAATCTTAAAGACTCAGGGAGACTCTTTCCCTGACAAAAAGAAGTGATAAATCCTGCTAAGAGCGTATCACCACAGCCGACGTTATTTAATACTTTTATGAACGGCGGCATTGCCATCCACATCTGTTGTCCATCTGAGGCCAGCGCTCCCCTTCTTCCCAGGGTCATACACACCACCCGAATCCCTTGCCGATGCCAGTATTGTATAGCCTTCTTTAGTTTTAACAATGAGTTTAATCGTCTTCCCATGGCCTCTTCGGCCTCTTTGAGATTGGGCTTAATCAGAAAAGGTCTTGCCAGTAGTCCTTCTTTGAAGGATTCTCCGCTGGTATCCAAACAGGTGTACATTTTCCTCCTGATGGCCAGGAAGATGAGCCGCTTGAGGAATCTCCCAGGAATTCCCGGGAGATTCCTGCCGGAGAAAACAATCCAACGTCCCGGCTTAAGATGTTTCCTTAATTGACTTGCGAATAGCCAGGCTTCTTTCCTCCCAACCTTAGGGCCGGGAGTTAATCTGCGGCGCACCTGCCGGGAAGGAAGGTTGATAAAGGTAAGATTCGTTCGGCTCTCGTGAGGGATATTCAAAAAATCATGGGGAATGTTCTCTAAATCCAATTGGTCTTGAATCAATCGGCCCGTTGTCCCACCGATAATCCCTAAAGCCAGGGTCTTCAGGCCTAAATTCTTCAATGCCCGGCTGACATTGATCCCTTTGCCTCCGGCCCCTAGATAATCCTGAGTCTTTGCCGGCTTCCCGCCAGAAAAATTTCTAACCCTGGAATTGAAGTTGGGGTTCAATATCCTTGGGTCCTGGAAGCTTCTCTTAGCGCACCAATTCCAGGTCCTAATTGCAACCTTGTCTATCGCAGGATTAAGCGTAACAGTCAGGATCAAAGGAGGTTTTTTCATGAGTCGGGAAGTCCTTGGCCCTCTGGTTCACTGGCAAAAGGCATACCCGTCATCATTTTAATTCGATTCTCATAAATCTTTAAGTGGATCGGGATACTTGAATCGATATCCCAACCGCATTTTGATTTTCTCATTACTCACTCGTTTGGTCGGTCCTGGTTTTGTCTCATCAAATTCCGGCGGCGGAAGACCCGCCTTAACAGCGGCCTGAGTGTATAACTCTTTATGGGCAGGATGAGCATCACTCACCACATTAAAAATCTCACCTCGGATATTTTGGATGATGACCTGAAGGATGATCTGAGTGCAATCATCCCTGTGCACGAGATTCACCGGACCGTTGCCTTCCGGGACTTTTGTTCTCCCCGCCAGGAAGGCCCCGATCTTGCGCTCAGCTCCATATAAGCCTCCCAATCGTAGAACTGTCGTTTGAAAATGGGTTTGCTCGAAAAGCAATTGCTCAATGTTCAAAAGGACATGAGAGCGGTCGTTGTCCGGGATGATCTCATCCGCTTCAGTCATCCAGCCCACGGAAGCAGGGTACACCGCGGTTGAACTGGTAAAAATCACAAAATCTATTGGGGAATGATTGACCTGATGGATAACGGCTTCCATCTGCCGAAAATAATCGAAGGGATCAGATAGACCTCTACGAAATGGGATATTCAAGAAAAGATGAGAACTATTAAAAAACTCGACTCTCTTCTGATCCTGGATTAAATAATGTTCGGAGGGATTGATAGTAATAAGAAAAGGGTTGATCCCTGAGGATTCCAAATGAGGGATCTTTTCCGGTGAGGTTGTCGAACCTTTAACGATCCAGCCATTCTGAACAAGTAGTTTCCCCAGCGGCCAACCTAACCAACCACAACCGAGTAGACTGATGGTCTGCGGCATGCCTTATTGCAGATAGCTCTTTAACTCCAGCCAGGTTTTATTCCCAATGATTCCGTCGGCCTTAAGGCCATGATCCTGTTGAAACTCTTTAATGGCATTTTTCGTTTTCTCCCCGATCTTGCCATCAATGGTTCCATTGTAATAACCGGCATTGGACAATGCCCTTTGGACTTCATCCGTATTGACGGCGACTCGGATAATCTCCTGATCAGACTTAGATAATTTCTTGGGAACTACCGGTCTAGACGACCCTTCCACCTCAGAATCAAAATCAGGAGCCGAATCATTTGAATCATTAGGTTCATTCATCTGCCAGGACATCTGCTGGACATCTTCTTTCAATGTCTGGATCTCTTCGTCTTTCATATCCACTTGGCGTTCCAGCTCGGCCACCCGCAATTGCAGCTGCTGCATAGAAAAATCTTTACTCGTAGTGGCACATCCCGCCAGGCCCAGAGAAAATACAACACAAAGGACTTTACCTATCACCTGACCCTCCTTTCAATGAATTGAATTTCGCAAATTAAAAAACTGCTATTCCCATTCCCTTATCGTTTCCGAAAACATCACCCACTGTTCCCATGCCGATCTCACCACCTATGAACTTCCGAAAAAACATGCGGCCTATTCTACCATAAAAAATTTTTTATAGGTTTTACTTTCCATATTTCACCGAACAGCCATAAGACTTGGTCGCGGAGAATTCAACCGGCAGACCCGCTAAGGCTGCCTGAAGGGCTAAATCCACAAAATTACGGGAGGCGGCAATATCCTCAATGTTCGTGCTGGGGGTATCGTCAATAGCCCCTTGATAAATGAGATTGCCATCAGGATCAATGATAAACATATGCGGTGTGGTTTGCGCGGTGTACTGGCGGCCGACATTCCCTTCTGGATCCAGGAGAACCGCGGTCGGCTGAGCTCCCTTCTCTTGCGTTAACTGGCTGGTTTCTTCCGGAGAATAATGGCCTTCCTTGCCCGGAGCTGATGAATTGATCGACAACCAGATCACCCCTTGTTCAGTATAGGTCTTCTGAAGCCTTTGCATATTCCCGCTTTCATAATGTTTATGGACGAATGGACAGTCCTGATTGAGCCACTCCAAGACCACAAACTTGCCGCGGTAATCCATTAAGGAATGTCCCTTACCATCGCTGCCGGTTAAGCTGAACTCTGGGGCAGGTTCCCCCACCTTCACGGAGGCTTCCGCTCCTTGAATCGGGCTCAAAAAGATCAAGCCTAAAAAAATAACCCCCAGGGCAATTTGTCCTTTATAGCACTTATTAATCAAAATTTCGTATAAAGAAAATGCTTGTTTACCCCAACTTTTGGGGTTTTATGAAAACTTCGCTATTTTGTGAGAAGTTTTCATAAAGAACAAGTATACCCCAAAGTTGAAATTTAATTAACATTTCCTCACTTCCTCCTTTTCTTCACATCCATTAATATTTCTAAATCAGCCAAATCTTGCTTGCGCTGAGCAATCTTTTTAGCCTGGATCAGTTCCTCTAAGCCAATAAAATGAACTTTAATCTCTCCATACATTCCTTCCTTCTATTGACGACAACGAATCGTGAAAAATCTCCATCATCTTCTGTTCATTTCACTATCCTATTTCTCGCTCGCCTCTTCCAAGGCTTGAATGACAATCCGCGGGGTAATGACCTCCGGTAAAATCTTAGGCGGCTG
>CAYJUK010000141.1:0-6119 GCA_964373335.1 uncultured Planctomycetales bacterium | reverse complement strand
TGCGCACGAGGGAGGATTTAGAGGAAGCCATTATCCATGGGGCGGTAAAAAGAATCCGGCCCAAGTTGATGACGGTGATGGCCGCCTTTATGGGGCTTCTGCCCATCATGTGGTCTACCGGAGCTGGGACCGATTTGATGAAACGCATCGCGGCACCGATGGTGGGAGGATTATTCAGTTCTTTTATCCTCGAACTTTTAGTCTATCCGGTTCTTTATTTCATCTGGAAGTGGTATTTTGAGATGCAGTCCGGCCAGGCCGACTGGATCAAGAAATTGCCTCAAGGAACTTGAGTAAGATTTTTTCAATCCTAAACAAGTGAGGTGGCTCATGAAAAATCGGTTATATTTTTATATAGCTTTAGTTATCGTGATCTCGGCAGGATTGATCTTGGTATCCCAATCCTATCTGCATAATAATCACGAGATGATTCCTCTTAAGGAGATGATGGATGAAACGCGATCCCCTGCCCGGACCGCCTCTCAAGCGGTTGAAGTCGGGAATAAGATCTGTCCGGTCAGTGGGAATGCTGCGGGTGAGATGGGAGAGATTATCAAGTATGAATATAACGGCAAGATTTACAATCTCTGCTGTAAGATGTGTCTAAAGGATTTTGAGAAAGATCCGGAGAAATTCGCCAGGATTGCGGAAACAGAATAGCAACAAGGCTCATTGATGACTCACACATGATCATGTTCATTAATGAGTTCCTACTGGATTGTCAGGGGTTGGATGGTCGGTGTCCCCGGAATTTTCCGATTTAGGGAGAAAGGTACGAAAGGAGCTTGAGAGATGCCGCGAATTAAGAATATGCCGCCGGAAGAAGTCTTTACCAGGACTTTATTCGGGATCCTTATGGTTGTGTCAGCCTTTATCCCCTGGGGCCGCTGGATCATCCTGGTGCTGGGGGTATTATTTCTCATCTCTGCCTTTCAGGGATTTTGTGTAACATGTTATCTTTACAAAAGATTTAGCAAAAGATTTAACAAACAATAGTTCCCAAAATTATTTTTAGGTATAATGAACTCCATGGACTCTTGGAGGCCTATAGCGCAGTTATCAAAGGGTGAGATCTTTAACCTGCAGAAGAAAAAACTACAGTCCTTTATCCAAACCCGCCTTTTCCCTTTTAGTCCCTATTACCAAAATCTTTTTAAAGAACACAAGATTGATCCCCGCAAGATTAAATCCATCGAGGATTTAAAACATATTCCCCTGACCTCCAAAAAAGATTTGTTATCGACAGAAGAAAATCCAGTGAAATATCGAGACTTCATTTTACAGCCAGATCCGGAAAAGATCCGCCAGTATTGGCCCAAGGCACGGCTGCTCTCTCTGGTCTTATCCAAGGCCTTTCGAGGAGAGGAATATGTCAAAGAAAGCCTGGCCAAGGAATTTCGTCCTATCTTTATGACCTATACGACTGGGACGACGAATCAACCGGTCCCTTTTCTTTATAGCGATTATGATCTTAAGAATCTTTATACCTCCGGGGCCCGGATGTTGAGCCTGTTTAAGATTGATCCGGCGGAAAAAGTGATCAGCATTTTTCCCTTTGCTCCCCACTTGGCCTTTTGGCAGGTGGTCTTTGGAGGGCTGGCTTCCGGATTATTTATTTTAAGCACCGGGGGCGGGAAGGTGTTAGGAACCGAGGGCAATGTATTAGCCTTGGAAAGATTAAAACCATCTGTTCTTCTGGGGGTTCCCAGTTACGTCTATCATGTCCTGCGCATGGCTAAAGAAAAGGGCTGCCGGTTGGATTCGATCCAAAAGGTCGTTCTGGGGGCTTCCCGGGTGACCAATGTCTTTAAAGAAAGACTCGCGGAACTCTTAGGGGAGATGGGGGCGAAAGATGTCTCAGTATTTGGCACGTATGGTTTTACTGAATCTCGCGCTGCCTGGGCGGAATGCCCCACTCCTTTAGGGACCTCCAGTGGATATCACTTGTATCCTGACAAAGAGATTATCGAGATCATCGATCCGGAAACAGGGGAGATCCAGCCAGAGGGGAAGGATGGCGAGATTGTTTATACTCCTTTGGATGCCAGGGCCAGCGTGGTCATTCGTTATCGAACCGGAGATTTTGCCCAAGGAGGCATCACCGGCGAGCCGTGTCCTTATTGTAAAAGGACTGTCCCGCGGTTATCGAGTGATATTACCCGTTTATCCGATGTCAAGGATCTGAATCTCTCGAAGATTAAAGGCGCGCTGGTGAATCTCAATCATTTTGCCGAATGCCTTTCCAATATCGAGCAAATCGAAGAGTGGCAGCTTGAGATTCGCAAAAAAGACAATGACCCTTTTGAGGTGGATGAGCTGGCCATTTATGTGTGTCCTAAAGATGGCGCTGACCGCGCTAGGGTTGAGAGGGAGATCAAGGATAAAATATTGACAGCGACAGAACTGTCTCCTAATGAAGTGGTCTTCCTTTCTTATCCCGAGATTGTAAAACGTTTGGAACTCGAGACGTCTAATAAAGAGAAGAGGGTTTTGGATAACAGGCCGAAATAAGGGAGAGTCTTCCGGGGACACGGACATTAAGGGCAGGGTCTACTGAATAAACCTTTGGCGTACACAACCTATAAAATTAATAAGCTTACAAAATTTTTTGTGAAAGTCTTTTGTTTATTTACAGCTTTCTTAATAAGCGGCTTATTAGTATTAGCCGCTTTTTTTATTGGTTCGCCCCCGCAAGCTCTGGCCCAAACCGCTTCCCCCTACAACTGCAACAACTACATCCGCGCCGACGCGAATTTGAGCGGGGGGGTGGATATCTCGGATGCGATCTTTGTTCTGAGGTTTTTGTTTACCGGTGGGCCTGGCCCGGGATGCAGGGAAGCCGCCAATGCTAACGCTGATGCACAACTCGACCTTAGTGATGCGATTTATATTCTAAGGTTTCTTTTTACCGGCGGGCCGCGGCCGCCGGCGCCGTACCCAAATCCGGGGACACTGCCGCCGGTTTTAAATCCCATCGGTCAGCAAACGGTTCAATTGGGTTCAACGTTTTTGTTGCAGCTCATGGCTACTGATCCGGAGAGATTATCCGTAAGATATTCCGCAATGCCTTTGCCCCTTCCTGCCAATGCGAGTTTGAATTCCACGACAGGTGAATTTAAGTTTAAACCCGCCTCTGATCAAATCGGTAATCACGCCTTAACCTTTATCGCGACCGACGGCCGATTGGCCGATTCGGAAACAATCACGATTACCGTGGCAGGCGTCCAGGGCGGCCCGACTTCTTTAACCGGGAGGCTCTTGGATACGAATGTTTTTGTCGAGCGGGGGATTGAAACGCCGGTTGTAAATGCAACGGTTTCAATTTTGGGATCAGGAATTTCTGTCCGCTCAGATGCTGCCGGGCGGTTTGTCCTTTTGGGTATTCCCTCCGGAGAGCAGGTCTTGGATATTGATGCCGGGACAGCCTTGACCGCGCCAGACGGCTCTTTATATTCTGACTTCCGTGAGAAGATTATTTTAATTGAAGGTGCAGCGAATGTGGTTGACCGCCCGTTTTTCCTGCCGCGGATTGCGATGGACAGCGTAACACCGGTTGATCCCAATGCCATGACTATGGTTGAAAATGAAGAATTGGGAGTGATGATGGAAGTCCCGCCGCATACGGCGAAAGACAGCAATGGCAGAGATTATACGGGTGATCTTTCGATTTCGGAAGTGCCGGAAGGTCTGGCCCCGGCCGCCATGCCTGAGGAATTGAATCCCGGATTATTGATAACCATTCAACCAGTCGGTGTCAGTTACACCGTACCGGTTCCAATAACGTTCCCGAATATAGATAACCTGCCGCCGGGAACAATTCTGGATATTTGGTCTCTTGATCCTAACGCTGGGATTTTCGTCGTTGTCGGTAAAGGGCAGGTCACTGCTGATGGAAAAAATATCGTTACCATTGAAGGCGGCATCCGCGCCAACGACTGGCATTTTGTGATGCCGCCGATAGGCATGGCGGATGGGAGCGGGAACAATGGAGAGAATATTGATCCACAAAAGTCCTGCAATGTGACGGGAAGTTCAGAGACCTCGGTGTGTTCAGGAAATCTCAGAGAAGAACATTCATTCGCTAGTTATCGCTCATTGGGTGAAGAAAGAACATTAAAACTTGTTTACAATAGCCAAACCGCCGATCCCCATCCGATTATTTCCGCTAACGTCACGATTCCTGCCCTGAGTGCCGTACCGCAGAGGATTTCAACCAAATTAAGATTAGGTGGAGTTGACCAGGGACAAGAGATTTTTACGGACACCACCAGCTTGAGCGAAGATGTAAACGAATCCCTCCGGCAGGCGGTGCAATTTGATGCCAGCGGCCTTCCCACCGGCATGTATCCGTATCGGCTGATGTTGACCAGTCATTTTGCCGAGTCAGCGATTTCGAGTTTTGTTGTTGCAGAGGTGTTGGTGAACAATCAGAAAGGAAGTATTTTCGGTGCAGGCTGGGGAATGGAACAGTTGCAGAGGTTATATTTAATTGATTCCGAGAAAGGACTCTTATTAGTGGATGGAACAGGAGCCATCATGCATTTTACACCAGGGAGAAGGAAGATTAATGTTCTGGGGATTGATACAGACACTGTGTGGGATTATTATATTGCAGAACGGTTAGAGGATTTCAATTTTCAAGAAGTTTCAACACAGGATTTTGCTAGTATTGATTTGATGGGATTTGATGTGCTGTTTGTAAGTGAGACATTTAAAGATGGATTTGTAACAATTCCTTCCCAAGAGACATTAAATGCTCTGTCGGCCCGGGCAGCAGATATCCGTGCCTTATTATCCTCGGGAAGAGGCGTATTTGCGCTTTCTGAACCGATTGGCACGGGGAAGTATGGCTGGCTACCAAGAAATCTTCAGCCTCAACAGGTTGTCTCTAATGAAGAAAATGTGGTTTTATTAGCTCCGGAACATCCTGTTTTAAGAAATGTCACAGAGGCAGGGTTAAGCAATTGGGCTGATTCTTATCATACAGTATTTACGGATTCAGGAGATCTTCAAGTGATCGCCGCAGACCCATTGGGCCGAGGGCTTACTTTAGTAGGAGAATTCAATGGAGGCAGGGTTGTCATAACGAGCCAAGTTCCGGAATTTCAGAATGTTTTTGGTAACACTCGTCGGGACCAGGTTAATTTTATACGGGATGGGATAATATTTGCTGCTGGAGAACGGCCTTTAACAGATACTTTCTTGCCGCCATCGGGTGATTTTTCTCGTTTAATTAAAAATATCAATGGCACCTTCACCCGTACGATGAAGGACGCAACAAGATATGAATTTAATACTCAAGGGTTACAGATCTCCCTTGTCGACCGTAACGGCAATACGACCCGCTACGAATATGACGCACAAGATCGGTTGATTCGGATCACCGACCCCTTTAGTTTGGTGACGAGAATTGAGTATATCAGTGATCAGATGGTCCGCATTACCGATCCTGCCGGACGTATCACATTATTAGAGAAGGACGCCAACGGCGATTTGATTCAGATGACTGATCCGGACGGCACAATCCGCAGATTCGAATATGATACGCGCCACCGGATGACGGCGCAAGTGTCGAAGCGTGCTCACCGTACGGAATATATTCCGAATTTCACTGGACGCTATGTTCAATCCAACCGACCCGATGGTTCAACCCGGCAATTGATTCCGATTGAGACAATCGGGTTGGTGGATATCGAAAGCGGTTTGGGCACATCTGCCAATCCCGCACCGGTGGTGCGCCCGGCTGAGGCCGTTGCTACCTATACCGACGGCCGTAATCTCCAAACGTTTTTTAGCACCGACCGCTTCGGCGCGGCCACAACCATAACCGATGCCCTCGGCCGCACCACCACAATTGCGCGGGATCAAGATTCGAATCCGGTTAGAATCACTCAGCCCAACGGCACCGTGATTGCGCTTACCTATGATGGGAAAGGAAATCTCCTGACCACCACCGACCAAAGTATTGGCGCCACAACGACCTTCAGCTACGAGCCGAATTTCAATCAAGTGACCTTGATCCAAGACCCCGACGCTAACATGACCCGTATCCGTTACGACAGTAAAGGCAATCCCATTGAAATCCAGGATGCGTTAAGTAATCAGACAACGCTTAGCTA
>CAYJUK010000140.1:0-6134 GCA_964373335.1 uncultured Planctomycetales bacterium | reverse complement strand
AAGGCGATCCCGGTATTGTGGACCAGCGTCATATGAAAAACATTGCGGATGATGGGCAGCGATTCCCCTTCGGCAAGGATATTCATGAAGAATATCTTGGTCATGCGGTCAAAAAAGACAACCAGAAAAACGGTCGTAATAGAAAGATAGATATCGGCCTGCGAGCGGTCAAGGTTCTTGATTTTCATGGATTTCGTGAAGCCGGGGTGCTTCACGCCTTGTGATTGAGAAGAAGATCGTTGGACCAGGCAAGGGACCTAATTTTCTAAAAATGAAAGGATGGTAAATTTATCGTGATTTCTTTTCCAGATCTTCTTGGCATTTCAAACAGGTTTCGGTATAAGGGATGGCTTTAAGACGTGCGGAGGGAATAGGTTTATCACACTCGGAACAAATTCCGTAAGTATTATCTTTGATTTTTTTAAGAGCCATCTGGATTTTATTTAGAAGTTCACGATCATTAGATGCCAGACCCAAATTGAATTCTCGATCATACATATCAGTAGCAACATCCGCCATATGGAGGGCATGACCAGCGATATCCCCACCATTTTCTTTTGCTGGGTTCGAACCATCCGACATATTTTTAATATCATGGAGGATATCTTCTCTACTTTTAAGAAGAATATTCTTATAAATTTCTAGCTTTTTCTTGTTTAACTTATTATTGGGCATTCTTCCTCACTCCTTTTTCAATTAGCGATTCTCACCAAACTCATACTGTGATACCTAAATTTTTGCACGATGGAACACTGTACAGCTTTTTTTTTAAGTATTGGGTTTAAAAATTTTTGTAACGCAGTACTAATCTCATCTCAAATTGATCGATTTATCGTTTTTCCAACTCAAATTCTCTGATACTGACCAAGCATCGTTCGCACAATGGAGGGTGTTCCTGATCCTTACCTACATCTATTCTATAACGCCAACAGCGGCTGCATTTTTGACCATCCGCTTTTTTCACCCCAAGTTCGGTTTGAGGAAAATGATCACCCAACCCGTGGGAAATGGAAGCAACCTTCCCAATCTCTACTTGAGACACAATAAAAAACGAAGGAAGAATCTCACGATGCTGGATTAAAAAATTATATTCTTGATCACTTAAAGACTTAAAGATCAACTTCGCCTCTAAAGAGCTGCCGATAATCTCTTCTTTTCTCTGATCCTCTAAAGCTTTAAGGACAAACGGCCTGATGTTCATCAACAACTGGAATTGTTTCCCCGTATCCGGGTTGCTCCACTCATCTGGAATAACTAGCCAGGAAAGAAGATGCACACTATTCCTTTGTTTCATTTCAGTTGTCTTGGGTAAAAATTCAAATATTTCTTCCGAGGTAAAACTAAGGATGGGCGCTAATATTCGAACAAAATGATTCAAAATATAGTAAAGAACGGTCTGCGCACTGCGTCTTTCCGGCGCTTGAGTGGCAGAAGTATACAGCCGATCTTTTAGGATGTCAAGATAAAAGCTGGACAAATCTTCATTACAGAAGGTATAAATCCACTTATAAACCTTCATAAACTCGTATTGATTGTAACTCTCTTGAATAATCCTTAATACCTCGGCCAATCGATAAAGAATCCATTGATCTAACTGAAGTAATCTCGCATATTTGACCTCATCATTCATGGGATCATAGTCATAGAGATTTCCCAACAGAAAGCGAAAGGTGTTCCGAATCTTCCGATAGGAATCGATAAGCCGGTCAACAATCTCCTTTGAGAGACGAATATCCTCGTGATAATTGCTGGAAGCAATCCATAATCTCAGAATATCAGCCCCATAATTTTTAATAATGTCTTGAGGGGAAATAACATTACCTAAGGACTTGGACATCTTCCGTCCTTCGCCATCGACCACAAATCCATGGGTCAGGACCTCTGAATAAGGGGCTTTCCCCTCCATAGCCACCGCGGGAATCAAAGAAGACTGAAACCATCCCCGATGCTGATCCGAACCTTCTAAATACAGATCAACAGGAAGTTCTTTATGCATCATTGCCTTGATGACAACCTGATGACTGACTCCGGAATCGAACCAAACATCCAAGATGTCAAATGTCTTTTCAAAATCCGCTTTCTTACAATCAGGACAGACAAAAGAAGAGGGGATAAATTCCTGGATATCTCTTTCGAACCAGACATCGGTGCCTTCCTTTTTAACAAGTTCGGCAAAACGATCGATTATAGGAACATACAATTTCTGTTCTCCTTGACAACCCCGGCAAATCACGGCTGGAATGGGAACCCCCCAATAGCGCTGGCGGGATAAACACCAATCCGGACGCGTATGAATCATCCCCAGAATCCGCTCCTCTCCTGAGTGAGGGATCCATTGGATAGAATTCTGAATTAACTCATTCAATTTTCCTCTTAATCCTTGATGATCAATCTTCAAAAACCATTGCTGAGTGGCTCGAAAAATAATGGGCTGCTGACACCTCCAGCAATGCGGATAACTGTGCTGAATCTTCTCCTCATGCCACAAAAGTCCCCGGCTCTTAAGATCCTGTCCAATATTTGCATTAGCCTCAAACACATGCTGGCCCGCAAAGGATCCAGCCTCGGTGGTAAATTTCCCCCGGTCATCAACCGGCATCAAGATTTCTAATGAATGGGTTAGGCCAGCCTCATAATCTTCCTGTCCATGCCCGGGGGCCGTGTGCACCAAACCCGTTCCCTCTTCTTTGCTGACATAATTAACAGCAATCACCCGACAATTTTCACGGATATCAAATGGATGTGTGTAAACCAGTTTAGCTAATTCTTTTCCTGGAATGTCTTTAAGAATTTTAAAATTATTATTCTGAACCTTAGCCATCACGGGAGAGACTAAAGATGCTTCCATGATGAGATTTTCATTTTCACATTCCACAATGGCATATTGATATTTTTCATGAACAGCCACGGCGATATTGGCCATCAATGTCCAAGGTGTCGTTGTCCAGATTAATAAATAGAGCTTTTTATTCTGAGGGATTCCGGGAATTTGGGCTGGATTATTAACAAGAAATTTAACATAAATGGAAGGAGAAACATGATCTGCATATTCCACCTCCGCCTCGGCCAAGGCCGTCTCACATTGAAAACACCAATTGACCGGTTTAAGACCTCGGTAAACATAGCCCATCTGGGTTAAGCGAGATAAAGAATTCAGGATCCAATACTCATACTCTGGGGTTAACGTGAGATAAGGCTGCTCCCATTCCCCGAAAACCCCCAGACGTTTGAATTCTTCTCTTTGGATCCCGACAAATTTCAAAGCAAACTCCTGGGCTTTTTTACGGAAGGCCACACAATCCACCTCGTGCTTATGTTTCTTTAATTCCTTAAACAACTGATGTTCGATCGGTAATCCATGACAATCCCATCCGGGGATGTACGGACAGTCAAACCCTTGCATTGTTTTCATCTTCACAATGAAATCTTTAAGAATTTTATTAAGGGCATGACCAATATGAATATGTCCATTCGCATAAGGAGGGCCATCATGCAGAATAAAGACTTTCTTCCCCTTCAATTTCTTCCTGATCTCAGGATAAAGATTTTCTTTTTCCCACCTCTGAAGAAAGAGAGGTTCTCGCTGGGCCAGTCCCGCCCGCATGGGAAAATCTGTTTTCGGGAGGTTCAGGGTTTTTTGATAATCCATTTCTTCCCTCTAAACGATTCGATCTATTTGATATATTTCCCTATTAAAATCTGCAATTCTTTTTTTTTATTTTCGGGGATCACCTCAGCTGGTGTGACGATAGAATATCTCAAGACCCCCTGAGCACTGAAATGAGTTAATCGACCGATCTTGGGAATCACGATTTTAAGAATTTTCTTGGCATTTTCAACATTCTTATTCAAATTTTGCAATATCATCTCAATGGTGACGCTTTCATGCGATTCATGCCAGCAGTCGTAATCCGTTACCGCGGCCAAGGTCGCATAAGAGATCTCGGCCTCCCGAGCGAGCTTAGCCTCAGTCAGATTAGTCATCCCAATAATATCCATTCCCCATCTGCGATAAAGATGCGATTCGGCCTTGGTAGAGAATTGCGGACCTTCCATATTGACATACGTTCCCCCCGCATGGATGGTCACTTGTGCCTCCGGCGCACTGGCGATAAGGATTGAGCTGATTTCAGGAGAGATGGGTTCGGCAAACGGGACATGCACCACAATGCCATCGGTGAAAAATGTTGCCGCGCGTACCCCCCGCGTCCGATCAACGAATTGATCGGGAACCACAAAATCCAAAGGTTTCAATTCCTCCTTAAGACTCCCGCAGGCAGAGACAGAGACAATAGCGTCAACTCCTGCTTTTTTCATGGCGAAAATATTAGCGCGATAATTGATCTCGCTGGGAGAAATCCTATGTCCTTTTCCATGCCTCGGGAGAAAGACGACCTCGACTCCCTCCAATTGTCCCGTGATCAGATTTCCAGACGGAACTCCGAAAGGAGTTAACAACGATAATTCTTCCACCTTTTCTAAGCCCTCTAACTTATACAATCCACTGCCGCCAATAACCCCGACTTTTGCCATGGAAGACTCCTTTGTTTTTATTGCGACAATTCCTTGGCCCTTTTTCTTGCGGCCTGAATGGCTTCGATGAAAATTTTATCCAAGTGATTTTTAAAGAAGATATCCATGGCCGCCTGAGTGGTTCCCCCTTTCGAGGTAACCTTGGCCCTTAAGGCCGCGGCGTCTTCCGCTTGCCGCTCTAACAAATGCATACTTCCCAGCAAGGTTTTTCTCACCAAAGTCTGCGCTCTCGGTCCATCAAATCCCAAAAGACGCGCCGCCTTCACCATGCATTCCACAAAAAGAAATACATAGGCCGGCCCGCTGCCCGAGATAGCGGTAATGGCATCCATCCTCTTTTCCTCAATAAGCAAGGTCGTCCCTAGACAATCGAAGATCTCTTGAGCCTGATCAACATCCTTCTTTTGCGCGTATCGTCCTCGACAAATTGCTGTGATCCCTTCCTGAATCTGGGCAGGCAGGTTAGGCATGGCACGAATCACTCGTATCCTTTTACCCAATCTCTTCTCGATATACCCGGTCGTAATCCCCGCAGCAATAGAAATGACCAGCTGCTCTGAATTGACAGTCCCTCGCATTTCTTTAAGGATACTCTCAAAATCCTGAGGCTTAACCGACAGGAGAATGATCTCGGAGGATGATGATAATTCCGGCAGATTCCTGATAGGCACCGCAAATGCCTGCCTTAAATAGGCACACCTGATATGATCCTTCTCGCAGACAGACACCTTATACTTGTTCCGGATGCTTTTTAAGATGGCAGAACCCATGTTACCGCCGCCAATAATTGCCAGGGATCTCTTCATGGCTCTTTTTCTTCCTCAAAGATTGCCCGGCCGATCCTCAGCATATTGGCTCCTTCCTTGAGAGCGATCTCATAATCATGGCTCATTCCCATAGATAAATATCTTAGATCAATCTGCTTAAGCCCAGCAAAAATTTTATTCAGTTCATCTCTCATTTCTCTCAATTGGGAAAAACAGAGATGGATCTGAGTTTCATCTTCCGTAAAAGGAGCCATGGTCATCAGTCCCTGGATGTGAATATGTTTAAGAGGGATCATCTGTTCCAAGGTGATTTTGGTTTTTTGAGAAGGCAAGCCAAATTTCTGCTTTTCTTGCGAGGTATTGATCTGAATGAGGACATCAACAATACGATTCAATTGAAACGCTTGCTTATCAATCTCCCTAGCTACCTTAAAACTATCAACAGACTGAATCAATTCAAACAATGGCAGAGCAGACTTAACCTTATTCGTCTGCAAATGCCCGATCATATGCTTGATAACTTTGTGATGGGATTGATCAATCAGGGGGAACTTCTTTAGAGCTTCTTGAACCCTGTTTTCACCAATATGTTTCAAACCACAGCGGAGAGCTTCATTGACCTTCTCAACCGAGGCATTTTTGCTAACTCCAATGAGGATGATTTCTTTGGGATCTCTGCCGATTTTTTGACATATCTGCTCAATTTTCTCTTCTATTTGAGCTAATCGGTCTTGAATCATTGGCATAAGCTAGCACAAATGCCTTGGAACGTCAATGCCTAAAGCAGGCAGAAATGGGCAGAAACGGGCAGAAAACAGCAGTAAACCAATAATA
>CAYJUK010000139.1:0-6153 GCA_964373335.1 uncultured Planctomycetales bacterium | reverse complement strand
GAGATTACTGCGGTAATTTGTTAGACCAGACCGGCTTTGCCCCAACAGTCCTCTTTCGAAAAGGAGATTCGAATGTTTAGAAAATTAATGGCATGCTTTATTTGACTGTGCTTTTTTTTTGAAAATTGAATCGGGGTTTGGTGGGGTTTACTTCAATAAGCGCATCCTAAACCATCGGCTGTTGGATCCTGCCCGGGTTCATAATCAGGGACTGGTAGACGGGGAACTTCTCTGGTGAAAAGAAAATTGAGCAAAAATATAACATCCGACAAATCATTGCGCCCATCATCATTGACATCCATGGCATCCAGACAAACCGGATTTTGATTAAAATCTAAAAATAAGAATCTTAACATCAATATCACATCGGACATATTAACTTTCAAGTCATGATTGACATCCCCGCGAACAAATAAAGACGAATCATCATTCTCCTTAATAAAAATTGCTTTGATGGTGAGATCATTGGTCAAAATGATCGATAAAGAAGGAGAGATATTACGCACCCCTTCCCACCATCCGAAAAATTTGTATCCCGCATTCGGGATCGCCGTTAGTCGAATAGGCACATCTTGAAAATAAATTCCTTTCCAGGTGTTTTCTAAAGGAACGGCCGTATCCTCAATCCAGATTTGACCGCCTTCCGAAGGTATCACACTTAAGCTGATCTCAGCCGTTCCGCTAAGATTAAAAAAATTTATCATTTGCTGGCGTAAATAATACGGTCGAAAATTGGCAAAATAACGCAGGGTTTCGATATTCCTTGTCCATTGACTCAGGGATTGAATACCGCAGCGAAAAGGATGGATAATACACTCTTCTTCCACGTTCCATCGTGCGATATGCTGCGGGATCTCAAGTTCTATCGCCGACTTAATATTGTCGATGACTTGAATAACTCTATCCGTGTGGAATAAAATATTTAAATGATTCGCTACGGCATTGATAAATTCTGTTTTGAAACTTTCGTTGGTAAGAAGCCTGCCAAAAAGAAGCATCCCCCCTTGAGCTCTTTGCAGGGTATTGTCCTGATAGGAATCAAAACCAAAATCCATATCATGCAAAATATGCCTCCAAGCACCTGTTGGTGTTCTTGGTCTCCAAAATCTCCTATTGTTAGCAGGCCAGTCTAAATTGGCGGAATAAAGTTCCGCAATTAAATAATCAATAAAATTTTTCAAATCTATCTGTTGCTTGACATAATCATAATGTTGGCTTTGAGAGATATCATTCCTGCTGACATAGTCGATTAATGAATCATAATGTTCTCGGTCCCCGTGTAAGACGATCCAAGTGTCCGCATCAAAACACTCTCCATCCTCTGGACAATCGACCTCTTTTGCCAGCAGATCAATGTTCTGCGGATCAACGCCATGGTTCGCCTCAAGATAGTGTTCATTAACTTTTTCCTGGGCATTGAGGATCCCCCAATATTCTCCATCTAAAAAGGCAATGACGGGGCGGTGGGCCTGAACGTCAATAGAAGTCCTTTGGACCAGGACATGCATTAACCAATCTCGGAATAATGTTCGGTGCCAATCCTGTCCCGAATTACGCAAAATGAATGAGTCAAATTGATAGATGGGTTTGTCAGGAAATATTTGATAATTGATTTGACCAGCCCCATACCGGTTCCGCGCAAAGATATTGAATGATTTTTGGGGCAGGCTTCTTGTCCCCGCATTTCCATGAATTTGCATGCCGGCATTCATGCTGAACCCCAAATTTCCATCCGGCTCATAAAATTCCACAGACGCCGGGATCTCCCGATGAGACAAAAAATTGGTGTATATCCCATTTTCTTCGTCCCACAAATAAGGTGGGTGGGTTGTCAGAGAGACAACAGCAAGACCATGGGTATTGGTGTTAATAAAATAAGTGTGAGTTCTAATTTCACTGGGAATTTTATCCGGTTCAAATACCCTGGCACGGACAACTGTTGTTGTATCGATTAGAATCGGTTCCGTATATAAGGTGGAAGATAACGCGGGTTCTGAACCACCTAACGTATAAAAAATTTGTCCGGAATGAACGAAAAGTGCTAATAAGATATTACTTTTGTAAAATCCCCCCGGATGGGAAAATTCCGGGGTCTCAGTTAACCCAATATAGCTCTGGGAATTGTTCGGTTTTCCCGGTGTTGGTTCAGCAAAGTAAAACCAATCTCCGCGGCCATCGGGTTTTCGGCCAAAGGAAATATCCCTTGGGATAATTCCTGTTTCCAGTTGGTCGACAACATTCCCTAAGGCGTTTTGAAGGGTTAAAGTTTCTCCATCCGAGTTAATTCTAAAATTAGTATGCAGCTGCCCTTCAAGTCGATTCTTCTCCGAGGCAAAAATCAACAAATAGCTCTCCGCATCTAAGGTGACATCAGGGAAAATCCAGACAAGTTGATCAGCAACCAATTTATAGCCTTCGAGGTTAATAGGAGAGTTGGTGGGGTTGTAAAGTTCAATCCAATCAGGACTATCCCCGTCTTCATCGACTAATGTGGCTCCATTGGAAGACTCAACCTCATTGAGAACGATTTCGGCAGGACCAAGCACCCCTCCTTGTCCTCCTGCATGGGCAGGGGAGGTCTTCCATAAATGAAAAGTAATCAATAAAAAAATTATCGGAAGGAATTGAATTTTTTTAAACAAAGATGTCAATTGACTTTTTATTAACCAATGCACAGGGGTTAATATTTCGCCTGGTTCTTTGAATATCATTTTATTTTTTGGGTTTATATGATCAGGAACAGCGTGTCTTTGAAAAACTGTATTTAGTTTATCATAACGATCGATTTTTTAGAATTAATTTTTCCCTTACACAAGGTTGAAATCTTGGCGGAACATAAGTTCTTCTACGCATATATCTCGACCCATCGCCTGACACTGGGGAACCGACTTTTGTGGTTTAAAAAAACGGAGCTTCTATAAGTTTAACCTGCACAGTTAGCATTGCCGCAACAACATGCACAGACTCAGCGAACCCCGTCTCTTATGCGATGGTGATACCGGGGCAATCCAATCGGATGCCCAAATAACCTGGTTGCCCCCATGGCGAACTGGACAGTAAATTTTTCTCCTGTTGGGAATTGAAAAAAAATGAAACTTTTATTGTTATCCATCGGAAAATTTTATATTATAATTTCGGAACTTTTTGTTTCCGAATAAGATACGTAAAATTGGGAAATTTTAATCTCTATTTCTCGATGGGATTTATTGAATATTTATAGTTTTATGAATATGAAGATATATATACCTACTTTTTTAAAAAAATAGATTTACGCATATATCAGATGACCACAGACTTCAGTCCAGAAGTGAGTGACCCTCGGTTCCTTGTCCCGTCTTTCAACCAGCCGGTGCGGGCAGGATTCCACTTCCCTGGGCGGATAAATAAAGTGCCACGGGTATTATCCAGCGGGGCTTCACATTTCATGAATAAATTTAACTTTCAAAGAATATTTCTTCCCGCTTTGATTTTCCTGATGACCCCTGCATTTGTCTACGCGGATGGATTAACGGTTCCGGCAGGTAGTACTTTGAACGTCAATTCTGGGACATTGAAAGTCCCGGGAAACGTCACCGTCGCTGGGACCTTGCAGACATCAACCGGCAAGGTCAGCCTGACGGGAAATTGGGATAATACCTCAGGGACGTACACGATGAATACGGGAGAAGTTGAATTTACCAAATCCTCGGGGACACAGACCTTGACATCGGGGGGGACAGCTGCAGGTAAGAAATTTTATAAATTCAATCATTCCGGCGCCGGGACTCTGCGGTTAGAGACAAACGATATAGATATCGATAATAATTTTACCAGCTCTGCCGGGACATTTAATGCGAATGCCCGCGCCATGACCGTTGGCGGCAATTGGAATAACACGGCTACCTTTACGCATGGAAATAATTCAGTTACCCTGGATGGGACCAGTCAGAGTTTGTTAGGATCAACGACATTTTATAATCTCTCAAAATCAGTGACGACCGCGGCTACTCTGACCCTTGATGATACCGGGACACAAACCATTCAAAATAGTCTTACGCTGGATGGGGATCCCTCTCAATTACTTTCCATCCGCAGTGATAATTCTCCGACAAAAGCAGCCATTACCCTCCAGAGCGGAGGAATACAATCGCTGGATTATTTGGATGTGAAGGACTCCGATGCCTCCGGGGGAGTGACCCTGGTTGCTCGGAATTCGACCAATTCTTTAAATAACCTCAATTGGGTTTTCGGCGGCACGACCATGACCTGGGATGGGTCCTCCTCTACCAATTGGGATACACCGGCGAACTGGGATTTAGGGATTGTTCCCGGGTCAGCAGATACAGCGGTGATCGCGGTTGTGGCCAATCAACCTACTCTAGCCACCAATGTGACTATCGCGAATTTAACCGTTAACTCCGGAGCTACGGTTACCTTAAATCAGAAAAATCTCACAGTCTCTAGCACTCTTGATATGGGGGATAATACCAGCAAGATTCGCTTAGCAGGAAATGAGACGGTAAGCATTGGGACCATAGACTCGGCGGCGGGAGTCTTTGAGTTCATTGGTGATAGTGATGGAACGAGTGAAGTATTTACTATTTCAGATATTGGTGCCGGGGCGGCCTTTGATTATTATAACGTGGTTTTCAATGACGATGATGGAGGAAGCGCCGATACCTTCCGAACGAATGGCCGATTAACTACTGCCGGATCTCTCACGGTCACGGCAAGTTCATTAGACATATCGACGAATTCGAATACGCTTGAGGTTGATGGAACCTTAACCGTTGGCGGAGGAACCTTAACGGCAACGAATGGAAATATTGATGCCGACGGCAGTGTCGTGATCTCTTCCGGAATATTGACCGCCCCAGGCAGCAGCTCGACCTTTGAAGTCGCCGGAAACTTCACTCATTCTGGAGGGACATTTACAGCTAATTCGGGCACGGTCACCTTTAATGGATCGGGCCAGTCGATCAGCGGCAGCACCACCTTCTATAATTTTACAAAATCGACGAGTTCGACCGATACCATGACCTTCCCATCCGGCGCAACACAAACCATCACCAACGCCCTGACCTTGACTGGAGCTTCGAGCAATCTTCTCTCTTTGGTCAGCAGTTCTTCGGGGACGGCCTGGAATATGACTCTTCAAGCCAATGGGACACAATCAATCTCTTACGTGAATGTTCAGGATTCCGATGCCAGCGGTGGAATTAATCTGGTCGCTAGAAACTCAACGGACTCTTTAAGGAACACCAATTGGACCTTTGGCGCGGTGACGGTGACTTGGGATGGTTCAGAAACAACCGACTGGAATACCGCCAAGAACTGGAATCTGGGGTTGGTTCCCATCGCCGGGGATACCGCCATTATTATCAGCGTGGCCAATGATCCGACCTTGGCCTCAAATGTGACTTTGGCGAATCTGACTGTCGGCGCCGGTGCCACGGTAACACTCAATGGAAATAATCTGACCGTTTCTAGCACCTTAAGTAACACGGGGACCATCAGCCTCTTTGGAAGAGAAACAGTATCAATCACCACCATCGACTCAGATTCAGGGACATTTGTCTTTCGTGGAGATGCTGATGCCACTTCGGAAGATTTTACCATCCCGGATTTCGGTACTACCAATGATTATTATCATCTTATTTTCAATGACACGAACGCGACAAAAGATAATTTTGTCACCAGCGCGAATCTGACCGCTGCGGGAAACCTGAATGTTACCTCCGGCACCTTAAACATCTCCACCAACACCAATACCTTGACAGTGACGGGAACCTTGACGGTGGATGGAGGTACTTTGACATCGACGAACGGGAACATTGATGCCAACGGGAGTTTGAGTGTCAGTTCCGGTGTCTTAACCGCTCCCGGCAGCGGCAAGAGTTTCACGCTCGCCGGAGGCTTTAGCCATTCCGGAGGGACATTTACACATTCTTCCGGGACGGTGACTCTGGACACAACGGCCACGGCAGCCATCTCGGGAGACACGACCTTCTATAATTTAACCTCGACAACAGCCGGGAAACAAATTACCTTTACTGCCGGGACAACCCAGACAGTCGCCAATACGTTAACCTTAACCGGTGCGGAAAATAATCTGATCCTGCTGCGCTCAAGCTCGGATGGGTCCAAATGGGATATCACCCCTTCTGCCGCGGC
>CAYJUK010000138.1:3191-6261 GCA_964373335.1 uncultured Planctomycetales bacterium | reverse complement strand
GGATTATTTTCTAATTCGGAGTTGGGGTAAGGAGATTTTGCGAGGAAGGAGAATGATGAGTGCCTCCGTAGGCCGTGAATGCTTCGAAGAGTTTACTTAAATCGCCGTCTCTTTTGACAAAACCAATTTCATGTCGCTCAATTTTTACTTCGCTGTCTTTTAAAGCTAATTCCGCGATCCTTTTGGATTTACCGATGGCCTTGCGGACCCTCCTGCCATTGACGCGATAATCAACAAATTAACGTCGGCCTTTAATTCTTAACGTAGCCATAACGCCCCCCATATCTTTGATGATGGTTTGAATTTGGGTACCTTTTGGGCACCATCATCTTAAAGGGAGATTAAGACTTTTGTAACTACTCTATAAATTAGTCAGTTACAAAACGCAAAAAATCAAACGGAGAGGTCGGTGCCCTACTCAACAAACTCCTCAATGGTAAAAAGGGAAATCAACTGACACTGCCGCTTGGCCAGGGCCTCCCGGGCGCCTTCCCGACGATCCACCAGGCAGACCGCCTTGGAGACAACTACCGAGATCGCCTTGAGGACATCAATGGCCTCAACCAAAGACCTTCCGGTAGTGGCGACATCATCTATTAAGACCACGCGTGAGCCCGGTTTGAACACCGGCCCCTCCACCTGCTGCTGTTTACCGTGCGCCTTGGGATTCTTACGCACAATAAAAGTATTCACCGGACGCTGCGCGATAAAACTCAATGCCCCGATGGCCCCCACCAACGGATCTGCCCCCAGTGTCGGCCCGCCGATTCCATCAACATGATCATCCTTGATGACATCCAGGATGATCCGGGCACAAAGGTAGGCCCCTTCAGAACTTAGGGTCACCCGCCGCGCATCAATGTAATAATCACTGACCTTACCCGAGGACAGGGTTACTTTTTCCCGGATAAAGGCGTCTTGTTTGAGCAGTTTCAGTAATCTGGATTTATTTTCTGGCAGAGATTGAGTCAAATGCATAGGAGCGCAGGATCAATCGATCCAATCTTCAATCTGGAGGATATTGAGACCTCGTTTTTCCCCTATCCTCTGACAATCAAAGTGAACACGCAACAAGTCTTTAAAAGCTTCGTATTCTCTAGGGTTAAAACCCGAGGTTTTATGAAAAAGATGCGAGGCGATAAGCTCAATGATAGCTTCGGTACAATAATCCGTGAACGCGTCATCGGTTAATTTTTCAATCTCCGGTTTCGGTTTAATCTTGAGCTTATGCAAAAAGGCCTCAAGGGGAGCGGCAACCGTCAAGAGGAGAAGTGCCCCTATCCCTGCCGCTAGCCATAAAGAAATTTTTTTTCTATCGGATGTCATCGCCTTGTCCTTTCTTAAGACGGGGTTATTATATCCTGCCCCCGAATTCGATTCAAGCTGATTTCTTGGCTGCTTTTTTTCTGGACCCCCGGGGAATCTTTCCGGATCATCGATGGTCATTTCTCTATATTTCAAATAAGCCGCCCATTGATAAAACCCGCTTAAAAAGGCCGCCGCGAATCCATAAAAGCCGTCTTTGTAACCCTGCCGATAAACATACCGCTTCCAGAAGCGCTCAATGCCCTTCCAGAACCCAATAAAGGTGGAATATCTCTTCCCCATCAGATGCCATTTGAGGGCTTCCAATGAACTCTGTTTATTGACCTTATGGATAAAATCCTCGATATCCCGAAAGTTATAATGGATAATATGATTTCTCAGTTTCCCTCCCTTATATCCTTCCTTCAGGTCAACCCCCGGATGAACCACATCGTGGGCGACCTCGCGCCATTTCAGATAATCTTTATGGTAGAGCTTGATGTGGGGGGCGGGATACCAACCGCCGTACTTTAGCCATTTCTTCCCTAAATAATTCTTCCGGGGGATCCAGTAGGCCCTGATCTTGTCATCCGGATCTGCCAGGACGGCATCGATCTCTTTCTTCAATTCTTCGGTGATGCGCTCGTCCGAATCCAGCCACATCACCCAGTCATGCGAGGCCTGAGAAACGGCAAAATTTCTCTGCCGGCCTTCCAGATCCCATTTGCGGACAAAGATCTTATCGGTATACCGGCCGGCCAGCTCCCGGGTGGCATCGGTGCTTTCATCATCCACAATGACAATCTCATCCGCCCAGCCCTTCACTCCATCCAAGGCCTCAATCAGCTGATGGGCGGAATTCTTAACAACCATCAATAAACTCACTTTAGTCCGCATGATTCACCTTGACCTTCTGGGGATGAATAAAGAAATAATTCGAATCCTCTTTAAGCTGTTGAACCCAAGTCAGATTGTCCCGAAGCACATAAATCTCATAACCTCGGTGGGTAAAAAAATGCTGGAGGTGGTCAGGGGTATGCTGATAGCGTCTCAGCAAGGTGGCGTCAACCTCACACAGGATCGTCGGCCTATCCCGATCAATGATCCTTTCCGCCCCGGCAAAGACTATTCCCTCCGCCCCTTCCACATCGCACTTGATAAAATCCACTCGGGAGATATTCTCCTCTGTACAAAAATTATCTAAAGAGATCTGCTGGATAGGGACGGATCTGAGTTGATGCCGATGATCTTTTAACGGATCAAGATTGATGTGGGCCAACGAATGCCCCCAGCGCCGGTTCCTCTTCTGGGGGATGGATAAAACAGCCGTCTTGTTATCACTGGAGACGCCTTTTTGAACCGGGATCACGTTATTCAATTGATGAAAACTGATCACCCGAGACAGAACCTTAAAACTGAACGGCCCCGGTTCAAAACTATAGACCTTGCCCTGGCTGGCCAATTGGGCCATAGGATAAGTATAGCGTCCGTACCCGGCCCCGATATCCACACAAATACTCTGTTTACTGATAAAGCGGGATAAAATAAAAACCTCCGGCTCAAATTTTTTTCTAGAAAGGTTCCGATAAATCGTCTTTAACGTCATCCCCAGGAGGCTGAACCTCTCTCCCACTCGTTCCTTTAGGCGCATCTCCATCGCTTCCCTTTCCTCTGAATCTTAAGGTCATCTTTGAATCCCAACTCCGAATTAGATAATATACCACTTATTAATCAAGATTTCTAATTCGGAGTTCTAATTCTAATT
>CAYJUK010000138.1:0-3181 GCA_964373335.1 uncultured Planctomycetales bacterium | reverse complement strand
ACCATGTGGAAGGGATCCCTCCAAGGGCTTTGCGACTTGATCTTTCCCCCCAACTGCCTGCTTTGCAAGAATTTTATCCCCATCTCGCCCCATGATTTTCCAGTATGCCCAAGGTGTCAGAATTTGATCAAATCCAATCGGCCTCCTTTTTGTCAACGATGCTCCCGTCCTTTATCCCGGCTCTCCGCAGGCCTCTTTTGTACCATCTGCCAGAAAAAAAATCCCGCGTTTGATGCCGCCTGGGCCGCGTGTCTCTTTAATGAATCTCTCCGAGAGCTGATTCACTATTTTAAATATGAGCAAAGGACTGCCCTGACCTCCTATTTCTCGCACCACATCCTAAACTTTATGACCGCTTATTGTACCGAGAGAATCGCAGCCATCGATTATCTGATCCCCATTCCCTTGCATCCCGCTCGATTCCGGGAACGGGGGTATAATCAAGCCCTTTTATTAGCCCAGACAATAGCGCAGACATTACACATTCCATTGTCAAAGAATAACCTCATTCGAGTGCGGTATACTGATCCACAGACTGAACTGGGGTTAAAAGATCGCTGGACAAACATCCAAGACGCTTTTAGAATAAAGCGGCCTGCGGAGCTCAAAGGGAAAAATATTCTATTAATTGATGATCTGTTAACAACCGGGGCGACCGTTTCCGAGGCTGCCCAAGTCTTAAAACAAGCCGGGGCTCAAGGTGTTTATGCGGTAACCCTGGCGATTGCCCAATAAACCCCTCTAACGCGGGATATCTATCCGCCTATTCTCAGATCACTGAACATGTCCCTGATTTCGGTAACCTTAATTTCGAATCCCGAATTTTGAAAATCGAATCATGAAGATCCTGAGAAACTATATCCTGAAAGAATGTGTCATCCCTTTTATCCTCGCTTTAACGGTCCTCACCTGCGTCTTTTTACTGGGGAATCTCATCCAGCTGACCAATCTTGTGATCAATAAAGGAGTCAAGATTACCGTTATCGGGCACGTCTTCTTTTTATCCATTCCGGTATTAATAGGCTACACCCTACCGGTGGCCTGTCTGATCAGCGTGATCCTCGCCTTCAGCCGCATGACCGCCGACAATGAAATCATCGCCATGCGCACCTGCGGGATCAACATGAGAAAAATCTTAGCCCCTCTGGCCGTGATCGGTCTGATCCTAAGCCTGATCTGCATCATCTTAAATGAGAAGATTATTCCCTACGCCCATCACCGGCAGCGGATGACGCTAAAAAACCTGGGGCTGAGCAACCCCGCCGCCCTTCTGGAATCGGAAAGATTTATTCACGCCTTCAATGATCAGATCATTTTTATCCGCCAGATCGACGGCAACCGCATGCAGAATATCACCATCTACCAGCCCCAGCCGGACGGCAAGCCGACCCGGACGATCATCGCCAAGGCCGGGGAATTCACCCCGGTCCCGGGCACAGATCAAATCAGACTCAAATTGATGAACGGCACCGCGGATGAGCCGGATATCCAAAATCATCAAAACTTTTACAAACTTAATTTTTCCAATTATTTTATGACCCTGGATTTATCCAAAGACAAGGTCAAGGTTGAAAAAAAGCCCAAGAGCATGACTTTTAAGGAACTGACCGAAGAGATCAATCGTCTGGAAAGGCTTCTGGTGGACACCTCCCGCCTGCGGACCGAATATCATCGCAAGATCACCTGGTCGTTTTCCGTGCTGATCTTTATCCTGCTGGGTTTTCCCTTGGCGGTCATTACTCATCGGCGGGAAAAGATGGCTAATGTGATCATCGCCATTCTCTGCGGGGCCTCTTATTATCTGCTGTCCTTAGGATGCGAGGCCTTGGGGATTCAAAGGGTGCTCCCGGCGGCACTGGCCATGTGGATTCCCAATCTCCTCGGCTTAGGCGCCGCCGGCTGGCTGAACTACCGCTTATGCGCATCCTAGACCGCTATATCTTCAAATCCATCGTCCTCATCTTCCTGACGACGATCTTTATCTTTAGCTTTCTTTATATCATCATCGACATGGCCAGCAATCTCGATGACTTTATCGAACGGAAAGTCCCCCTGCTGATTTTAGTCCGCTATTATCTGATCTTCCTGCCGATCATCTTTGTGCAGACCTCATTCATCGCCTGCCTGATCTCTACGTTATTAACCTTCAGCCAGCTCAACAATAACAATGAAGTCATTGCCCTGCGGATGAGCGGTTTGAATTTCTGGCAGATCACTAAACCGGCGCTCTGTTTTGCCATCTTCGTCTCTACCCTGGCCTTTGGGGTCAACGAAAAATTTGTCCCTCAGGCCGACATCAAATCCCGCAATATCCGCTGGGAACATATTGTCGTGGATCTCTCCCAGGATAAAAAGACCCGTCCGGTCATTAAAAACCTCACCCTGTACGGCTGGAAGAACCGGCTCTATTTTATTGATACCTTTGACCCCAACACCAGCAAAATGGAAGGGATCACCATCATCGAATTTAATGAGGAGCAAAACGTCACGGAGAAGATCATTGCCCACCGGGGAGAATGGGCCGAGCCCGCCTGGAAACTCTATAACTGTCAGATCTCTTCGATCAATCCTAACGATATTACCAATACGATCAAGGTGAAGGTTTATGATGAGAAATATATTGAGATCAAGGAGACACCCGAGGATTTTATCCGTCAACGTCTTCATGTCACCTCGATGAATATCCGCGAACTGCACGAATATATCTCCCGATTCGCCTCCTCCGGAGCGAATAAAGCCGTCAACAATCTCCGCATTGACCTCTTTGAGAAGATTGCCTTCCCCTTCGGGAATATCGTCATCATCTTAACCGGGCTGCCGTTTGCCTTGATGCTGCGCCGGCGCAAGGCCCTCACCTTCACCTCCTTAGGGATCGCAATCGCGATAGGATTTCTTTACTATGTCTTTAACGCGGTAGGATTAGCCCTGGGGAAAGGCGGATTATTCCCTCCCATGATCGCCGCCTCCTGCACGCCGTTTCTCTTTTCCGTCGTTGCGTTGGGATTAATCAAGACCAGATTTTAGGAGGGGATTCCCCACTTTTTACACTTCCAGACCAAAGACTTAAATTAAAAGTCGAAACCCCAACTCCGAATTAGAGGATAATCCTTTCCTTGAGGGTTAAATTTTTGGTTCTTTCTTAAATAAAGTGGAATCTTCTGGGATTTAAATATCCACAGTG
>CAYJUK010000137.1:4542-6262 GCA_964373335.1 uncultured Planctomycetales bacterium | reverse complement strand
AACACCCTCCTATGGAAAAATATCATAGATATTTCTGTCCTTGCCCAATCGGGCTTTGTCCGATGGCTCGGCAGTATGGGTTTGATTTTGATAGCCATTGGAATTATGAATCGAAAGGTTTTTAAGGTCATTCGTAAAGTATTGATGGAAAGAGGGGGAACGTAGGGGACAAATCCCTAGGATAGGAGTTATTGACAATGCCTTCAAAACAGATCGCGAAAAATAATTATCAGAAACTTCTTCAGGATATCAGCGGGATTTATGATGAGGCCGTGCGGCATATTAGCTTAGCCTTTGATTCCATCCTTAAAAAGGCGCACTGGCAGATCGGCAAACTCATCGTGGAGACTGAACAGAAGGGCAATCTCCACGCTGAGTATGGGAGTCATCTCTTGGAAGACATTTCCCGGGACATGACCCGGATGAACCGGAAAGGGTTTTCGGTCCGTAATCTGCGCAACATGCTGCAGGTTTATCTGGCTTTCCCAATTCGGCAGTTAACTGCCGAATTGACCTGGACCCATTATGTCGCCCTCTCGGCTATTAAGGACAAAAAAGAACGGGACGCTTATCTCAAGCGAGCGATTCAAAAGAATTGGAACGTAGAGGAGCTTAAGCAGATTCTGATGAAGGATCAGGTCAAGACCCTTCCACTCAAGGACGACTCCGTTAAGGCCTTGCCCGCCTCAGCTACGGCCGGTCAGGCCTCTCCCCAGATCAACCGTCTGACGGTTAAAAGGGGGATCCTCAACACTTACCGCGTCATCGATTCTCGGGAGAATCTTCTGGGTGAGGAGGATGACGATCACAAGTATGTCTGGCTGGACTGCGGCTTTCGTCTTTACCGCCGGACGGATTTGTATCTTAAGGACGCTAAAGTCAAGCCCAGGGATATCGTCGCGATGGATGAAACCGAGAAAGGCTATGACTTAAAGTCGATCAACCCCAAGGATTTCCCGGCCGGGTCGCTTCTTTTCACTTACGCGGCCTCGGTCACGAAGGTGGTCGATGGCGACACGCTGACAGTGCTCGCCCTGATCGGCACAACGACGCTGATCAAAAAGAAATTGCGCTTAAGGCGCATCAACGCCCCCGAGATCGACACGCCCGAAGGCAGTCGCGCCAGGGATTTCGTGCTCAAACGGATGAAAGAATGCCGGCAGGTGGTGATCAAGACATACTCGACGGATATCTACGACCGGTACCTGGTTGATGTCTTTACACTTGCGGGATGCGACGACCCGCAAAAGATCGCCCTTGAAGGAACGCTTTTAAACCAGGAACTTATTGATGAAGGACTGGCCCAAGTCTGGCGCACCCCCGATCCTATGGAACTGGCGTTTTTGAATTAACCTTCAAGGTTGCGCCGCTGTTTATCGGAATTTTGAACACCGGAATTTGAAATTGATGAAGACCAAAAATGTTTACATAATCGCCGGGCCAAACGGATCCGGGAAAACGACATTCACGAAATTATTTTCACCCTTGTATGCTAACTGCTTGAATTTTGTGAACGCAGATCTCATTGCCCAGGGGCTTTCTCCATTTTCTTCCCATCATGCTGCCATAAAAGCCGGTAAACTTGTTTTGCAGCAAATTCACAATTTCGCGAAGAAGGAAATGGATTTCGCGTTTGAAACAACACTCATTGCCCTTGGTCTTGCCACGGGGAAAGGGAAAGTTTGAAAACCGTAGGTTTTCAAGGTAATGTATATGCATG
>CAYJUK010000137.1:0-4532 GCA_964373335.1 uncultured Planctomycetales bacterium | reverse complement strand
AAAATACACTTTTCGCTTTGTGTCTGGCCGGGTTTTATTTTATTTTTTCAAACCTTTTTTTTACCACGGTAGTGTATATGCATGACGGAAGTGCAAAAGGGATAACATTGTGCGTACCAAAGCCATTATCATATCGTGTTTCCGGTGAAATATCGGAAGGCATTATTGATTAAGAAGTTAGGTTTGGAGCCGTTGTGGAAAGATTTGAAGGTTAAAGCTTAGATATAATACAGTTTGACATTATCCATGGATAGAATAGTTCTCATTGTATCGCTTATTTCATATCTTGCGTTTTGTTTTTATCTCTGGGTTAAATATTCAAAGTTGCCGGCCGAAGAACGTACTGAAAAAATCGCAACAGCTATTTTTTTAATCAAATTGATTGTTATGGTAGGGGGAGCCATTTGTATCTTGTTTTATCTCATTTCTCAGTAAATTTTAAGGGGATGAAAAAGATTTTCCCAAAGAAGAGAAAAACATTTTGGACTCTATAGAGAAATTCACTCTAGAGAAAAATATCGGGTTTAATTTTAAAAGGAGGTCATATGGGCCATACACGAAACACTATCATCATCAACGCGCCGTACGATTTAGTCTTCGACATCTCAAACACGATCGAACGCTGGACGGAGTTGTTTGGGAAAGAATACGCCAAGGCGGATGTGTTAGAGCGTAAGGACAATGAGATTACTTTCCGCCTGACCGATGAAGAGGGGAAGGCCTGGGTTTCGAAGCGCTGGTTGTTTAGAGAGCAGAAATTCGCTTATGCCTCGCGGTGGGAGCCGATGTTCCCCTTCCGCTACATGAAGATCGTCTGGTTCTATAATGAAGTGGCGGAGGGGACCGAGATGATCTGGATCCAGGATTTCGCCATGGATCCCGGCTTTACCAAGTTTACCGAGGAGCAGATTGTGGGTTTTATTAACGAACATTCACGGCATAATATGAAGATATTCAAAGAGGTGATTGAAAAAGAAGCAACGGCTATAATTGGAAAAAGATAAGGGAATAACACAAATTTCAATTAACAAATTACAAACAAATAACAATTCCAAAATTCCAATGATATGGATTCAGTCTAAATGGAATTTTTGGTATTGGATTTTGTAATTTGATTGTAATTCGGAGTGCGTGCCTTGTGGATTGTAATATATGAGTAGTAGAAAACTAATAATTTTTCTTATTTGCTTTGGCAACATCTCGATCTCTTTTAATACCGGAGCCGTTGCCGCGGCGATCCCTTCGATCAGTCAATATCTGGCTCTCCCTGATTTTGACGTTGCCAAGGTTGTTCCCTTTTATATGATCCCTTACGGAATCGGAGCCCTCCTGTACGCGCCGCTGATCCGCTTTGCCTCTTATCGCTCAATCGCTATGGGCGCTATGACCCTTTACGCTCTTTTCAGTTTCCTGAGCGGATTGAGTCAAACGCTGGATTCTCTTTTATTCGCTCAGATCGGCGCGGGGATAGCAGCGGCCAGTTCCACCCCCTTGAGTCTGATGATTATCGGTGATTTTTTTGACAAGGAAAGTCGCGGCCGTTTGATCGGCACCTACTTTGGCTGCAGTTTTTTCTCCTCGATCTTAGGGATGCTGGTCATGGGAATCGTTGACTGGCGAGGGTTGTTTTATATCCCGGCCGTCTTGGGACTCCTGACCGCCTTATGCTATCTTTGCCTTCCTCAAGACTTGTTAAATCGTACTCATCAAGGAGGGATCAATTATTTTAAGGCCATAACCGATATCCCCATCCGAAAGGTTTTTCTTTTTATCTTTGCGATGAGTTTCCTTTATCACGCCGTGCATAAATGGTATGGGGTATATCTGCACCGGCAGTATGATTTGGATAAACTGGCGATCAGCTGGTTCCTGACCATCGCAGCCTTATGTGGTTTAGCCGGACAGCAGATTGGAGGCTACTTCTCCGATAAGAAAGGACGTGTCTGGACCTGCCGGCTGGGCATGCTGATTTTGGCCTTTGGGATTTTGGCCCTGGGAGGTCATTATCCCACCTCAATGGTGCTCATCTTCATCAGTCTTATCGCGATGGGTTGGACCATGAGTCATAATTCGATTTCTACCGCCTTAACGGACTTTCCCGATGATGACCGTCCGATTATTGCCAGTCTTAATTCTTCGGTGCGGTTTATTAGCGGAGGTTTGGGGTTTACCGCAAGTAAATTTTTTGTGGAGAAGAGTTTTGAATTAACATTTTTTGGCATTGGGTTGATTATACTTTTCCTGATTTATCTATTGAAATCTATTTTTATCCATCATTAACAATGAGGTGATTTTATGGTTAACCTAAAAGGAAAAATAGCGATTATTACCGGGGCCAGTAAAGGGATAGGGAGAGCGATTGCCATTCAACTGGCTGAATGCGGGGTCAATGTCGTCTTAGCAGCCAGGAATCAACCGGCCTTGGATGAGGTGGTCAAGGAGATCCGGGGAAAATGTGGAGTGAAGGCGATCGGTATCTCCACCGATGTCAGCAGATTGGATGATTTGCAGAGACTGGTTAATGTGAGTTTAAAAGAATTTAAACATATCGATATCCTGATTAACAATGCCGGTGTCTCCAGTCAATATCCCTTTGAAAAGCAGCCTCTAGAAGATATCGAAAATTTAGCCCACACGAACTATCTTGGTTATGTGCGGCTGATTCGACTGGTGATCCCGTATATGATCGAACGCAAGTCGGGGACTATTATTAATATGGTTTCCGGATCAACGCTATGCGATCCTATTCCCAGAAACTTCCTAACTTATAGTTCTCTCAAGGTAGGCCTTCGTGCCTTCTTAAAAGGTTTATTCTGGGAAATGAGGGATCACGGAATCAAGGTCACCTCTATTCTCCCAGGTGTTACAGATACCGATTTAACCGATAAATTAAAGGATGTGGCTCAGGAACAAAAAGACCGCTTAATGAGCCCGCAAACAGTTGTGGATATGATCATGTTTGCTTTATCCATGCCGCAAAATGCCTGTCCCTTGGAATTGGCCGTAATTAATCAACAAACACCCTGGACAAAACCAATTATCGATTATGCCCAGCAGCAAGCCAGATAATATATATATGTAGTCTTATAAATTATTTTATACAAAAAAAAATCAAATTTACTATAATAGTGGGCAGTAAGAATGAATGGGATAATATTATAGAGACAAGGGGGAGCAGATGGATAAAACGGTATCGGTTTTTCAAAAAAATAAATTTCAAGAAGTGCGGGTTGGGATCCGGGAATATAAAGGAAATGATTTAGTTGATATCCGAACCTGGACGATGACCCAGGGTTCCGAGCAAATGGTTCCTACGGCCAAGGGGGTCTCGATTAACATCAATCTTTTGTCAGAATTAAAAAAGGCCCTTGAGGCTGTCGAAAAAGAATTAAAATCTAATAATATGGTTTAAATTAACGCTGGATTTATGGATTTTATTGGATGAAATATTTTGATTTTCATAGCCATTATATTCCCCCTGAAATAGCTCAGAAAACGGCCTTTTTTCAAGTGGGCTGGTCTGATATTCATAAACAGCTTAAGATCATGGATCAATGTTTGATCGAAAAATCTATTTTACTTTATCCAACAACGGATGCCCATCTGCAGATGGGAGGCTGGGCAAAGGTCTGCCGTCTTTATAATGATTATCTGCTCCAGATCCAGAAGAAATATGCTGATCGATTTCTTGCGGGGGCAATCATCCCTCCAGATCATGCGTCCGAGTTAACCCGAGAGCTTAAAGAGATTGAACAATGCGATTTTTCCTTAATATCGTTAGCGTCAAGTTATCAGGGGAAATATCTGGATGACGAATATTTTTATCCCGTCTATGAATTTGCCAGAAGACGGAAGCTGGCTATCCATATTCATCCTCAAATTTTGAGACCGATTGGGGAAGAACGTTTGCAGGATCCTCTTTTATCACCAGTTTTAGAATATGTCTTTGATGTGTCTGCCTGTATTGGAAGAATGATGATGCAGGGAACTTTTATAAGATTCCCTGATGTGAGATTTATCTTTGCCCATTACGGGGGAGTGCTGCCTTTTGTCAAAGAGCGATTCGATTCAACCTATCTTATGCTGAGGCAAAGGGGTTTTGTGAAAGATTTGAATAAACTCCCTAGCGAATATTTTAAGAATCTCTATTTCGATATCAGCGGATCGAAATCGCCGGCCTCGCTGCTCTGCGCTTTGGAATTAACCGATGAAAGGCATATCCTTTGGGGGAGTGATTATCCTGCGAATCAAGGTTTACAAGAATCCATTCATACGATTTTACAAAACGGATTATCCGATGAACAAAAATTGTCCATTTTGAGTTCTAATGCCTCTGATCTTCTTTCTGTGATTGCTGAGTCAAAATGAAGTTTCTCCGTCGGTTTCTTATAAGCATATATTGATTATAAAATTATATAATAATACTTGACAAAGATGTAAGTCTTTGTTAATCTTCAGACTCTCAAAAAGGGAATTTTACCATCGATCTTTGATATATTTCGTCTACTTTGAGCAATTTGCCAAGTTGTTAT
>CAYJUK010000136.1:0-6280 GCA_964373335.1 uncultured Planctomycetales bacterium | reverse complement strand
GGTCAGCCAGGTTCTTGGGGTGTCTCTTAGGAGTGAATCAAATCAAACAGAAGAGACCTCCAAGATAAGGTTCTTGGAGACTGTCCACAGGGATGAGATTAACCAACATGGAAAGGACAGGCCTTCAAGCATTTCTTCTTTAATTCCCACCAATAACATCCGCAGCCACACCGTTCATCTTGAGACATCTGGCCGCACAGCCAGACACTTAGGCGCTTCCGGGACTATCCGTGAACCAGGACTGGTTCAGGGCTTCTTGTCTCGGACCCCAACTTATCCTGCCTCGACCTTCTATCACATGGAAATGCGTAAGCAGTCCATCGTCATGAATCAAGGATCCTATCTTAAAACCTCATTATCGATACCTGCCACCCTGTTGGGAATGGTTCCTGTTGTCTTCGTGCTTGTGCTGCTCAGATCAATCGTAGAGGCCAAGGCTCCACCTGTTGTTATGTCGAGCCTTGGCCTCTTCTCTCGCCTTGTGGAGCAATTCATCCTGCCTATCGCAGTTATGCTTGTCCTCTTATTACCAGTTTTCTTACAGAGTTTTGGAATCATCACAATGTCCTTAGTGGCCGGCCTCATAATCCTATCGGCCGGCCTTAAATTGAGAAAATTAAATCGTAAAAATAATGTCAACCCTGAGCCAAGCCCTGCTGTTTATGATACGGCTTTACTCAGGGTCAATGCGGTTTCTGAAGAAACCGCAGAAGGAGGATCACCATGGAAACACTCACGGCAATACCAAATCAATCCGCCGTTGGAACAAAACCCCGTATCAATCCGTACCGCTACATCACCTTCCAGTACCTTGTTGAGGTCCCCCGATGCAACTGCGTCTTTGCCTCAGGAAGAGACCCCGACACCGGCAAGGTCAAGCTCTTCCTCTTCAATTACAACAAGACGATCTATGTCCGAAATGGTATCCGCGGCACGTGGATTGAGCTGGAGAATAAAGAAGACTATGACACGGTTCGCGTCGTCCTTGCCCGGGCCCTTCAAGAGCACTGCATCCCGTGTTACACGACGGAATATCTCCGGGATCTTCAGTAAAATTTCTCTGCCTCTTGTGTTGATCGCCGCGGCTGCGGTGATTGTTGTGACACTTTCAACAATTTCCGTCAGAACAGTGATCAGGAAACTCTTTAAGCAATCTCTGGTGGAAAAGATTGCCTGTCCTGGCCCAAGACAGGCCAGGGCTTCGCTCCACTTCGTTCCGCCCGCAATGACACAAGAATTTGAGCGCACAAGTCACATGCTAGGAATCCTCCTTGCGCTCATTACCCTGATCGCCGGACTTGTTGCCCCATCCGTGGCCCGGGCACAAGAATCCGGCGGCAGGGACCTTGAAGTTCTAAGAGGATCGATGGAAGCCGCGGGAGCCGCGCTGAGTGAGGCCTCAAGCGGAATGCCTCTTATGGCGAGTCTGGTCATTCTCTCGGCCCTTGCCGGAGTCATCCTTTTGGCCGGCAGCATGAGGTTCAGAAATATTTTTGGGAAGATTGGAAAGTTTGCTTTGATTACAGGGGCATTGGTTTCTGGAGCAATTTTTGGATTGGGACCAAAAGATAAAGATAAGGAAGAGGATAAAGAATCACGCGAGCCTTCCTCAGAACCACGGGAATCTCAAGAACTTCAAACCACTCAACCGCCGCTGTCTCCATCAACCTCACGCGCGGGTGTCGTCACCGTGACAGTGCCAGGTCCTAAGGTTTATGATCAACTCATTGCCATTATTAAAGAACACCTTCACAACAACCGCGTGTCTTTACTTGATAAATTAGCCAGAAGATTGCCTCGTCACGCGAGAAGCAGGCTTGTCTCTTACGATCGCATGATTCAAGAAATTCGCCGCCGCGTCGAATTAGATACACCCATGAATGGTTATGACATGCATCTTGTGGCCATTATTGAGACGCTCTTTTTGACGAATCAACAGCATGGCAACGGCCCGGCCAAGGGCTTTTTACAAGTAGAAAAGCGGACGAT
Source organism: uncultured Planctomycetales bacterium (assembly GCA_964373335.1). Lineage (GTDB taxonomy): Bacteria > Omnitrophota > Gorgyraeia > Zapsychrales > CAYJUK01 > CAYJUK01. The sequence continues at coordinate 4,291 of CAYJUK010000136.1, read as the reverse complement.
CAAAGATGTCCTTGGACTCATTAACCGGCATTATCCTCAGTTAAGAGAGATCATTGTTGAAGCTGTCGAGGAGATGACCGGTGATACGTATACCTTTGCGCAGATTCGAAATATGCCGGAAGAAAGACTCGGTGAGTTCATGGTGGGAAGTCTTAAGTTTGATGCGGCCATCAGCCTGCCGTATTTCTTACAAGAAGTGGCGCCCTGGTTAAGAGAAATTCTAAATCAAGAGCGTATGACGCTTGAGGAATTTATTGAGGTCTGGTTGTGGCAATGGAACCGCACCCCGCGGGTGCTGGAAAATAGAATCAGAAGCGGAGCCCCTCAGGCAGAGATCGAAAGATGGCAGGCCCGTGTTGATGCCCGGCGTGAGCATGCCCGTGAGCGGCTAAATACTCAATCGATTCGAGAAGCGATCAGAGAGTATCGAGAGACAAGAAGAATTCTTAATGCTATTCAGGAAGCCAAAAGAGCGATGATAAAAGAAGCGCGGGCGGCCGAGCGCCCATCCAGCGAGCAGGCGCAGCAATCCGTCGAAGACCCCGCGCAGGACGCGCCGCGAGAGGCACCTCAGCAGTCCGCCGAAGAATCCGCTCAAGAGGCAGCGCGAGAGGCGACCGGGCGAGGCACGAGTGCCTACCGCATGGCCTCAATGCTTGGGCTTCTCGACAACGCGGGCTCCCTGCCCGCCTGGGCAAGCGCGCTTATCTGGGGAGTCGTGGCAGTCTGGTTTGCCCTGGGATTAAGAAAGATCTTTAAAACCAGCGGAACTGAGTGGATGAAAAGAAAGATCAGTAAATTAGAAGAAGGTTATCTAAGAATTGTTGATCGCCTGCGCAATGATCGAAGTGAACAGGCCCCGGCTGGAATCAAATCACTCATCCGTCAATTCAATGCGGCGGCTCATCAAGTCAGGAGTTATTTTCGGAATTTAAGAGGCTTTGCCTGGAATGAAAAACATGAAGCACAACCGATTCTTCATGGGAACGGCCGTCCCACTGAAATCAAGGACTTTGGCGCTGATGGTGCAGATGAAGCGGTTGTCCATGCCCAATTAGCTCCGGCAAGGACGCGGCCGATGAAGGCTGACGAACAGGCGCGGATTGAAGGATTACTCGGATTCGCCCGGGCGCTCGGTCTTGATGTGACGGTCAAGGTTGTTCGGGGCGACTTCCCATCCGGCGGCCACGCGGATCGCGAGGGCAATAGGGTCACGATCTTTATCAGAGCAGGAGAAGGGTTCGCCGGGATATTTGCCCATGAGCTGGGCGCGGCGCTCGGCTTCCATCACAGAACGGATGTCGTCCTGCAGAAAATATTTGAACTCTTCGGGCTCACGGCCTTCAAGCTGCTCGTGAAACTGCTTTTGGCCTTTAGCCGGCCGATCCGCGGCCCGAGCGCGCTAGTCATTGACATGGCTGCGAACGGCAAAAAGAAGAATGGTAAGCCTGGCCTCCTTGAGCTGTCAATGACTTTGGTGAGACCAAGTCTAAGCGGAATTAATGAACCTGAATTAAGATCTTTTGTAAAAGATGACGAACAGGAAGTCAATAATGATTATAAGAATGGCGGTAGTAAACAGGAGAGAATCGTTATCCATAATCCTTTACCTTTTCTTGCTCAAATTTACGGCCCAGATAAAGAGAATCAGGGCCAGGATCGCGGCAGCAATGTAAAAGTGCATGAGGGTCATGAGGGTCCGGAGCTCCTTTTAGGTAAGGTAACTGCGATTGTTAAGAATAATATAGTCATGACGATACCAACCATGACAGTTGCCCAGGGAACCTTGCCTGCTGTTGATGGAGCAAAAACACCAATGACCAATGAGGCAAATATGATTTTGGCTCTGTCGCCGAAGAATTCTATAAATATCTTTAAGTCATCTCGTTCTGCCATACCAACACAATTTACAATAGCAGTGAATCAAGAGAATATCCTTCGCAATATCAATTCATTGAAATTGCGAGGGGATAAAATTAGGGTCATCTTAATGGCATTAGGCCTGGTTATCGGATCGACCTCCTCTCTTTTGGGTGCTGAGAGTATTTCGACCGCCGCAAGAAGCGGAAACGCCCTCGTTGTAATAGCGGCTATCGCTGTTGCCGTGATCCTTGGGATCCTGGCCTTCAAGAAGGCCTCGGTGAGGGCAAAACTTGGGGAGGTCCGCTTGTCTCTTCAGAGAATCGGTGATTTGGTTGTTTCTGTTCTGTTATGGAGGAATTTCTTAAAAAGATGGAGAGTAACAGATGGGGAACATGCTAAGGAACTTACTCGTGGTGATGACGACGCTGAAACCAGCCAACACCTAAGAGAATCATCCCAATTACAGTTAAGCTCAAGACGACGAGGCTTGCTTCTAAAGCCATTTTATTTGCTCCTCTCTGTGTTACCCGGTGGGCAGATGATAATACCAAATACGATTAAGAATAACAACGTTAAATCTAAGCATCATTATAAGTTAAACATTAAAAAATTATTGGCTCTATCCATTGATCACGCCATCAAAGCTTTGCAGAAGGTTGTCGAATATATTAAATTCTTGGCAAAAAAATCTATCTGGATTATCCGAACGTTTATCCAATTAAATAACCTCAAGCCGATATTACTAGCCATTATCCTTATTTTTATATCCAGCAAGGAAACAGGTGAGCACTTAGTAAAAAGTATTGGCTGGCTGTCTGTGCTGATCCTGCTAACGGGAGGGGTCGTCCTGTGGGTCAAGGCCAATATCAAAGAGGCTCAGAGCTCAACCAATGATGAGACCCGTCGCGCCTTTGAAATATATTTAAGGCGCAAACAGCTCGATCGGCTTTTAAGTGTCGATCCATCAGCTTATCAGCCGCTTAGCGCCGAGGCCTTCGAGCTGGCCGAGCGGATTCAAAAAGAGATTGATGCAGATCAGGTGGAGCCGGTGGAAGAACAAAAGGTAACCGAAGAGGAGATGATATCGGAAGGGGAATGGCAGATCCCCGTAAGTCGTCTAGCGGACAGATATGTGAAGCCCGTATTTAAGCCTGTTCAGCCTCTCTTTACCTTTATGTCAAAGGTCTTTGATTCGATTGGATTAGGGGCGGTCAAACTCGCTCAGGCCGCATTCTCAGGCGGGAAGGCACTTCATCAACTCAGGAGCATTGTTTTGAGACCGTTCCAGATATTCATCACGAGTGTATATGATGATGCTTATGCAGTCCTGGAAAAAGTATGGGATAAACTCTATGTGCCGGTGTATTTTCTCTTCACCTTCTTTTATGAGCCGGTTGATTCCTTTATCCGCAATAATCAATGGCGAATGGAGGCTGGGGCTGCGATGTTTTGGTCTACCGTTAAGTTGCCTTTTGAATCCTATGCGGAGGCATTGCAAAGATTCGCTCGATTTATTCAAAACGGTCTGCGTAATCCCATCGTTAAGAAGGCCTTTTTGATATTTATAGCAACCTGGATCGGTTTTGGAACGCTCGTTCCTACAATAACCCAGGTCCATGCCCAGGCCGTTGCAACGGCAAGTATTGAGCAGCAGATCAATCTCCATCATCAGAACCTTCTTGCTCAACTGAAAGAACTGCAGGAGAAGCTCAATGCCCCGGAGGTCATGGAGAGTGAAGAGCTTGTGGGATTGATTCAACTTTACTATCAATTAAGATCCATCCGTCAGGTCGAAGCCGATCAGGCTCAATCCGACGCGGCTTCGAAAAAACGGGCCGATGAACTGAAGGTCGAGGAACTGCCTAAACTTTTGGCTCAAGAAATCGATGACATCTTTAAGCAGAAAAACGATTTCAACGTCACCACCATGGATGAGCTGATGCAGGTGATCCTGCTTGCTCAGATCAGAGGAGATCTCGGTAAACCGGCTGACCAAAAAGAACAAGCGGGCCGGCCGGTCAATAAGGCGCAGCTCCTTAAAGAATACGACGCGACCTTGAGGCTTTCCGAACGATTATTAGAAGAAATCAAGAAAGACAAGACGCGAGCCGCGGCGCCCTTCCTCACGCCCGAAAGAATTATGGAATTTGTTACGAAGGCGCAAGATCAGATTATTGAATCCTTGAAGGGCTTGATGAAACAAGGCGGGCAAAAAGCCTTAGACGCTAAAAAGATGCTGAAGGCTCAGGAAGAGGCCGCCAGAAAATGGTATGAACGGATCGCCGGGGATATTAATGATCGATTGAAGCAGATACAGAACAAGGCCATTGGCGCAGTTAAGGCTGCTGCTGAGAAGATGAAGCATGAGAAAGAAGCCAAAGAAAGGGAGGCTAAGCTTAAGGCCGCCGTAGCTGAAGTGACCATCCCG
>CAYJUK010000135.1:0-6303 GCA_964373335.1 uncultured Planctomycetales bacterium | reverse complement strand
TAAGCGGCAAGGAGGTTGAGCAAGGCCATCTCAATGCCAAAGCGGACCGAGGCGGAAAGTCGATGAACACCTAGCCAACTTTCCAATGCCCCGTTTAATTTAACTATCTGAGGAGGGATGGTCTGATTGATAAGTTTGGATCGTATAGAGAAGATTTGCTTTCGTGCCATTTCCAGATTTTCTTTGCTCAATCCCGGGAGAGGAGCAATCTCTCCATACCCCGCCGTCTCGGAAGAAGAAATCTTAATAATGAATCCTTCTCTTTTATTCAGATCCTGATCATGGATGTGAATTAATTCTTTTAAAGGCAAATGATATTGATAAACATCAAAATGGGTGATTTTCATAGAATCCATCCTAAGGAAAAGCTAAGACTGTAAATAATCAAAATCTTAGCCGTATAACTTAACGCTAAATTGAGTGAAGCCCCATCTTGATGACAACAGATCATCTGAATGCTAGGGGTTAATAGGAGGCAGAGAAAAACCGAATACAAGATATTTTGATGATCCTCGGTTAAGAGAAATACGATCACCGGGGTCAGAAAAGCCAAAAGAGAAACGATCATATATTCCAACTGAGCAAAACGACGACCGAAACGGACGGCTAACGTTCTTTTATTCGCCTTGGCATCCCCTTCTATATCTCTGATGTTATTGACAATCAAGATCGCGGAAGATAATAGACCAGGGGCTAATCCTGCTAAGATGACAGCGAGGTTGATCTCCAAGGATTGAATATAATAGGTCCCGGTGACAGCTACGGGTCCAAAGAAGATGAAGACAAAGATCTCTCCTAGTCCCATATAACCTAACGGACGGGGACCGGCCGTGTAAAAGAGACCGGAAAGAACAGATAATATGCCAATGACTAAAATAGGCCATCCGGCACGTTGAAGTAGAGTTACAGTAATCGCTAATGCTGATAAGAAAACGAAAAAAAAGGCCCGTTTGATAATCGTTGGCTTGATCAGGCCAGACTGAGTGACACGGACAGGCCCAATACGTTCTGGGGTATCTGTTCCTTTGATATAATCGAAATAATCATTTGCCAGATTTGTCCCAATCTGGATTAGTAAAGCCGCACATAAAGCTAGTCCGGCTGAGGGAAAATGATGCAGCCCATCCCCAAAGGCCATCGCTGTCCCGATGATAACGGGAGCTATGGCCGCTGGTAAAGTTTTGGGACGAATAGCTAAAAGCCAAATCTGGATTTGTGAAAGAGGCATCCTCACTTGTCCTATTCAACCCCAATTTTGCAATATAAAAAATTTCTTCCGAGGAGGCATCACCGAGCAAACTTTTGCACAAAATTTTTCCGCTACTTAGACGAGAATCAGATACTATTGCAAAATTGGGGTTCAATGATGATTATTTTATCCTTGAGGAATTGATCATTTCCTCAAGGGCTGAAAATCGTCAAAGGTTATTGTCGTTAGGAGATTTTATTGTGAGAAATCCTAAGCATAAGGGTTATGGTCTTCGAGGAAATTTAGTAAAATCGGGATTCCGTTTCTCAAGAAAGGCATCCCTTCCCTCTTGACCTTCTTCGGTCATATAAAAAAGCATTGTGGCATTACCGGCTAATTCCTGCAGACCTGCCTGACCATCACAATCGGCGTTCAAGGCTGCTTTAAGGCAACGGATCGCTAAGGGGGAATGAGAGAGTATTTCCCGACACCATTGAACCGTTTCTCTTTCAAGTTGTTCATAGGGAACTACAGTATTGACTAAACCCATTTCCAAGGCTTGTTGAGCATTATATTGACGACAGAGAAACCATAGTTCCCGGGCCTTTTTCTGGCCAACAACCCTGGCCATGTAGCTGGCTCCGTATCCGCCATCAAAAGATCCGACTTTAGGGCCGGTTTGTCCAAAGATTGCATTATCAGAGGCTATCGTAAGATCACATAATAAATGAAGAACATGTCCTCCCCCTATGGCATAACCAGCAACCATGGCAATAATCGGTTTGGGACAGGTTCGCATCTGTCTTTGAAAATCTAAGACATTCAGTCGATGGGTTCCTCGGGCATCTTTGTACCCGGCTTCTCCTCGAATTCTTTGATCACCTCCGGAACAAAAGGCCTCCTTCCCTTCTCCTGTGAGGATGATGACCCCAATGGTCTCATCATCGCGGGCATTTTGCAGCGCCTGTGACATCTGCATGACGGTTTCGGGCCGAAAGGCATTTCTCACCTCAGGTCGGTTGATGGTAATCTTGGCGATCCCTTCAACCTTGTGGTATTTGATATCGGAGAAACTCTCACATCTTTTCCATATAATTTGGGAAGTCTTGCGTCTCATATTTAACTCCTTATCAAGATCCAATGGATTGTTTTTCTCTAGAGGGTTTTTGATTGATGTCTTACATTTAATATTCGTCATCACAACCTTTTTATAGAAGAGAAGTGCACTGTCAGACAAATTTATGATCCAATACGTCATTCCCTTCCCTATTGATGGGAGGGGATCGAGGTGAACCTTTCCTCCCCCCAGGGGGAGGAAATACAGAAATTGACCTGACAGGATAGTCGTGCTGTGATCCCTATAATACTAAAAGATAAATACCGGGCAATCCTGTGTTAAAAATGGTTTTAAAAAATGAGGTAAAACGGCAGTAGTTTAACACACTTTGATTATTTTCCCAAGGGCATCTTATGACCCCAACCCCAAATTAGAAAATAATCCTCTCCTCGTGAGCTCGATGAGGAAGTTTTTCATCCAGGAGTGTCCATCGAACCCCAATTTTGCATCTCAAATTGGGGTCGAAAAAGCATTCCTAATTCGAAGTTGGAGTTATGACTTCAGTACAGGGTTGAGGGCTTGAATGATGTTTGCTTGCAGTTGCTGGTGGATTTCAAAATTGTCGGAACGATGAGTGGTCACTTCAATCACAGTTGATGTTTTACGGACATAGGCCATGGAATAAGAAGCAATGAATTGTTCTGGGGTCTGAGGTTGAGCGTAATGTAAACCGAACATCTGACTGGCTAATTCAAAATGAAGATTATGGGGAGTCCCGAAATAGGGTTCGAAGAGTTTTCCAAATTGGGCAATGGGGAGGAATGAAAAAATCCCTGCCCCATTATTATTGATCACAACAAAGATAATCGGATTATTTAACTGGGAATGCATAGATAATGAATTGAGATCATGGAGAAATGCTAAATCGCCTAAAAGAACGGTAACCGGCTTACGCAGTCCGGCACAGAAACCAATGGCCGTGGCGATCGTTCCATCAATCCCGCTGGCTCCTCTATTGCCTTCCATGATAACGGGATTTTTATTTGGGACCGCATACATATCCATGTCACGAATTGGCATGCTGTTGCCAAGGAATAACCCATTATCCTTTGGAATTTGGTCAGAAATTAATCTGGCAACAGCAGGTTCGTTAAGATTTTTTGGATTGACGAGGGATTTTTGGATGATGCGATGGACAAGCAAAGAGGCCTCTTGCAGTTTTGATAAATCCCTCCGATGAGATTGGCCATGGATGGAATCCAGGATTGCCTCGCAGAAGGTGGTAATGTCCATTTGAATCCGTGTGGTGACGTTATGCAAAGGATCATGCCGGAAAGGATGATTTAAAACCATAAGGTATTTGGTGGGTTTAAGGATTTTCATCAGTTGATACCATCGTTTCGAGGTGATCCTCCCTCCTAAGTGTAATACCCCATCGAAAGGGAAATATTTGGGAAAGTCGGGATGAGCGAGGATTTGATCAAAATAGTGGATGATCTGTCGATGGGTGTTTCCTAAACGCAGACCTGATGAGATATCCGGAAAAATCGGCCAAGCGAGTTTTCGAGCGAGTTTGATGACAGATTTTTGTTCATCAGAAGATTTGAGTTTTCCAACAACGATGACCCCTTGTTTAATGGAATTTATCTTAGCACTTAAGGTGTCGATATGGTCATCGGAACAGGTTTGTTCAAAATGTAGGTATTCGGTATAGGGACGAGAAGATTTTTGCCAGATTTTAAGATCTTTGAGATATTCCGCGAAGTTTTCTCCGGTAGCAATGGGAGTTAAAGGATCACGCATCATGCAGTTGAGATGCACTGGACCAGGGGTGGTACTGGTGGCACGATGAATAGCCTGATCAATAGTCGTTAAAATGAATTGCGGGGCAATCTCAATTGTCGGGCACGGGAGGTCAAGGTGCCAACGCACATAATGACCAAAGATTCCGACCTGATCAATGGTTTGCATCTCTCCGGTTGATCGCAATTCCGCCGGACGGTCGGCCGTGAGAATTATCAAAGGCAACTTTTTTTTGTTAGCCTCGATGATGGCCGGGAAAAAATTAGCAACCGCAGTCCCGGACGTGCAGAGAATGACCGCAGGACGTTTTTGGGAAGCCATATATCCTAGGGCATGAAAGGCCAATCCCCGTTCATCATAATGGACCAATTTTTTTGCTTGAGGATGTTGAGCTATAGCACAGGCCAATAGTGCTGAACGGGATCCCGAGGTGAGACAAAAATAAAAAATCTCGTTACGGATCAATTCCTCGATCATGAGGGTGGCCCAAAGGTGATTCAGATTAGGTGATTTGCTGAGATTCATATTTGTTGGGTGATTTTAAGGAAACTGCTGATCTTATTCTCGATTTCCTGCCACTCTTCTTCCGGATCAGATTCTTTAACAATCCCTGCACCAGCGTAGAGATCAAGTTTATTTTTATGAAGCAGGCCGGAGCGAATGGCAACGATGAATTCGGCTTGATCCTTGGCGAGATACCCCACGGGAGCTGCGTACCAGCCCCGATTAAAAGCCTCTCTTTTTTGGATCTCTCTGAGCGCCTTGGCTGTCGGTGAACCGGCGACAGCGGGAGTCGGCGATAAGATCTTCAAGAGATCGAGGTCGGAGATATTCTTTTTAAGTTTTCCTTTGAATCGAGTGATCAGATGCTGACCACTTTCCAATTGCAATAATTCTGCTTGATCTTGGCAGGAGAAAGATTCGCAGACCTTTTCAAAAGCGGATCGGATGGCCTCCACCACAAAACGGTGTTCGCGGTAGTCCTTCGGGGAATCTAATAAGTCTTTGGTCAGCTGTTGATCTTCCGATGGCGTGCCTCCTCGGGGACGGGTACCAGCGATCGCTTCACTTTCGATATCTCTCCCCTTTCGTTTATAAAGCCGTTCCGGGGAAGCCCCCAAAAAGACGTAATCTTTTTGAGGTTGAAAACAAAAGTGAAAGCAATTGAGAGAGGCGGCTTCCTTTAACAGCTGCATCAAGGTAAGGGGATTGGGTGATCTCTCAAAAAGGAATTCTGACTTTCTAGCTAGAACTACTTTTTCTAAATGTCCTTTGCGGATTTTATGAATGATTTTTCGGACCTGTTTTAACCATTCTTTTGAAGAAGGGACATCTTTTCTCTGAGATAAAGGAGGTACTGTTTTGGGCAATTCTGGGTAATGAAAAAGAATAGAGGTGAAGTCTTCTAAAATTTTTTTGAGAAATCTTTTCCCTCGATTTTTTTTAGTGAAGTGAACCGCAAAATAGGTTTCCTGGTGCGTCTGTATGAATTCAAATCGAGGCATAAAAAATTGATAAACTTTAAATATATTCCAGGGATGTTCATCGGCTTGAGGATGGAAACAAAATCCTCCATAATAGTGTATGTCTCCATCTCCTAACCGGGTGTTGTTATGGATGGAGTGAAAGGTTTTTGTAATGTTGATTAAGGAAGAGCCTTGAAAACAATCAGCCATGCCTAAACTGGCAGTTTCCAGTTCTCCATTTCTATTGGAACAATAGAATTTGGTTGAACAGGACTGATGATTGAGCCAGGCTAAGAGATCGACAGAAGGAACCCTGTAAGCGAGGCGATAAATACCATTATGAGTTTTCAGCAGATCTGACAGGATGAGTTGTTCTATTTTCTGCGGGATTAATCTTTTAAGTTCAGTAAAATTATAAACTTTTTCTTCGTTAAGAATTGATTTCATTTTGATCCGACATAAATGGTTGCGATTCCACCCAGGAGCCGATGGGGTTTTGAGTTGAGAAATCCTGCATGTTCCATCATTTGACAAAAAGATCGGCCGTAAGGAAAGGTCTCAATGGTTTGATTCAAATACTTATAAGCCTTAAAGTCTCCCGAAAAAAAACCCCCTGAACAAGGCACAATGTATCGTAAATATAATAAATGCAGACCTCTTAATAAAATGTTTTGGGGTAGAGAAAATTCCAGGATCAACGTCCTTCCATCTTTTTTCAGCACCCGATGCATTTCTTTGAGTACTTGATGAGGATCATGCATATTCCGGATACCGAAAGCAATGGTCAC
>CAYJUK010000134.1:0-6457 GCA_964373335.1 uncultured Planctomycetales bacterium | reverse complement strand
ATCGGTGATATTCACATTTCCACTCAGATCAGAGTCCCCTCGGATAAAGACAATATCCGGGCTTAGCTCAGTATATTCTCCCTGATGATCGGCTCCATTTTGAAACTGAGGCCAATCCATCTTGGTGGCATCATAGGCCGCCTCTAATCCAAAAACCCCGAGGAATCCGTCCTGAGTGACCGCAACAAGATCAACCTTACTGTCGCGGTTGAGGTCGGTGATGATAGAAGACGGTTGATCACCGGCCACATTCACGTACCATAAGGGAAGCTCCTTGGGGCCATAGTCGTTTAACAATGTTGCGTTATCTCTATTATTTTTTATGACATATAATTTCTGATGATCAACATTTTTCCGGTTTGAGGTGTCTTTCGCTGTAACCAGAATATCCTGAAGTCCGTCACCATCCACATCTCCAATCACGGCTGGAGAGATTACTCCCTCCAGACGCGGTGAAGTCCATTTCTCGGTAATCGATACCTGGCTGCTCGCAACATCGATGGCCACATCCAGCACTTTAATATAAGAATGCGAAACAGCCAGGACCTGCGTCTGCGGTCGAATCTCTTTGAAGATGCGCAGCTGGGCGATGATTTCCAGATCTCCATCATTATCCATATCAGCCAGGGACAGATGGCTGATCCCATCGCTTCCTCTTAAAGCGGCATTCGCCTGATCTTCGGCTGAAGGTGATAATTCAAATGGAGTGATCGTATATGATCCCTCCTTAAAGTGAAGGACAAAGACAAAAAGGTCTCTTTTATTTTCCCGGTTCATGTATGACCGGGCTACAACGATCTCTTTCCTGCCGTTATGATCCAGATTGCCTATCACAGGAGTCCCATAGGGATCAGAAATTATGGCTGGGGGACGATCAAATTCATTCCCCGGGGCTAACTGAAATCTTGCCTGATCCGACGGGAAAGGCTGTCCGTCGTGGTTAAACATATACACATAGTCATTATAACCAACGCCTTCCAGGGTATGTTTTTTGACAAAGACAATCTCCAAATCACCGTCGTCATCCAGATCGGCAACCGCTGGACTTGCAGCCGGAGGGGTTTTCTGTTGCGGAGTCTGGGTCAAAATTGAATTAGAAATAACAGATTCACCCAAGCTGTTAAAGATTGACATATTGGCAACAGTCTGAGAAACAGTGGACTTGAGGGTCGGCAGGATTATGATTTCGTTATGACCTGTATTATCGACATCAGCGATCACGATCGCATTATGCAGAGATACATTCCCAGTGACTCCAAGGAGTCGGGGCCAACCCGTCATCAAAATCCCATTATGATGATAGACAAATACCTCACCGGTTTCTGCCTTGGTAAAAGCGATCTCAAGATCTCCGGCAGGGTCCCCATCCAGATCTCCTAAGGCCACATCGGAATTGATAGTTCCATCGATAGACCATTTGGACATAACTGTGCCGTCAGCATTAAAGACCGTGATTTCGCCGGTTCGATTGGCAACCACCACTTCCCTGCCCTGAACATTATCCACATCCCCGACGGCCGCAGGGGAAAGCGTACGCACATCTCCTGATATCACTCCCGTAAAATGCGGCCAACCCGGCTGAATATGCTGGTCAAAAAAGATAGGGCCGACGATATCCTCAAATATTTCCTCATCACCAAACTCATGCTGCAGCGCAAGTCTTAAATAATATTTCCCGTTAAAAGGAGTATTTTCCCATACATTAATAAGACTATGATCAACTGGATTCCTACAAGTGTCACAGCCCCTGGATTGATATTCTCCAAAGAGTGTTTCGGAATAACCGAGATCGTAAACTTGACGTTCATCCCGACAAAAGGCAGTCCCATAAACTGGCACCTCTGTTCCGCGGATCATACTGTTAAACCAGGGAGAGGTGATACGGGCAGAACAAATGGGATCAAGATTTTTCAATCGCGTTAAGGCCTTGGCCGCATTAACCCGGCCGTAACCGGTCCCCGTGTTGAATCCAGGAGTAGCTGGATTGGGATCATCAGCTGATACCCTTAGAATCTGCCGGATCTCTTCTAAATTTAACAATGGATCTTTGGCTAATAATAAGGCTGCCACTCCTGAAACATGAGCAGCACCGGAAGAGGTCCCTCCTGCGCGAATATATAATTCCGGGCCGACAGTCCCCGGCTCTGCCAGGCGGAAAAATGGGAAAAAGGCCCGAATGGTAGAATAATGAGAATTGCTGGCTAAGAGAGAAAGGATATTATTGACAACACTGATATCCTCTCCTGATCCTCCGCCTGGGGCCCCCACATCGAGCCGGGCCCCAATATTAGCCTTTTCCAGTTTCTGATCGTTGGGTGTTGTCGCGGTGACGCTGATGACATTGCTTAGACCGGCAGGAAAAGTCCCAATGACATTCACATCCTCAATCCCAGCAGAGGCCACCACAACACAGCCTTTTTCAGTGGCGGCGTAATTAACCGCCTCCTCCAGTAATCTGGAATTTCTCGTTGTTGACCAGGAAATATTAATCACATCAGCCCCATGATCCGCAGCATAACGAATGGCCTGCGCCGCTGTCAAAGTTGTGCCCATTGCGGTCCCATTGACATTCGTCAGGGCCTTCACCGGCATGATCTTGGCCTCAAAGGCAACGCCGACAATACCCAGGTGATTATTGCCGACAGCGGCAATCGTCCCGGCCATGTGAGTGCCATGACCGTGATTATCCATAGGATCATTATCTCCCACCGGGGCGTTGATATTATCTCCAATAAAATCATACCCGGTTCCCACTGGACATCCCGCCTGCCCGTCCCCATTGCTGCAGTCACCCAGAATATTGGCTGATAAATCCGGATGCTGATAATCCACTCCCGAATCAACAACAGCGATTATGACTGGAGTCCCGTCCTGTTTCTTTCCCTTGGTTATATCCCAAGCGGTTTCAAGCTCAATCTTCTTCAATCCCCATAGGGCATCCAGAGTGGTGTCCCAGGGGCTTCCGGTCATGACATAATAATCATCATTCGGGGGAAAATTAGCTACGACTCTATGAACTGTTTCAGCATAATGAACATCCGGCATCTTCGATAATTTTTTACTTTCTTTTATAGGATCAAATGAACCTTCTGCTGTATAACTATTAGGGATATTAGGAATTTTTTTGACTCGGGTGATTTCTGACAAACCGGGATATTTAAACTTTATATAAGGGCTCCCCGCGCCCTTCAATGCGCTCTCTGTAAAGTAATTCTCCTTGTCCGGTTTGACTTTAACCACCACTTGATTGGGGACCACTCCGGAAGGATAAGAATCGGCATAACTTTTACTCAACGGAATCAGACTGCTGAAAGAAAAAGTAAGGAATAAAAGGAAGGGCAGGATCATCTTGACGTTTGTTCCTTTAAAGACAGTCAATCCAAGAGAACAAACATCGAGATACCTCCGCTTTTCTTTATGAAATTTTAGAAGAAGCGGGGCGCACCCAACTTCTTCAAATGATTTAAAGGAAGGTTGGGGTTGACTACCACAAACGATTTTAGTAAAGAAAAGGTCAATAAAATCTCTTCTAAGCATTATCTTCCTGTTGTCTTCCTGAAAAATAATTTTTAAGATGGACTAAGCTAAATATAACATATAAATTCCGGTAAAACCAATAGACCACATTGATTCCCGCTTCGGGGATTCACCCAAAGCAGGATGGCCAGGAGGCAAATCGAAGGTTATTTTTCTGATGATTTAATGGGACAGGAATGAAGTGATAGGATAAAATCGAGCAGCGTTTACTGCAATTTTAAAGCATTTACCCAATTTGTGCTGATCAGCACAAATTATAAAATCTCTGTGCCGGGGGCAGGGAAAGATTGCAGGGGCACAAAATTTTGTGCCCCTACAAACTGAAATCTAACGTGAAGGGATGAAAACTTTCGACTGAATGAAAAAGATCATTGGTTTTTATCACCGAGAGAATCGTAAAATATTGGTCGGTCCAGGGACGCAGGTGTTCCGCCATCGGATCATCCCCCAGCGTTGGGTAGCCCAATGGGAGAAAAGATAGGCGATCAGAAGGACGGCCTGGAAAAAGACAACGCACACCTACCAAACCACATAACTCCCGCCATAAATAGGCAGAAGCAATTTTGCGATCATGAGCTCAATTTGAAACAATAAGGAAGGCCGGCAGGAAGGTAAACGCTGGAATGGCCATCAATATCCGGACACCCAGCGATTTTCGGTGTGACCGATATCACCACCGGAGCGGGTTGCAGTTGCAGCTTTCTTCGGATCAATCTTTATCATCTTTTTCCATTGTCTTCCCCGGGATCATCGGGACAAAACGAACCGGAATTAATGTTTTCTTCTCAATCCCCTCAGGCCTCTTTGTGATTAAAACGAGCTCTTGATAACTTCCTCCTACCGGGATCACCATTCGGCCTCCAACTTTAAGTTGTTGGAGTAATCGCGGGGGGACGTCCAAAGGGGCGGCGGTAACGATAATCGCATCAAAGGGGCCGTGTTCTTCCCATCCTTCAAAACCATCCCCGTGTTTAACAAAGATGTTTTGATATCCCAATGCGGCCAATCTCTCCCGCGCCGAGTCGGCTAAAGGTTTAACAATCTCAATCGTATAAACCTCGCGAACGAGCTCGGCTAACACCGCGGCCTGATAACCGGAACCGGTGCCGATCTCCAGGACCTTATCACCGGACTTTAGACCGGCCGCCTCGGTCATAAAGGCTACGATATAAGGCTGAGAGATCGTCTGATCATATCCAATGGATAAAGGATAATCCTCGTAGGCGTATTTGCGCGACTCCGGAGAAACAAAGAGATGACGGGGAACAACTTTCATCACCCCAAGCACCTTGGGGTCAGACACGCCCCGTTCAACAATCTGCACATGAACCATCTTCTGACGGGCTGACGTGTAAGGATCAACATCATTGCCAAAGGCTGGATGAGCCATAAGTAAAATCCCCAATAATAAAATGTCTGCTCCAAAAAATAATGACCTTTGTAATTTATCATAAAGCCTGATTAATAATTGACAAGTTTTATCTTCCATAGATAGTTAAGGAGACACTAAACCGTACCGATTTTAGGAGCTGGTTCACGGTTTGATAAAGATTTTATCAATGAAATATTGCAGATTTTTTGAAACGCGGTATCAATTTCTGATTGACCGAGGAAAACTGGATTACCTGATATTCCATTTTGTCACCCAAATAAAAAACCCGTCGCCGATTTAACCCTGCAACTCAATTTCAGTTCTGGGGTTGACCGATGACGGGTTAATGACATAAGCCTGATTTTCACCAGGCTTATGTGGGATCAATGTTATAGTTTAACAACATTGCTGGCTTGTTCACCTTTAGGACCTTGGATGATTTCAAATTCCACCTTCTGGCCTTCTTCTAAAGACTTATAACCATCACCCTGAATGGCACTGTGATGCACAAAGACATCACGGCCGTTTTCAGGAGAGATAAAGCCGTACCCTTTTTGGTTATTGAACCACTTGACTGTACCAAATGACATAATTTACTACCTCCTTCCTTAATTAATCTATAGTCAATAAAGGTGTCTGCTGAAAGTCCGTAGAAAAATAAAACCGCAAGGCCGAACGAATTCTTTCCTTGCGGTACGAAATTTCTAACCCTTTATTTACTACCAAACTGGTGACCAAATAATAACGTACAACTTTTATTTTGTCAAATATTTATTTACAAACTCACTCTTCAAACATTTTAACCAAAATAGACGACCAGCCAACAATATTTGCGTGATTAGGGTTATCTGCCACTGGCTGAGGCACCACACTCAAAGATTGGGCTAAAACATGCGATGTTTCGACATCTGCCCTTCCATGAAGAGTACCGTGATATGCTCGTAGCTATTTTTCTCCCGAAACTCCAAATATCGTTCTCGGGAAGATTTAATTGACGTGTTACTGATAATTCCAAAGGGGATTCAGGTGGGATAAAAGCGTCTTGCTTGACAGTTTGGTCTTGTTTACGAAACCATTTTGAAGAAGTAATGTATCTGGCCAAAAGCTCGTTGGAGGCAACAGAATCTTTCATCTAACTTTCCTAGTGACCTCCAAGATCAACTCAAGCAAATCATCTGAAAGATCAAACAAAGCAAAATCCATCCCATGCCTTCGAGTTGCACCAATTATAGCGGCATAATATAACCAGCCTCCGGGATTGATGCTTATTGAAATAACTCTATTAGGAGAACGATACCATTCCAAAGTAATCGCCCCATCTGGCTCAGCACCAACTTCTGGGGCTTCTATGCCAAGAGGAAATGATTTAAGAAATGTTTTTGCGCATTGCAAAACCTCCCCCGAGATCGGCCTTGCCCGTTCTCCATCCCATCCCCCAGCAGAACATTCCTCAAAAATCTCATCTAATTGCTGGAAAGTACCTTTAGCGGCAAAACCAAAAGTATTCGACATTTGTAAAATCTCGAAAATCTTTTCTCTTTCCTGAGC
>CAYJUK010000133.1:0-6592 GCA_964373335.1 uncultured Planctomycetales bacterium | reverse complement strand
AAAGTTTGAAGCAAAATAGTACCGGTAACCCCCTTCTTTCTCACCGCATGTACAAAGTAAAGATGAAACTGTCTTTCCAGTAATCCATAAATTCTTTTAAGTTTTTGTTTTTCCCTGAGCTGAATTCCAAAGTTTGATAATTTGGTTCGTTTGGAACCATGTTGACCAGGGGCATACTTCCGGCGTTCAATAGCACATTTGTATGAATAACACCGCATCCCTTTTAGGAATAACTTTTCTCCTTCTCGCCGACATTTTCGACAAGATGGTTCTAAATCTCTACCCATACTGATGATCTTCCTTTCCTTTGTCTAATACCCTAAGATTGCTTCCTTTAAACCCTTCTCTTTTTACGAGGGCGGCAACCATTATGCGGCAAGGGTGTCACATCTTTTATAGATGTCACAGTTAAACCCGCCGCCTGAATGGCTCGAATAGCAGATTCTCTTCCTGAACCAGGACCTTTCACCAAAACTTCAACAGTTTGCAGGCCTAAGTCCCTAGCCTTTTTAGCTGCTTCCGTTGCGGCTACCTGTGCAGCAAAAGGAGTTGATTTTTTGGAACCACTGAATCCCACAAGTCCAGGAGTAGACCAAATAATGACATTCCCTTGTCTATCAGTGATTGTAATTATAGTATTGTTAAAAGTCGCTTGAATATGAACAACACCAGCGGTTACCCCTTTCAACAACTTTTTCTTTGTTTTTACGGTTTTAACCATACGAACCTCTAAGCTTCCTTTCTAATTCTTCCTATAACTGATTTTCTTCCTTTTCGGGTTCGGGCATTGGTTCGTGTTCTTTGGCCCCGCACCGGTAATCCCTTCTTATGACGGTAGCCTCGATAGGACCCAATATCCATCAGTCGTTTGATATTCTGATTGATTTCACGGCGCAAATCCCCTTCCACGACATAATCCCCTTGGATAACGGATGTAATTTTAGCAACTTCTTCATCCGTTAAGTCCTTGGCTCGACGATTGAAATCAATTTTAGCATCGGTTAATATTTTTCGGGCAGACTTTGGTCCTATTCCATAAATATAAGGAAGTGCCGCTTCAATCCTTTTTTCTCTTGGAAGATCAATCCCTAATATTCTTGGCATGGATTCACCCTTGTCGTTGCTTATGTTTAGGATTAGTGCAAATCACTCTTACAATTCGTTCTCGTCTAACAATCTTACATTTACTACAAATTCTTTTGACAGAAGATTTAACTTTCATTTTAGATACACCTATAAGTGATTCTTCCCCGGGTCAGGTCATAAGGAGACAATTCAACTTTTACCCGATCACCCGGAAGTATTCTAATAAAATTCATTCTTATTTTACCTGAGATATGTGCCAGCACCTTATGTTTATTTTCTAACTCTACTCGAAACATAGCATTGGGTAATGCCTCAGTTACGATCCCTTCTACTTCAATTAAATCTTCTTTAGCCATTTTAATTTATTGTGTTAATATTTCCGGTCCGGAAGATGTTATGGCCACAGTATGCTCAAAATGAGCAGAGGGTTTTCCATCCCTGGTGATAACCGTCCAGCCGTCTGGCAGAACCTTCGTCTGCCATGATGATAAGTTGACCATGGGCTCAATGGCTAATACCATTCCCTCTTTTAAAATGGGGCCACAATGAGGAGAACCAAAATTGGGGATCTCAGGTTCCTCATGCAAATCAATTCCGATGCCATGTCCAACGAAATCACGAACAACCGCAAAATGATGAGACTCAACAAATACCTGCACAGCATGAGAAATATCAGAAAGATAATTATCCACTCTTGCCTCTGCAATCCCTCGAAATAGGGCTTCCCGTGTTACATCTAATAACTTTTGTAATTTTGGCTCAACTTTTCCAATCCCAATTGTGATGGCCGTGTCAGAATAATATTTATTAAAGATAATCCCGACATCTAAACTGACAATGTCACCATTATTGATGACCTTTTGTCCTGGGATCCCATGCACCACTTCTTCATTGAGAGAGACACATATGAAGCCGGGAAATCCTCGATATCCCATGAAGGCTGATTTCACATTATATTCAGCCATCAATTTTTCAGCTATCGCATCCACTTCTTGAGTTGTCATCCCTGCTTTCAAAGAACTCTTCAACTGCTGCATGATTAACGATAAAATCATCCCGCCTTCCCGAAGAATCTTCAGCTCTTCGAGAGTTTTGATTTTAATGGGACCTTTGAGTCTCATTAATTCGTTTCATGAATTGCTCAAATACCTTTTCAGAATCTCTATCTCCATCCACTTTCAATAACTTTTTCTGCTGGGCATAATATTCAATGATCGGAGCAGTACTCTTAATGTAAACATCTAAGCGCGTTTTGATTGTCTCTTCATTATCATCTGGTCTCTGATATAAATGACCGTTACAAACATCGCATTTCCCTTCAATCTTGGGTAGACGATTGTGAATATGATAAACGGCTCCGCAATGTCGACAGACTCGTCGTCCGGTTAACCTCTGGATAATGATCTTTCGGGAAGCATCGAGATACAATGCACAATCCAGGGGCTTATGCAATGGATTAAGGATTTTATCCAAATCTTCCGCCTGCAATTTCGTCCGGGGAAATCCATCTAAAAGAAAACCTTGATGAATCAGATTATCTTCCGAAAATTTATTCTCTATAATTTTTGTTACGATATCATCCGGAACAAGCGCCCCTCGATCGACAATAGTCTTGGTCTTCTTCCCCAAAGGGGATTCTTTTTTCATTTCTTCCCTTAGAATGTCTCCTGTCGATATGTGCTGTATTTTCAAATGATCTCTTAACAAATTGGCTAATGTTCCTTTTCCAGCCCCTGGGGGGCCGAGAAGAACTAATCTCATCTTCGCCCTTTCAATTGTCCTGATTTCATAAAACCATCGTAATGACGCATCAACAAATGAGACTCAATCTGTTTCATGGTATCAAGCATAACACCCACAGTGATTAAAATTCCTGTTCCTCCAAAAAAAGAAGCCACCAAATATGGAACCTTAAAAGAGGCCATAATCGCGTCTGGCAAAATAGCAATCGTACAAATAAATAAAGCTCCAGCAAGGGTAATCCTCGTTAAAACAAAATCCAAATAATCTGCAGTCTGGGTTCCTGGCCTGACTCCCGGAATAAATCCCCCGTGTTTTTTCATATTTTCAGCAACATCAACAGGATTAAAGATAATCGCAGTATAAAAATAACAGAAGAAAATAATCAAAAGGCCATAAACTGAATAATAAATCAATCCACCCCTCGAAAAAACACTGGCAAAGGACTGAAAAGCCGGATAAGGGATAAAACTCGCAATGGTAGCTGGAAAAAGAATAATAGATTGAGCAAAGATAATCGCAATCACTCCAGAAGTATCTACTTTAAGAGGAATATAAGTACTCTGGCCACCATAAACCTTACGGCCAACCACTCGTCTAGCATATTGCACAGGAATTTTTCTTTGGCCTTGAGTGATTAAAGTAACAGCCAAAATGACAGTAAACAAAAACCCAATCATGATCACTAAAGTCAAAGGCTGCAATTGATTTCCTCCAGAGGAATTCCCTGACAAAAGCAAGGTGAGGGTTTGAATCGCTGAAGGCGCAGCTGAGATAATTCCAGCGGTAATAATAAGGGAGATTCCATTTCCTATTCCCTTTTCTTGAATTCGCTCTCCCAGCCACATTAAAACCAATGTTCCTGCTGTTAAGGTTAAAACTGTAATCAATCGAAATCCCCAACCTGGTCTATTGACCATCTGATATCCCTGGAAAATCTGAGGGTTTTCCAGCCATAAAGCTATAAAGTAAGACTGAATGACAGACAATAATAAAGTTCCATAACGAGTGTATTGGTTAATCTTTTGGTAACCAGCCTGTCCCTCTTTGGCTAATTTTTCTAATGCCGGGATGACGGCAACCAACAGCTGCATAATAATTGAACTGGAAATATAAGGCATAATTCCCAGGGCAAAAACAGTCATCTTCTCGATAGCGCCTCCAGAAAACATATTCATAATGCCAAAGATCGTACCCGCTCCGGAAGTATTGATGTGACGAAAGTATTCTGCTAATACAGCACCATTAACTCCAGGAGTAGGTATATAACAACCAATGCGATAAACGGCGACAAGGGCTAAAGTAAAAAGAATCTTCTTCTTGAGTTCTGGGATCTTAAAACAATTAATAAAGGACGAAATCATTGAAGGTGAGATTCTTTTTCTAAAAATTTTAGGACATCGGATCTTCCAATTATTTCCACCTGACCACCCGCCTGCAATATTTTTTCCTTTGCATTTTTTGAAAAGCTATAAGCCCTGACTGTTAAGTTCTTTTTGATTTCTCCTGCAGCTAAAATTTTATAGGGCTTTAAAAGGCTCTGAATCAATCCCTGCTTTTTTAGAAATAGGGCATCTACCATAGAACCATCATTAAAAGAACCCAACTGAGAGATCTTAACAATCTGATAGAAAATAGGACGATGACTTCTAAAACCAATTTTGGGTAATCGTCGAATCAGGGCGACCTGTCCTCCTTCAGAGCCGCGCAGAATACCTCGTCCAGAGCGTGAGGTTTGCCCCTTTTGACCTCGGCAGCAAGTCTTACCATGACCGGATCCTTGACCGCGTCCTAATCGTTTGCGTCTTTTTCGAGTTCCCCAAGCTGATCTTAAATCTTGAATTTGCATTTATTCTTAAACTTCCTTCTCAGTTTTGCCTTCTTGTAAATTTTGAGAATTTACTGGGGTTATATCTGGTCTTTTCATTCGTTTTAATCGACTCAACCCATCGAAAGTTGCTTTAATAATATTTATCGGATTATTAGATCGATGACATTTGGTCAGAATATTGCGGATCCCCACCCCATCGCAAACGGCTCGTACGGGACCTGCAGCGATAACACCCGTACCTTCTGAGGCTGGTTTCAACATAACAAGGGCACTCCCGCATTTGCCAATAATTTCATGAGGAATAGTTGTTCCTCTCAAGGACACAGTCATCATATTTTTTTTAGAACTGTTGAGTGCTTTTTTAATGGCAGTAGCAACCTCTGAAGCCTTCCCGAGATTATACCCAACTTTTCCTTTGCCATCTCCCACCACTACTAGAGCGCTGAATGACAACTTTTTGCCGCCCTTGGTAACTTTTGTAACTCGTTTGATCGCGACTACCTTCTCGACAAATTCGGAAGCACTCACTAAAGGAGTGGGGACCGCCAGTTTAATGACTTCTACTCCTTCCAAATCGTCTTTATCAGGTTCATCCTCAGCATGCGTATCTCGCTTCACAAGTTCTTTAACAATACGAACTTTTTTCTTATCTAGATTTTTCTCGGAGAAATTAAGTCTATCTTCTTTTTCCATTGAACTCCCTTATGCAGTTAAAATTGTAAGCCAACTTTTCGCGCAGCATCAGCAAAGGCCTTCACTCGGCCCTGATACATATAACCTCCCCGATCAAAGCAGACTTTCTTAATGCCTTTCTGTAAGACTTCGTGAGCAACGTATTCACCCAGGAGAGTAGCAGCATTCACATTTCCCCCATAAGGAAGTTTAGCTCGAAAATCCTTGGCAAGAGTAGACTTACCATAAAGAACTTTCTTTTGAGAGTCATCAATGATTTGGGCTTGAAGATTTTTTAAACTCCTATGCACACATAAACGAGGACATTCACTCGTTCCAAAGACTTTTGTCCGAATGCGTTGATGTCTGGCGATTCGTTTAATCTCTCGCTTTTTAGTTAGACTTAACATAATTATTTGGTTACCGATTTCCCTTGTTTTCTTCGAACAACTTCATCAATATAGCGAATCCCTTTACCTTTATAAGGTTCGGGGGGTTTGACGCCCCGAATTTGAGAGGCCACCAAGCCAACCATCGCTTTATCAATACTTTCCACGATAATCGAGTTAGGATTAGGAACAGAAATTTTCACTTCTTGAGGAATAGGATAAGAAACCGGATGACTTAGTCCAACGTTGAGTACAAGATTTGATCCTTGCATTTGGGCCTTAAAACCGACTCCTTGAATAGATAATTCCTTTTTGTGGCCTTGCGTGATACCGTTAATAATATTGACCAAAAGAGCTCTGGTTGTTCCATGATTAGCCTTATTTTGTTTGGTATGACTCGATCGTTTTACCAAAAGTTGATCTTCCTTTTGCTCAACTGAAATACCTAAAGGTAGATTCATAGATAGTTTTCCTTTAGGTCCTTCCAGTAAAGCAGCACCATTATTAAAAGAATACTTAACAATCTTGGGAACTTTAATGGGAATCTTCCCTATGCGAGACATAAGATGACACCTTTACCATATCGTACAAATAACTTCTCCACCAATTTTATGTTTACGCGCTTCCCGATCACACATAATTCCCTTTGAGGTGGAAAGCACAGCGACACCTAAGCCATTTAAAACCCGGGGGACATCCTCTCGATCAACATAAATACGCAATCCGGGTTTAGAAACACGCCTTAAGCCCGTAATAACAGGAAGCTTTGATTCGTACTTTAAATAAATTTTATAAGTACCTTGAGCATTACTTTTTAGTAACCGGAAATCTTCAATATAACCATCGGCCTTAATAATCTCCAAGATTTTTCCAT
>CAYJUK010000132.1:0-6474 GCA_964373335.1 uncultured Planctomycetales bacterium | reverse complement strand
ACCTTTGACCTTCCACCTTTCACCTTTCACCTTTGACCTTCCACCTTTCACCTTTGACCTTCCACCTTTCACCTTTCACCTTTGACCTTCCACCTTTCACCTTTCACCTATGAGCTTATCAGCCTGATACACAATCTTCCCTTGATAGACCGTGGCCTCTACGACTCCTTTTAACGTCCTTCCGACAAATGGAGAATTTTTTGATTTAGAAACGATCTCCTCTTTGCTGACCACCCATTCCTTTTCCGGATCGATGATTGTCAAATCCGCATCCCATCCTTCGCGGATCTCTCCTTTATTTTTAAGACCGACAATCCTCGCCGGTGCTGTTGACATCTTCTTCACCATCTGCGGCCAGGTTAAAACCCCCTTCTCAACTAATTCGGACACCGTCAAACCCACGGCTGTCTCTAATCCGATCAAACCAAACGGGGACTGCTCATAATCCACCTCTTTATCCTCGTACGTATGCGGGGCATGATCCGTGACAATACAATCAATCGTTCCATCCTTAAGTCCTTGTTTGACAGCTTCGACATCGTCCTGAGTCCTTAAAGAAGGATTGACCTTGGTATTGGTATCGAATGATTTCACGGCCTCATCTGTCAAGGTGAAGTGGTGAGGGGTGGCCTCTGCGGTGACTTGAACACCGTCATTTTTGGCCCGGCGGATCAATTCAATAGAACGCCTCAGGCTCATATGGGCCAGATGGATTTTTGTTTTCAGATAATAGGCCAATTCAATATCGCGCCCCACAATCACTGTTTCCGACGGCCCCGGATCTCCTTTGAATCCCAATAAGGTTGAAACAAACCCCTCATTCATCACTCCCCGGCAGCTCAACTGAGGATCCTGACAGTGTTCTATCAACAAAATGTCGACCATCTTCGCATATTCCAGGGCCCGCATCATCAGCTGGCTGTTGGCAACTGTTTTCCCGTCATCAGACAGGGCCAGACAGCCGGCATCTTTCAATTCAGACATGTCGGCCAATTCCTCCCCGAGCTGACCGCGGGTTATCGCTCCGTGAGGAATCACATTGACCAGCCCGACGCGCCTGGCTTCCTTGATAATAGACTGCACAATCATCGCATGATCGATCACCGGCTGGGTATTCGGCATACACATAATCGTCGTAAATCCGCCCCTGGCCGCGGCCTGGGAGCCGGTGGCAATCGTTTCTTTATCTTCCCGCCCAGGTTCCCGCAGATGAACGTGGATGTCAACCAGACCGGGTAAAACAAACCGTCCCTTGGCATCAAAGATTGGACATCCGTTCCGCTTGAGGGTGGTAGCAATTTTGGTAATCACCCCCTTCTCAATCAAGATATCCTGAGGCTTGACCGCGATCTTCTCAGTATTAATGATCACGGCATTTTTAATCAAAAGTGACATAGACATCGCGAAAGCCTTTCATCGATTCATCCTGAAGCACGCAATCCGAAATCCGAAACAATATCAAAATTTCCCGGACAAGAATGGACAAGAATCGGGACACATCCTGTTTTGGGATGTGTCCCGATTCTTGTCCCGATTCTCTCCCGATTCTCTCAACTCTCCTTCTCCTCGGGCTTCGCCCCCAGGAGGAGATATAACAACGCCATCCGCATCGCCACCCCATTGGTGACCTGTTCTAGAATGACCGAGGAGATCCCATCCGCCACCTCCGCGGAAAGTTCAATCCCCCGATTCGTCGGCCCGGGATGCATGATCAGCACATCATCTTTTGCTGATTTCAGTTTCTCCTGGGTAATACAAAACATCCGGGCATATTCACGAATCGAAGGCAAAAACCTTTCCTTTTGGCGCTCTATCTGCAGGCGCAGCGCCATTAAGACATCACAGTCTTTAAGGACATCCTCGAGACGATAGGTCACCTTAACCCCTGTTTTTTCAATACCAACCGGCATCAAGGTCGAGGGTCCGCAGACGGTCACCTGCGCCCCCAATTTGGACAAGCCCCAGATATTCGACCGCGCCACCCGGGAGTGAGCAATATCTCCAATGATCCCGACCTTCAGGCCGTCAATCCTTCCCAGCTTTTCTTTAATCGTAAAAATATCCAGTAACGCCTGGGTAGGATGAGCGTGGCACCCGTCGCCGGCATTAATGACTGAGGACTTCAACTGATCAGCCAAGACCTTGGGGACTCCCGGGACAGGATGCCTCACCACGATCATGTCCACATGCATGGCCTCAATATTGCGTGCCGTATCCAAAATCGATTCGCCTTTAGAGACCGAACTGACGTTCACAGAAATATTAATCGTATCGGCGGAAAGACGCTTGGCCGCCAGCTCGAATGAGGTGCGTGTGCGCGTTGAGGGCTCAAAAAAGAGCATGACCACGGTTTTCCCCCGCAGGGCCGGGACTTTTTTGACCTCCCGCTGAGAGATTC
Organism: uncultured Planctomycetales bacterium; assembly: GCA_964373335.1. Taxonomy (GTDB): domain Bacteria; phylum Omnitrophota; class Gorgyraeia; order Zapsychrales; family CAYJUK01; genus CAYJUK01. Next base: position 4,076 of record CAYJUK010000132.1, on the reverse strand, counting down.
CTTTAAAAGATTTCGCGGTCTGAAGGACCAGATCAATCTCTTCGCGGCTGAGATCCTCAAGATCCAAAAGATCTTTCCTCGTCCATTCCATTGCCCTTTTTTCCTCTCTTAAGATATCAGATTCTGTTCTCAATCAACACCTGATCCTCAACATGATCGTTCTCCTTCAGGAGAACCTGGACATTCTGTTCATTGGAGGTGGGGATATTCTTCCCGACAAAATCGGCGCGGACCGGAAGCTCCCGATGCCCGCGGTCCACCAGGACTGCCAGTTGAATCTTGCCCGGCCGGCCTAAGTCGATCAAGGCGTCCAGCGCCGCCCGCACCGTCCGTCCGGTATAAAGTACGTCGTCCACCAGAATAACCTTTTTATTGGTAATATCGAATTGGATCAATGTCTCCCGAACCACCGGATGACTTGAGACCGAAGTCGGATCATCGCGATACAACGTAATATCCAGAATACCGGCCGGAACCCGATGCCCCTCAATCTCCTCAATAAATTGATTGATCCTCTCGGCTAAAAAAGCCCCGCGCGTGCGGATTCCGACAAGGCACAGATCTTCGGTCCCCTTATTCTTCTCCAAAATCTCATGAGCAATGCGTCTTAAGGCGCGGTGGATATTTTCTTGATCCATGATTTTAGAAACCGCCTGCATGGTGATCCTCTGGACAAAATCGGAATCGGAATCGGGACACGGAATCGGGACACATCCCAAATCAGGATGTGTCCCGATTCCGATTATTCGATTCCGATTCCGATTCCGATTTTGTCCGATTTTTTCGAAAAATAAAAAACCCCGCCTCCTGTTCGAAAGCGGGTTCCCATTTGTTAGTACTGTTGTCGCTGTTCACTATTTTTTCCTTGCCGGCCTCACGGGAACGGACTTAAAGGGTCGAAAGTTAGGCAAAATATAACATGCCCCCTCATCCTTGTCAATGACTAATCTAAGGAATCCGGGGAATCCGGGGAAAAGGAAAGCGTTTTCCCAAGAAAGGGCCGAGACCTTGCATATTTAAGGAAAGCATTCTATACTTCAACTAAAGCGGCTGTCAATCTGCTTTGAGAATATTAAAGACTCGTTCTTTTAAATATGGATCTTCATTGAACCCTGGGATTGCAGTGCGATTCCAGGGTTGAAAAAGGCGGGACCGTGAATGATGGTCTTCGTCACGATAGTTAATATAAAAGGGGACTGACCATCTTTATGTTAACTAACGGGGTAAACTGCTCGTAAGGGTAGGGTGCAAAGCTACCGGTCCAAAGGGACTGTTCCCGGAAGATAAGGACAACGGGGCTGCCAATGAAATTTAAAACAAGACAGCGATAAACTTAATTCAGATGCTGAAAACAGATTAAGCTGTCTAAATTAAAAAACACCCAACCCCCAAATTTAGGGTAAACCCCAAAATTGGGGTCTTTTTTTTAAGGAGGAATTGATCTATGACAAAAAACATCCATCTCAGCATAATCTTTGTGATCGTACTCGTTTTCCCTCATATCCTTTGGGCGGAGACATACACTTTGGGGACTTATATCCCTGCCCCTAATGTTGTAGCGAATAAAGGGAGTTTTAAGCAGATATTATTTAATCAAATCGCTCCTCTTGCTCCTGCGGATTGTATCAATGGGACCGTCTTTCGCAATAATGTGACCAGTGGGCTGGTAGAATGCAATGCGTCCGGAATAGCGGTACCCTTATCCGGGGTATTCGCTCAGGCCGGAAATTTCATCTTTCCTGCTCAGACCAGCACTAATCCCAACATAAGGGTAGGGATTGGCACAACCAATCCCCAGACAAATCTCGAGGTAAGAGGAACTCTCTTATCCACTGGGACCGTTGGGTCAGGTTTAGGGTTACCATATGAAACTGTATCTGGTGTCCGGTTTCTTTTTTGGCCGTCAAAGTCTGCTTTTCTGGCAGGCTGGTTTGATGGACTGTATTATCGAAATATCTATATCGGAAATTATTCATCGGTTACTGGAGGATACGGCAACTTAGCCTCTGCTGATTACACACATGTTGGTGGCGGCTACATTAATCAAGCCACCGTTGTGGGTGCAACAGTCGGAGGCGGCTATAGAAATATGGCTGTAAGTGCCTATGCTGCTGTTGCCGGAGGATATGATAATCGATCTTCTGGAACATCTTCTTTCGTTGGTGGAGGGGCATTAGTAAAAGCCACTGCCGATTATACCACCGTAGGTGGAGGGAACTTAAGTGATGCGACCGGTGCATATTCCTTCATCGGTGGTGGTTATAATCATCGCGCCACAGGGTATGCTTCAACCATTGGAGGGGGTGGTTCAGATTTTGGCTCCGGAGGTAATCCCGGGGATATAGGCAACCAGGCCATAGGGAATTATTCCACGGTCTCCGGCGGACGGGAAAATTTGGCTCAAGGAATACATGCTACCGTCGGCGGCGGTAATCAAAATCAAGCATTGGGAGATTGGTCTACGGTTGCAGGCGGAGGCAATACCCTTGCCGCCGCCGGGAATAAAGCTGTTGGGGGTGTTTCCACTGTAGGAGGAGGAAGCGCCAACCAGGCCATGGGATTAGCCTCCAGCATTCTCGGTGGAGTTAATAATATCACAAATGGATTGTACACGACCATCGTTGGCGGTACTGGCAACAGAACTTCCAATGATTACGCCTTTGTCGGAGGTGGCCGGGCTAATTCCGCGGGTGCTATCTATGCAACGGTAACTGGCGGCGAAACCAATCTGGCTAACTCTCTTTATGCAACGATTGGTGGAGGACAGAATAATAATACGACTTTTGGAGATTATGCGTTTATTGGCGGAGGATACCAAAATACCGCAAACGCAATCTATTCAACGATTGGTGGAGGATCTCAGAATACGGCTTCAGGAAGTCTTTCGTTTATTGGCGGAGGACAGGGCAATATCGCCTCGGGAACAGCAGCAACAGTTGCCGGAGGTGGCGGTCTTGGGAATATTAATACCGCTAGTGGAACAAATGCTGTGGTATCCGGAGGTGGTTTAAATACTGCTAACGGAACTTTTTCTGTCATATCTGGTGGATGGACGAACACTACCTCAAATCTTTATTCTACTGTTTCTGGTGGTCTAGGGAACCAGGCCACTGGCGATTCTAGCACCGTTTCTGGGGGCGCGGGTAACATCGCTAGTGGAAGGTGGGGCACCGTCTCCGGAGGCAACAACAATTCAGCCTCCGGTGGTAATTATGCGACTGTGTCAGGGGGAAATGCTAATAATGCAATCGGATATGCTGCTATAGTATCCGGTGGAGAGGGGAATGCTGCCGCTGGCGACTATTCCTGGGCCGGTGGACGTAACATGCGGCTCGGTTCCCTTGCGCATAGGACTTTTATCTGGGGACAAAGTCCCGTTGCAATTGCAGTACCCATTAACACCCCGGATGCCTTTATCATCTATTCCGGAAATGTCGGAATAGGCACAACTTCGCCGGGAGCCAAACTAGATGTTAACGGAGGTATAAGAGCAGTATTGTCCCCTATGATGGGGGGGTCAATTGTAAAATATATTCCAGGATTCAATCTACTTGGCTTTGATATCGCTGAACTTTTTGATAGCACCGATACTGTGGAACCTGGCGATGTTGTTGTCATCGATGATACCCGTGTAAACCAATTAAAAAAAAGCAGTCATCCTTATGATAAAAATGCCGCCGGGATTGTTTCCGGGGCGCCAGCCATATTGTTCGAAGGAAGCGAGTTGAAGATTGCTCCAGCTCCAGGTAGTTTTAAGCAAGGCACTAAACCGCCGGTTGCCCTGGCCGGACGGGTATTATGCAAGGTCTCTATCGAAAACGGGGCCATTGAACCCGGGGATCTTTTAACGACCTCATCAATCCCCGGCCATGCCATGAAGGCCACCGACCGCGAAAAATCCTTCGGCGCGATTATCGGCAAGTCCCTGCAAGGTTTTAAAGGCGGACCCAAAGGTGAGGAAACCGGGTTGGTTACGGTCCTGGTGAATTTGCAATAAAAAATCGGGACACAAAAAATCGGGACACATCCCAAAACAGGATTTGTAACGATTTTAAAAATCTGGACACATCCCAATA
>CAYJUK010000131.1:0-6648 GCA_964373335.1 uncultured Planctomycetales bacterium | reverse complement strand
CCACGGGGTTAAAAACTTCACTCGTTGAGCTTACGAGAAGAGGATTAATTTTTAATTAGGAGTTGGGGTGTTATGCCTGCATTTTCTATATATGAATTTTTATGAATAATGGGAATGCGTGGTCAGAATAAGTGGTCAAGTGGACATTTGGGCAAAAATATATTACACTTTATTTGTGTCAATTGAGCGGTGAGATTATCTTAATTACGCCAAAGGCGCTTCCTTAAAGTTTTAGAATTCTGAAATGAAAACCGCGAGTCAATATCAATCAATCAAAATTTTTTCAAAAATCAAATAAGGAGAAGCTGAAATGAAAAACTGGATGATTCTATTACTGTTTTTTACCGGTTCAACCCTGAGCCTGGTCCCGCAGGTCTCAGCCGAGTATAACTTCGGGGACTTCCGATCAGAAACCCTAAGTCGTAAGGCTTGGGAGGCCCTGGAGAAAAATGATCTGGATGCTGTTTTAGCGTATACCAACAAAAATATTGAATTGTATGGGGATCAGGCCAAAAAGATGCAGGCCAGCCTGACCGATTATCCGACTGGGATTAGTCAGGAGATCTTTAAATATTGGGCATTGAATGACATTGCCACAAGTTTGTTTATTCAAGGAGAGGCCTATCGGAAGAGTGGGTTGGAAAAGCAAGCTAAAGAAGCCTATAAGACGCTCATTGAAGAATTTAGCTACGGCCAGTGCTGGGATCCGAAGGGATGGTTTTGGAAGCCGGCCGAGACTGCACAAGAGAAATTAGCGATGATTGAATCCGGCTCTCAACTTGATTTTGGTGATTATACTTCAGAAACCCTGACAAAAAGAGCCTGGGAGGCTTTGGCGAGTAAAGATATTAAATCCGTTGAAGCCTATGTCAATAAATGCCTTGAACTGTTTGAAGACAAGGCTAGGGAAATGCAAGGTTCTTTAACCGAATATCCTTGGGAATCTAAAGATAGAATTTTCTCTTATTGGGCGCTTAATGATGTTGGAACCTGTCTTTTTATTCAAGGAGAGGCCTATCGAAACGCAGGTGAGACTGGTAAGGCGAAGAAGACTTTTAAAAAACTCGTTGATGAGTTTTCCTATGCCCAGTGCTGGGATCCTCAAGGATGGTTCTGGAAACCCGCCGATGCTGCCCAGCAGAAATTACAGGAATTGGGAGCCAGTTAATGATCAGGTAGAAAAGATGGGATTTTGAACTTATACTCGTTCTTAATGAGAACTTCGTACAAAGAAGCGAAGTTTTCATTAAACCCCAATTCAGCACCCGGATGCTGAATTGGGGTAAACAGGCATTTTCTTAATACGAAATTTCGATTAATAAGTGGTATAAGCCCTGTTCTTTGAAAGATGGAAGAACGGGGCTTTGATTAAGTTGAATAACCCCATTCCTACGGGGTAAATCCCGACACCTGGGGTAAGGGAAGTTTAGCGATGAAAAAAATAACTATTGGATTGACGGTTAGTTTAGCTGCTCTGCTGATGATTTTTAACAGTTGTGGGAAATCTGCTCAAAAGAAATCTTCTGCGGAACCTCAAAAATCTCCTCAAATCGAAGAGACTACCGTATCAGCTGCATACGTCTCTCGAGGCCCTTCCGAGGATAAGATTTTTAACCCATTTTTTGTCTATCAAGATAAAGGTTCGCGTAACCGATTCACCCCTTCGGGTTTCATGCCTAATGGAGAGTGTCTTAAGCTTAATGATGCCTGGACGCAGGATTGTTATGAAGGAAAAACTTGCGCGAAGATCGAATATGATATTGAATGCTCGAAGAAAGGTCGCAAATGGGCTGGGATCTACTGGCTGAATCCACCCGATAACTGGGGGAGTAAAAAGGGAGGCTATGTTCTCACCGGAGCTGAGCAATTATCGTTCTGGGCTAAGGGAGAAAAAGGGGGCGAGCGCATTGAGGAATTTAAGGTGGGGGGTGTAGGCATTAATCAAGATTATCCTGATTCTGATATGGCGATCATTGGCCCGGTGCTTTTAAGCAATGAATGGCGGCAGTATAACATCGATCTGCGGGGGAAAGACCTTACATATATCAGCGGAGGCTTTGCCTGGGTCTCAAATGTCGATGTTAATAAAGATAACTGTGTCTTCTATTTGGACGCAATCCAATTCGAATAAATTCCTTCCTGACTTCGTGTCATCCTCCTAATATCGTAAAAAATATCCAGTTTTTCCTTGTGTTGATTTTAAACCTTTGATATAGTTGTTTTACTTTTATTTATTAAATAATCTATAATAATAAAAAAAACTATGTCGAGGGCAGCACAATTAAGTATCGCCATTTTGGTGGCCTTATTGTTTCTATGCTTAGGTGTTGCCTTTTTTACTTTTTTTGAGAAAAACAAGGTAGAGAAGGCTAAACTTAACCTAGAAAAACAAGTCGTTGAGTATCAGGGGAATGAAAAGAAATATTTTATTGAAAAGAAATCGTTAGAAGAGAATTTAACTTCGACCCAGCAAGTGAAAGAGAAGTTAGAAAAGGAAATCCCCAATCTTCAACAGCAAATCCAAAAACTCAATGAGGATACTGTACGCTTGAAGCAGGAACGTGATACCTTCCACAAAGAGCGAGACAGTGACCGTAAGGAAATTCAGCAACTGACCTCAGACCGAGAGAATTGGAAGACACAAGTTGAGACTCTAAAGAAAGAACGTGATGACCTAATCGCTAAATTGCGGAATCTTTCTTCAATGTCTTTTCAAACTGCTCAGGATTCTCAAGGGCAGCAAGAAGCTCCGCAACCTCTCGCTGATCTCCCCGCGATCCCATCCGTTGATCCTCGTATCGATCTGGAAAATCTGGCCCAAAAATCTGATAATGAGCGTGTTTGGGCGGCTGTCCTGAAAGAAAAAGCGGCTTTAGAAGTCCATTTGAGAAAATATAAGGAAGAGTTGTCAGCCAGCTCCGGAGAGATTGTTGAGTTGAAGAAGGCCAATTCAGATTTAGAATTGGCCTTAAATGAATTGAAAGATGAGCACGAGGTCGTTGAGCGGCAGATCAAATACAATATGGATTTGGTTGATACGCTTTCTCTGGAATTTGCCCGGGCCAAAAATGAAAACAAGTTTTTAACGGATCGCGTTAGTAAGGTGAATCAAGATAATGATGATCTTCGTCACAATATCAAGAAATTAAGCGAGGTGAAACTGGCCTTGGAGAAGCGGGTCTTGAAGATCATGAAGGAGAAGGATGAGGTGAAAAATAAGCTGGCGGAAACAGAGCATGTCATTCAAAGACGGGTTGATGAGTTGTGGGGCATCAAGGAAAGTATTAACAAGAGTTTTGAGGACCGGGGAGTGACGGAAGCTGCCCAAGAAGTGGAACTGCCGCCGATTATCGTTCATGCCAAAGGAGCCACCCTGGATCCATCGATGTCAAAAATTTCAGTGAAGGATCAAGAAGATGAATCCGAAGAGGAAGTCCCGGTTGCTCCGGAACCTTCCAAGTTAGATATGCAGGGCAGCGTGGTGAGTATTAATGACGAATATAATTTTGCCATCATCAATTTAGGAGCCAAGGATGGCATCCAATTGCAGGATGTCTTTAAGATTTATCGCGGCAATAAATTTGTTGCGGATGTTGAAGTGATCCAGACCCGGCCGGATATCTCGGCTGCCGATATCAAACAGCAGAAAGGGAAAATCAGGGTTGGGGATATCGTGAGGTATGCTCTTTAGTTAATAATGCCATCTTAGGACGTCTCTCCCTTCCATGAACCCAAGGACTACGGACTTAGGTTCGTGGTCGAATAATTCTCGGTTCCCCAAAATCATATGAGCAAAAAGAAAATCAGCATTGAAGATGTTGCGAAACGGGCCGGGGTATCGATTACCACAGTTTCCCGAGTTACCAATAATATCAACACCGTCAGTGGTGAGAATCGGCGGAAGGTTGAGGAGGCCGTTGCCTATTATAAATACAATCCCAATGTCAGTGCGCAGCGCCTCGCCCGAGGAATGAATAATTCTGTCGGGTTAGTGATGCCAGGCTACCCTGGCATTTTTTATTCCTTTTACGCGGTAGAATTGATCCGCGGGGTGGGGCATGCCTGTGAGACCCTGCGACTGGATTTGATTTTTCATATCACGAATGGCTTTAATCCTTTGAATACTCAGAATGTGGGTGGGGTCATCTTCGCGGACATTATTGAAAATCGCAAACAGGTTGAAGCGGCTATTGAGGTGAATGTTCCCTGCATTATCATTAATAATATTGTTGAGGATTTGGATGTTAATTACATTGCTATTGATAATATCAGGGGAGGTTTCCTGGCCGCGGAATATTTGTTCAATTTAGGTCATAAGCGAATTGCCACTATCTCCGGGAATCTGAAAACCCAGTGCGGGGCCCAACGATTAGAGGGATTCAAAAAGGCTTTACAGGAAAAAAAAGTCCCGCTGCCGGAGGAATATGTTTTTGAAGGGGATTATTCCCGCCGATGTGCGCGTCTGGCCACGGAAAAGTTTTTATCTCTTTCAATAAAACCCTCGGCAATTTTTGCGGCCAGTGACGATATGGCATTGGAGGCGATTGCCGTGATTATGGAAAAGGGACTTAAAGTGCCCCAAGACATCTCGGTCATCGGTTACGATGACAATCCCGCCGGCCTTTACGGCCCCATTGGACTGACCACTATCCGTCAGCCTCTTTTTCAGATGGCGGAAAATGCCGTCCGCCATCTCAATGCTCAGGTCACCGGAAAGAAAAATGTAATCAGTAAAGTCCTCCTCGTCCCCGAACTCATCATCCGCGATTCCTGCAGTCCAGCGAAGTAAGCTCAATGTTTGTGGTTTCAACCTTAGCATCAGGGTTGACAAGGAGGAGGTTTCGGGTTAATCTATTCCACTTATTAATCAAAATTTCGTATTAAGAAAATGCTTGTTTAATGAAAACTTCGTTATTTTATACGAAGTTTTCATTAAGAACAAGTATATCCTTCATCTCTGAGAAAAATTTAAAAGGAAATTCATTGAAATTGATTGTGATAAGGTTATGAGCTGTCAGGCTTATGATGTCATTGTGATTGGCGGGGGTCATGCGGGGATCGAAGCCGCTTTAGCCGCCAGCCGCATGGGCTGTAAGACTCTGATGGTCACCTTTTCAATCGAGACGATCGGCCAGATGAGTTGCAATCCGGCGATCGGCGGCGTGGGAAAGGGCCAGCTTGTTAAAGAGATCGATGCCATCGGCGGGGAAATGGGACTTGCGGCGGACCGCACGGGGATCCAATTCCGCCAATTGAACGCCTCCAAAGGACAGGCGGTTCGTTCCTCCCGCTGCCAGTCGGACCGCAAGCAATATAAGATGTATATGCGGAAGGTTGTCCTCAATCAGGAAAACCTTGATGTCCTCTCCGATAAAGTCGCTGAGATCCTGCTCAAAGGAAATGAGGTTGTCGGGATTACGATGGAATCCGGCCTGAAGATTGCGACCCAGGCGGTTGTCATCACTACGGGAACTTTTTTAAACGGCCGGATTCATGTCGGCAAAACGATCACGGCAGGCGGCCGTGTGGGTGAGCCAAATTCCACCCGCCTAGCTGATAACCTGCTCGACCTCGGATTTGAGATCCTGTATTTTAAAACCGGGACTCCCCCGCGTCTCGACGGCCGGACGATTGATTTCTCTGAACTGGAGATCCAGCATTCGGATGACCCCCCAGTTCCGTTTTCTTTCCGCACACCCTTGATTCCCGAAGATCAAAGATTACTCCCTTGTTATCTCACCTGGACCAATGAACAAACCCATGAGATTATCCGCGGCAATTTTGATAAATCGCCGATGTACTCCGGCCAAATCAAGGCGACCGGGGTCCGTTACTGTCCCTCCATCGAAGACAAGATCAAGAAATTTTCCGATAAAAACCGACATCAGGTTTTCTTGGAGCCGGAGGGATTAGACACTGATGAATATTATCCCAACGGGATATCAACCGGACTTCCTCTTGATGTCCAGGAGGAGATGGTGCATTCGATTAAAGGTCTTCAGAAGGCCAGGCTGATCCGCCCGGGTTACTCAATTGAGCACGGGGTGGTTCCTCCAACCGAACTGACTCCATATCTAGAGACAAAGAAAGTCAAAGGACTTTTTCACGCTGGACAAATTAACGGCACAACCGGCTATGAGGAGGCTGCCGCGCAAGGTCTCGCGGCAGGCATCAATGCGGCTTTAAAGGTTAAGAATAGGGAACCCTTTATTTTTAAGCGGCACGAATCTTATATCGGTGTCTTGATCGATGACTTAACGACCAAAGGAACCGATGAGCCATATCGGATGTTTACTTCGAGAGTCGAATACCGGCTTATCATTAGAGAAGACAATGCCGATCGGCGTTTGGCAAAATATAGTCATGACTTTGGTCTGATGAGTGCTGCCGAGTTTGCGCGAATCCAGAGAAAATACGAATTGATTGATCAAGAGATTAAACATTTACGCGCGACACGGATTTCTCCCGGGACGGCCTTGGATACACAGCTCAAGAAAATCAACAGCTCCCCTATTCGTCAGCCGACAACCCTCGCGGAGCTCCTGAAAAGACCTGAAATCAGCTATGATCTGGTGGCTCCTTTTGATGGTCAATTGAAAGATTTTCCGCGTAATGTGATCCGGCAGGTGGAATATGAGATTAAATACG
>CAYJUK010000130.1:0-6665 GCA_964373335.1 uncultured Planctomycetales bacterium | reverse complement strand
TTAGAAGCAGATTTAATGAAAAGACAGGGTATAGGTATAGATTTGAACCCATATGCTGTATTGATAGCAAAAGCAAAGTTTGATAGAAAAAGGATAGAAGAACATTTAGATTTTTTGAGAAATGTTAAGTTAGATACTTCTGAAATAGATCTATCAAAAGTTGATCCTTATATCAAACAATATTTTCATGAGGAAACTCTAAAAGAAATTTTAGTTCTAAAAGATATCTTAATTAAAGAAAATAGAACTTTTTTATTGGGATGTCTAATGGGCATTTTACATGGTAATCGCCCAGGATATCTATCTGTTTGGACAGGTTGTATAATTCCTATGACCCCGAGAAAACCAGATAATCCTAAGTTTAGGGTAGATAAAGACATACCAGAATATCGTGCGGTAATACCAAGAATGGCTGCAAAAGTAAAAAGGATGTATATGAATAAGTTTCCTTTAAAGACAAATTCTAGAATTTATGAATGCGATGCTAGAAAAATGCCTCTTAGAAAAGACAGCGTTGATGTTATTGTTTCAAGCCCCCCTTATTATCATACATTAGATTACGTTAGTTCAAATAAATTAAGACTAGCTATTTTAGATTATGATAAAGAGAAACAAGAAGAGATGAAAGATAAGCTAATCCAACAAAGAGACACATATTTGGAAGAAATGAAAAAAGTAGGAAAAAACATACATAAAGTTATGAAACCAGATAGCCATATTCTTTTTGTCTTAGGGGATGTTCATACTTCTAAAGAAACGATAAATACCGCAAAAGATATCGGAGAATTATATCAGGACATAGGATTTGAACAAATTAATACCATAGATGATATTCTACCTAGGAATAAGTGTGCAGTACAAAATGGGAATCATAGGATTAAAATGGATAGGGTATTAATACTAAAAACAATAAAGTAAGAAATTAAAAACCTCCAATTTTTATTAATATGAATCAAATAATTGGTATCTATAATAAATTATTAAAACAATATGGCAAACAAAATTGGTGGCAAAAATAGATAATTTTATATAGATAAGGGTATTACTATTGGCATGAATTTAAAATCTAAAATTATTTCTTTTTGGGATTTGCCGTTAAATAAAATTAGTGTTAAACTTAAAAAAGGCTTTAAAGAAAAAATATTCTTAGACGCGAAAAGAGAATTTATTAATTTTAATAATTTATGCGACAATATACGGGTAAAATATGATACCCTCATGAGTTATTATTATGATAAAAATTTCATACCATTAAACATAAGAGAAAGACCAACCGATGGCGCCCGGCATATTACACGGAACACTATCAAAGCCGCTCCCCTTATCATCACCCAAAGACATCTTCGTAATCATAGAGCTCAAGCGATACTGATTAATAGCGGCAATGCCAATTGTTTTACCGGGCATTTTGGGTTAGTTTATGCGAAACGTACCGCTGAATTAACCGCTCAATATCTTGGCATACCTGTAGGTGATGTCCTTGTGTCTTCAACCGGAATTATTGGGAGACCTCTCCCCTTTGAGATGATCGCCAAGGCCATTCCCGCTCTCACGGAAGGTCTCGACCGAAATAAAGGCCATCGGGCGGCTCAAGCCATCTTAACGACGGATAAATCCCAAAAGGAATGCGCTGTCCGATTTAATTTAAATGGTAAAAAGATTACCATCGGAGCTTGTGCTAAAGGAGCCGGGATGGTTGAGCCTCATATGGCCACGATGCTGGCCTTTATTACTACTGATTGTGCTATCAAGGCCAAGATGTTAAAGCTCGCGCTAAAAAATTCCGTTAATTTATCTTTCAATTGTATTACCGTTGATGGCTGTATGAGTACGAATGATATGGTCATTGCCATGGCTAATGGCCAAGCTCAAAATAAAATCATCAATGCTAAAGGAAGCGACTTTCATATCTTTCAAGAAACCTTAAATCACTTGTGTTTGGATTTAGCTAAAAAGATCGTTAGGGACGGGGAAGGAGCCACGAAATTTATTGAAATCCTTGTTGAAGGAGCCCAAAGCATTCGACAAGCCAAAATGGTTGGATTGAAAATCGGCAATTCGAATCTGGTTAAAACCGCAGCCTATGGAAGTAATCCCAATTGGGGACGAGTGGCAGCAGCGGTGGGATCCTTAGGTCTTAAAGTCAGCGAAAAACAATTGAAGATCAAATTCAGCTCTTTTAAAAATCGCCACATTTATATCACGGTCAATCTCCATCGGGGATCTCATCAGGCCAGGATTTACACCTGCGATCTATCCAAAGAATATATTACTATTAACGGGGAATATCATTAACCCGATTCTTTATGGAAGAATTTATTAAAAAAGCCAGCGTCCTTGTTGAGGCTATTCCTTACATCCATGCCTTTCGCAAGAAAATCATTGTCATTAAATATGGGGGCAGTATTCTTGAAGATGCCAGCATTCGCAAACGTGTCCTTAAAGACATCGTCTTTCTCAATCTTGTGGGGATTCGCATTATCCTTGTTCATGGAGGGGGGTCTTCCATTAGCCATCGACTCAAAGAATCCGGATTCAAATCGGAATTTCATGATGGTTTAAGGGTTACTGATGAACCGACTTTGCAGATCGTCAAAGAAGAGTTAAATAAATTAAATGAAAGAATAGTGCAGGAAATTGCGGAATTCAAAGGAGAGGTCGTTGGCCTGAAAGGCGAAGATAAGATTATCTTCGTTGAGAAAAAGAAAGCGAGCCGCGACCTGGGTTTTGTGGGAACGATTAACTCCATTGATACAAAAATCCTAGAGGAACAATTAAAAAAGGAGAGCATCATCGTTATCTCTCCAATGGGAGTCAACGCGAAAAAGCAGCCTCATAATGTCAACGCTGATGAAGTCGCCTCGGCCATAGCCGTGGCTCTCCGGGCTGAAAAACTTGTTCTTTTAACTAATGTTCTCGGCGTCCTGAGAAATACCAATGATCCGCAATCGTTGATTTCTACTTTAACGGATGAAAAAATTGAAACCTTGATCCAAGATAACATTATTCAGTCAGGAATGATCCCCAAAGTGAAGGCCTGCCTGGATGCCCTTCAGGGAGATGTCATGAAAACTCATATCCTTGATGCTAAGATTCCTCATGCCTTACTTCTCGAATTCTTCACCGATCAAGGGGTAGGAACACAAATCATAAAAACCGAAGATGAAAAAGTCCGAACTTCTTCAGGCGTATGAAGAAAACATTTTATCGACCTACACTCGTTTTCCCCTGATCTTTGTCAAAGGCAAAGGGATGAACCTCATCGATATCCATGGAAGAAAATATTTGGATTTTTTCCCCGGATGGGGAGTTAATTCAATCGGCCATTGTCATCCCAAGGTCCAATCAGCGGTTCGTGACCAAATCAAACGACTGATTCATATTCCCAACACCTATTATCATCTCCAGCAAGCTAAACTAGCAAAAGAGATTATTCGATTATCGTTCCCGGGAAAGGTTTTTTTCTGTAACAGCGGCGCTGAGGCCAATGAGGCGGCTATCAAATTCGCCCGAGCCTACGGCCAAGGGCAACGTTTTGAAATTATTACGATGGAGAATTCCTTTCACGGCCGCACCCTAGGAGCATTGACAGCCACGGGTCAAACCAAATTCCAAAATGGTTTTGCTCCCTTACTGGAAGGATTTGCTAGGGTTCCCTTCAATGACCTTTCCGCTCTTAAGGCCAGCCTTAACCCCAAAACCGTGGCGGTCATGTTAGAATTGGTTCAAGGAGAGGGAGGAATTCATATCGCGCAACCGGAATATGTCCAATCGATACGGCAAATCTGCGACCAAAAAAATATCCTTTTAATCCTCGATGAAGTTCAAACCGGTATAGGACGAACGGGTGAGATGTTTTGCTTTAAGCATTATGGAATTCAGCCGGATGTTATGACTTTGGCCAAGGCCTTAGGCGGAGGGCTCCCCATTGGAGCCTTGATTGTTAAAAAAGAGATAGCGGATACCTTTAAGCCCGGAATGCATGCCTCTACCTTTGGAGGAAATCCTTTAGTCTGTAAGGCAGCCTTAGGGGTTTTTAAGGCCATACAAGATGAGAATATGCTTAATAATGTTAAGAAGATAGGACCCTATTTCCTGGAAAGACTCTCTCAATTGCAAAAAAGGCATCCCCTCATCTCAAGCATTAGAGGTCTGGGACTCATGATCGGGATGGAATTGAATAGGGAAGGGCAATCCCTTGTTCAACGATGTATTGATCGAGGGCTCCTGATCAATTGTACCCAAGGCAATGTCTTACGATTAATGCCTGCCTTAAATGTTACCAAAAAACAAATCGATAAGGCAATTTTTATTCTGGATCAAGTTTTAAAGGAGGCGGATTAAAAGTGCTTCGTCATCTTCTGAGTCTGGGAGATTTCACCCCCAAAGATATCGTTCATATCTTTGCATTAACGAAAAAACTCAAGAAATCTCCTAAGAAACAATCTGCGGCACTTCAAGGGAAAACCATTGGTCTTTTGTTTCAAAAGCCCTCTAACCGTACGCGGGTTTCTTTTGAGGTGGGGATTTGGCAGTTAGGCGGCAATTGCCTTTATCTTGGCCCTGAGGAGATCAACCTAGGTGTGCGGGAATCTGTCTCGGATGTCGCGAAAACTCTTTCCAGATACCTGGATGGTTTAGTCGCCAGAACTCATTCCCATCAAGATATTATCAATTTAGCCGAATTTTCTACGATCCCGGTCATTAATGGATTATCCGATTGTGATCATCCTTGCCAGGCCTTGGCTGATCTCTTCTCGATTCAGGAAAAATTGGGAAAATTGAAGGGATTGACATTAGCTTATATTGGCGATGGGAATAATGTTTGTCATTCTCTGCTTTTGGGATGTGGTCTTATGGGGATTCATATGCAGGTGGCTACACCTCAAGGGTATGAACCCCAACAAAGGATGATCAATGCTGCCCAATCCTTTGCCAGAAGATCCAGGGCTCAAATTGCCTTATCCCATGAACCCCAAGAGGCGATTAAAAATGCTCAAGTTGTCTATTCGGATGTTTGGGTCAGTATGGGGCAGGAAAACGAAGCCGATGCCAGAATCAAGGCCTTTCAAGGTTTTCAAATCAATGAAGGCTTGACCGAACGCGCTCATCCTCGGCATATCTTTATGCATTGCTTACCGGCTCACCGGGGAGAAGAGGTGACCTCTGCGGTGATTGACGGACCGCGTTCGATTGTGTTTGACCAAGCGGAAAACCGCCTGCATGTGCAAAAAGCCATTTTAATTTATCTTTTGAGTCAGGTGAAAAAAGGACGAAAATAATCTTTCTGTACTAAAAAGGAATCCAATTATGGCCAAAAAAGTCGTTCTTGCTTATTCCGGGGGGTTAGATACCTCTTGTGCCATTCATTGGCTTAAAGATCGGGACTACGAGGTGATTGCCTTCATTGCCAACGTCGGACAGGGAGAGAATTTTCAGCAGATTCACCAACGAGCGCTGAAAACAGGAGCCTCAAAAGTTTACGTCTTAGACTTACAGAAGGAATTTGTGGAAGATTACGTCTTCCCTGCCCTCAAAGCCGGAGCGGCTTATGAGAATAAGTATTTATTAGCAACGGCTTTATCTCGTCCCTTGATCGCTAAACATCAAGTCAAGATTGCCCAAAAAGAAAAGGCCACTGCCGTAGCACATGGTTGTACCGGGAAAGGCAATGACCAGGTCCGTTTTGAGACCACGGTGAAGATCCTTGATCCGACGCTCGAACAGATAGCCCCAGTGCGCATCTGGGAATTTAAAACTAGAGAAGAAGAAATCGAATATGCTCAGAGATATAACATCCCGGTGAACGTCACGAAAAAAAGTCCCTACAGCATTGATATTAATCTCTACGGTCGAAGTATTGAATGCGGGGTTCTGGAAGATCCGTGGATTGAGCCGCCGGAAGAGATTTATGGATTCACCGTCAGCCCTTTGAAGGCCCCAAATCGATCTACCTATCTTGAGATCGAATTCAAAAAAGGATTACCGATAAAAATCAACGGGACATCCTTTGAGGCGGTTACCTTGATCCATCAGCTCAACAAAATCGGCGGGCAAAATGGGGTGGGGCGGGTTGATATGATCGAAAATCGTTTGGTCGGGATCAAATCCCGAGAGAATTACGAAAACCCAGCCGGAACAATTCTGCATACGGCCCATCAAGAACTGGAATCCCTGGTTCTGGATCGGGAGACGTTGCATTACAAGCAGTCCGTTTCTCAAAAATATGCGGAGTTGGTTTATTATGGATTGTGGGAAACCCCTTTAAAGCATCAGCTGGATGAATATATAAAGATAACACAGCGAAACATCAGCGGGGTCATTCGTCTAAAAATCTATAAAGGCAATTGTGTGGTGGTCGGCCGCAAATCGCCATTCTCCCGTTATAAGGAAGAATTGGCCACCTACGGCAAGAAAGACGTCTTTGACCAAAAATTAGCCGAAGGGTTTATCAAGCTGTGGGGAATGCCGTATGAGAAGTGATCCGTGGCAAGGGGTAAGTGATAATTTTAAGAGAGGTTCATGATGAAAAATAAATTATGGGGCAGTCGATTTAAGAAAGGAACGGATCCCTTAGCAGATAAATTCTCTTTTAGTATCGACTACGATTACAGATTAGCTCCTTACGACATTGCCGTAGGGATAGTCCACGCAGAGATGCTGGG
>CAYJUK010000129.1:2394-6695 GCA_964373335.1 uncultured Planctomycetales bacterium | reverse complement strand
TCTTTAATACCCTGGTCGAGTCGCAGAAACTTCCCATTTTCTCGGTGGCCGGTGAACCTTACAATGAGCTCCTGGCAAGGATCGCGATGCAGGCGGAAGTGGATTTGATTATCCTGGGAGGCATGGGATTAAAATATGATGATTATTTATTTTTTCGGGATACCCTTGAAGCACACGGATCGCTTTCCAGATCAATTCTTTTTATCCACACGGCCTCGGATCCGACGGTGGAATGCCTTTTGGTCCCCGATATGAGTTTAGCCGTAGCGGAACAATTCGCACTTCAAGGGAAAAGGGTTCTGGTGCTCTTGACGGATTTGACCAATTTCTGCGATGCCTTGAAGGAAATCGCTATTACGATGGAACAGATCCCTTCCAACCGCGGTTATCCGGGGGATTTGTACAGCCAATTGGCAGCCCGTTATGAAAAGGCGGTTGATTTCGAAGGGGCGGGGTCGATTACGATCCTGGCGGTTACAACTATGCCGGGGGATGACGTGACCCACCCGATTCCCGATAATACCGGGTATATTACCGAGGGACAATTTTATCTGCGCGGCGGGCGGATTGAACCCTTTGGTTCTCTGAGCCGTTTGAAACAGCAGGTGAATGATAAGACGCGCGCGGATCACCGCACGATTATGGACCGGATGATCCAGCTTTTTGCCGATTATCGTTCGACCCTGGAAAAGCGGGCGATGGGGTTTCAGATGAGTTCGTGGGATGAGAAACTGCTTCGTTACGGCAATCGGTTTGAAAAGGAATTGATGGAATTGTCGGTTAATATTCCTCTGGAGCAGGCCCTCGATCAGGGATGGAAGATTTTGGCCGATACATTCGAGCCGGCGGAGTCAGGCATTAAGGATTCGTTGATTAAACAATTCTGGCCAACAGCTAAGAGCTAAGAGCCAAATGCCAAGAGCCCAATTGCGTTGTTAGCTCTTAGCTGTTAGCTCTTAGCTGTTGGCTCTTAGCTGTTGGCTCTTAGCTCTTACCTCTTTGCCCTTAGCTCTTAGTTCTTCTCACCTGTGACTTGTGACGGGGAACAATGTCAAAAATCAAGCTTACCAAAAGTGAATTAAAAAAGCAGCGGGACAGCCTCAGGCAATTTGAGCATTATCTCCCGACGTTGCAGTTAAAAAAGCAGCAGTTGCAAATCAAGATTTTGGAGGCGCGCCAATCCTGGGAACAGAAACAAGCCGCTGTTCAAGAGAAGGAGAAATTCATCAGCCGCTGGGCGGGTCTTCTTGCCGATCCGGCCCTGAGTTATCAAGGAGCCGGTATTGATTTCAAAAAATGGATTACGCCGACAGAGATTATTACGGATAAAATGAATATCGCCGGGGCCAACATCCCTGTCTTTAAGGAGATCAAATTCCTTGAGGCTGAGTATGATCTTTATGCCACCCCGTTTTGGGTGGATTATGCTATTGAGACCTTGCGGGCAATTACCGCTCTTATATCTGAAATGGCGGTTATTGAGAGACAGATCGCGATCTTGCAAAGAGAACTGCGGATTACAACCCAGCGGGTCAATCTTTTTGAGAAGATCAAGATCCCCGAGTGCCGGGAAAATATTCGTAAGATAAGGATTTATTTAGGAGACCAGCAGGCCAACGCGGTCGGGATCAGCAAGGTGGCGAAGAAAAAGATCGTCGTGGCGGCAATGGAGCCGGTGGCGGTTTAAAACGAGCGCTTGGGTTTCCAGTTGGGGAATCGGACACGGGGGAATCGGGATACGGGGGAATCGGGACCGGGGAATCGGGACACATCCCAAAATAGGATGTGTCCCGATTCCCCGGTCCCGATTCCAAGACCGAATTCGGAGTTGGGGTCAGAAGGGCGTGAGTCCGCGGTATTAGACTCAGGAAACGAGAACATGATCGTCCCGATGAAAAAGATTTTTGTGGTGATGCAGGGAAAAGATGCAACCGCGGCTTTACGGACTTTGCAGGATCTGGGGGTGGTTCATGTTGAACACGAACGCCTGCCTGTCGGAGCCAATCTGCAGGATCTGCAGAATCAGGTCAAGACCCTTCAAGAGGCGGCCCAAGTGCTGCCGGGGACAAAAGATCAGATTCAATTGCCTCCCTCCTGGGATTCGGTAAAAAAGGCCGAAGAGATTGTTCAACTTAAGTCTCTGATTGAACAGATTGAAGAGGCTGTCGTCAAAAGACAGGCCTTGATGGAAGGTTGGGTGCCGTGGGGTGATTTTGATCCTCATGATATGAAAAGGCTGGCAGACCAAGGGGTCAATGTTCAATTATGGGAGGCAAAGTTTTTTGATCCGAAGATGGTTCCCGCCGGCATCATTGTTCAGATCGTTCAACAAACCAAAAAGAAGGTTCTATTTGTTACTATTTCTGGCCAACGGGTGGACCTTCCCTTCACAGCTTTGTCTTTACCAGAGACGGGTCTCAATCAAATGAAGGCATCTCAAGCCGTGGATAAGAAGCGGGTTGAGGATGCCAGAAATCAATTGGCCGAATATGACCAATACCAAGCTAGTTTTAGAAATATCCTTGATGAACAGACCAGTGAATTAGTCTTTCAAGAGGCCTTGGCCGGAATGGGAGAAGCCCTGGGATTAGTTTATCTGAAGGGTTTTTGTCCTTCTCATTATTGCGAGAAATTGATTCAGGCCGCACAAAAAGAAAAATGGGCTTTCTTGTTTGAAGATCCTTCTGCAGAGGATCAAGTTCCCACACTGTTAAAAAATCCCCCTTGGTTCCGTTTGATTGAACCCATCTATAACCTGATGAACATTATGCCCGGATATCGGGAATTGGATATCAGTCCATTCTTTTTAATCTTCTTTTCGATCTTTTTTGGCCTGCTGATCGCGGATGCCGGTTATGGATTCCTTTTTCTCTCGGTAACTTTGATCGCTCACTGGAAACTGGGCCCGAAGATGAAAGATAAGACCTTTTTCTATCTCACTTATGTTTTAAGTGCCGTGACGATCATTTTGGGTTTATTGACCGGAACAGTCTTTGGGACACTTTTGTTTAGTCAGGTCTTCAAACCCATTTTACCTTGGTTAACACAGGGCGCGAATATTCAGTTGATGTGTTTTACTTTGGGAGCTATTCATTTAACGATTCCCCACGCCTGGAGATTTATCAATAAGATTCCGAACCCTATGGGAATGCTTTCTGAAATTGGCTGGATCGGATTATTATGGAGTTCCTATTTTTTAGCAAGAACATTGATCTTAGGCCATCCATTTCCAGCGTCTATTAATACCATCGCCGTCATAGCGATGGTATTTATCATCGCTGATATTATCGCGCAGAAAAAGGATATGGCGGTGAATCTGCTTTTGCTGGTTTTTAGTGTCATTGGCGTTTTCACCGATGTGGTTTCTTATATCCGTCTTTTCGCTGTTGGATTAGCCGGTGTTTCGATTGCTGACGCCTTCAATCAGATCGCCTTGGATATTGGATTCTCTAATATCCCCAAGGCTATTTTTGCCTCGCTCATTTTGATTTTTGTGCATTTATTCTTGAATTTAGTGCTGGCGATCCTGGGTGTCCTGGTGCACGGATTAAGGCTGAACATCTTGGAGTTTTCCACTCATTTGAATATGGAATGGAGTGGGGTAAGATATGAACCGTTGAGGAATTTAAAAGAAGCTAAGGTTTAATCAAAAAAAGGAGAAAAAAATGGATGATGTGGCAATAGCGTTGTTTAAAGATTTAGGAATGGCCTCCGCTTTAGGTCTTTCGGCGGTGGGTTCCGCGTTGGGAGTTGGAGCCGCGGGGCCGGCGGCGGTGGGGGCTTGGAAAAAATGTTTTCTTCAAAACAAACCCGCCCCGTTTATTTTAGCGGTTTTTATCGGGGCTCCCCTCTCACAAACAATTTATGGCATGATTGTCATGAACGCAATTGTTACCTCAGTCAATAAAGGAGTTTTTCTGCTCATGTCAGGGTTATTTGGAGGGCTGGCCATTGGGATGTCGGCATGGATGCAAGGGGTCATTGGAGCTGCCGCCGCGGATGCCATGGCGGAAACCGGGAAAGGGTTTGGGAATTATCTGATTGCCCTGGGGATTGCCGAAACGGTTGCCTTGTTTGTCATGGTCTTTATTATGATGGGGACGGGAAAGATCGGATAAAATTTTGATATTCAACCCTAGAATTGCAGTTGAAGTTTAAAACCATCACCGAGAGTGAGCCGATTAAGCGTCTACTGCAATTCCAGGGTTCAATGATGGTCGCCACTCCTGGGGCGCTTAGCTCCAGAAGGACAGGGCGCGCATCGCCAGTTCCTAAAAGATGAGTCCAACAATCTTACCTTA
>CAYJUK010000129.1:0-2384 GCA_964373335.1 uncultured Planctomycetales bacterium | reverse complement strand
TAAGAATTAGCGATTTTTCTTTTTTTCAAGAGAAGAACTTCGGATCCATGTCCATGTTTCCTCCCCGGGTGGAGAAGCAAAGTTTTGGTTAGAACCAGTGATCGCTTTGGCTTGTAATTACGGCATGAATGTCCATGAGCTCAATGAAGCTCAAAGAATTATTCAGGAGCGTAGAAATGAAATTATTAAAGCGTGGAAGAAACACTTCCAAGGTTGAGATTCTCAATATTTCCATCTTGGGTGTTTGGTTGTATGTGAAAGGGAAAGAGTATTTTATTCCTTATTCTGACTATCCCTGGTTTAAAGATGCGAAAGTGGTGGAGATTCAGAATGTAAGGCTTATCCATCAAAGTCATTTATCCTGGCCGGATCTCGATGTCGACTTGGAACTGGATTCGCTGGAACATCCTGAGCAGTATCCTTTAAAGTATAAATGAGGATTATTTTATTTTTGATTTTGGGGCGGTTAGCTCAGCTGGTTAGAGCAGTTGATTTACATTCAACAGGCCGTTGGTTCGATCCCAGCACCGCCCATTGCTTAGTGATCAGCGGTTAAGTTGAACATAGATCTGTTTAAAAATAATTGAATTGAAATTTTTAAATAATTCTGGTAATATTTCACGTCATTATTTCTGCCGGTAAAGTCTTTATTCATCCCTGACAACTTATCATTAATTTGGGGCCGTAGTGTAGCCTGGTTAACATGTCAGCTTGTCACGCTGAAGACCGCGAGTTCAAATCTCGTCGGCCCCGCCAAGTTGGAAAGCGTGAAAAGGGGACAGACCATCGGGTCTGTCCCTTTTTATGTGTGCGCGGCATCGGGAAGGCGGTCAACGTCATCGTTGCCCGGCTGCGGGGATTATTGCAGATTATTCCTCTTATGAAAAGATACACAACCCTTTCGTCATAAGAAGAAGTAAAGAAATCAGCGTAACGGGGGAAGACCAGAGCTGCTTTGTCATTTTACCCAAAGATGAAGTGGAGGCTTTGCCGGTCAGAGGGTGATTATTGAGAGGGTTGGCGAAACCCTTGTCGTCCTAATATTTTGGGGGGAGAGACAACAAGAAGAAGAGCGCTTGACGGCGCTCATTTTTTTAGGTAAGATTCCTGCTACCAGTAGCAGGAAAGTCTAGTTTCAACCCGCGCACCAGAGCCCCACGGGCTTCTCCATCCCGACTATTACGAAAGCTGGTGCGGGTAGCCCGTGGGGCTCAACATGCCAAACCGGAGGGTCTCATGTCCAAGACAGAAGTGTTGACCGAATCAAAGTACGCGAAGTTAGTCGCCGACATCCGCAGGATCATTGCCGAAGGCCGGGTTCGCGCCGCCCAGGCCGCCAGTCAAGAGCTCGTCCAAACCTATTGGGAGGTGGGCCGGCGCATCCGCGAAGAAGGTTTGACCGACAAAGGCGGCTACGGCGAATCCATCCTCGCGGATTTAGCCGAGGAGCTCGAAATGGATGAGTCAACGCTTCTGCGCTCAATCCATCTTTTTCAAACTTACAAGTCGGTGCCCGACAGCCAGGCGTTGACATGGTCTCACTACAAGGTTCTTCTCCCTTTGACTGATGACGATGAACGCAAGTGGTACGAGAAACTTGTCGAGGATCAAGGGCTGACGGTTCCGCAGTTGACGCAGGCTTTAAAGAATGAACGATTTGAAGGATCTCACACAAAGGAAGGAAAAAAAGCAAAGGCAAAGACATTGATCCGCCCCGACGAAGCGACTTATGTTTACAAGGCCCTGGTGGAACGGGTGATTGACGGAGACACCCTTCTTTTAAGGGTTGATCTGGGTTTTACGGTTTGGAAAGAGCAGCGTTTTCGTCTCGCGGAGATTGACTGTCCGTCCATTGATGAACCGAAAGGACGCGAAGCCTTCGAGTATGTTCGCAACCAAATGGCGAAGGTCAACTTCGTCATGGTGAAAACTAACAAGATTGACATTTACGGCAGGTACGTGGCCCATGTTTTTTATTCATTGAAAACTGACCAGAAGGATAAAGTTTTTTTGGAAGGTCGTTATTTGAATCAGGAATTATTGGACAAGGGGTTGGCAATAGTTATTTAAAACCACCCAAAATATTGCCTGCCTACATCAAAGGGCTTTCGCTTTTGACTTCGGCGGACGAGCCAATTCGTTAAAGACTTTTCCCGGCAAAATAATTTCGAATTTCGTCGCATACACACCGTTCTGCCGATTGCAAGACGTTGTCGTCAACTCATTGCCTATTAACCCTAATACAAACGCGTTAAATGCAGTGACATCACCGAAAAATAGTATCATCGCGAGAATGGTTGCATAAGATACGCTTCCCAACGAATCGATCTTTTAAAAGACTGCTTCGTCGCTGTAATAAAAAATTTAGGCTCCTCCAGTGACAC
>CAYJUK010000128.1:6148-6772 GCA_964373335.1 uncultured Planctomycetales bacterium | reverse complement strand
AAACTGGGGTGGGTAACCGGATTTGAACCGGCGACCTTCTGAGCCACAGTCAGACGCTCTAACCAACTGAGCTATACCCACCATTGACATCTCTATAATCAAAAGCTCACTAGAAAGAATGGGGGTTGTACTTATGACCATTGAATATATAGATAAATACGTACACCCACCACCGACAACTATTTTATGAAAAATGACATCCAGAAAATGGGGTGGGTAGTCCCGTCTTCCTAAGATTATTTTTTCTAACAAGACTGTTGTATTTTAGCAAAAAAATTATTTTCGGCAAGATTCATCTGAAGGGAGGCCCCGCATCTCAGGGAGGACGCAAGAAACTGATCACGGATTTGCTTCCGGAGACTCAATCTGTCCGGAGAAAGAAATCGGATCAATATGAAAATCATCCATCAGCGTTTGGAAAGAAAAATTAATCGAGACTTCCAGGTTTGATGATTCCAGGAAACCCCGGGCCGACTTCACCAGAAGCGCACTGACATCCTCTATTCCTAGAGAATCAGGAGGGGCTTTTCTATTTTCTATTATCCCTGGCAGCTTCGCCACCTCCTTTGCCATAAGCCTTCCCCGGACAATCATCTGATTATCCTTTGATTCTAACGTCGCCAA
>CAYJUK010000128.1:0-6138 GCA_964373335.1 uncultured Planctomycetales bacterium | reverse complement strand
CGTCGCCAAGAGGATAACCTGGGACTCCGCGCTCAGGATTTGAAAGTTACCAAACATATTCTTATCATTCCAATTAATCCATCCCTGAGATTCGACGCGATTACCGGAAAAGAAATATCCCTTTTTAAACAGAACCGCTTTAAGATGGTAAAGGATATCATTGGTCCAAGGATAGAGGAACTCTTTGGCCTTAAAATCCATCTCCCCCAACAGCATTTCATATTCTTTATCATCGGTATGATGATAGATTTGCAGCTGACCGTTTTGCACCGAAACCTGTTTGATCTTATACCGAAGATCCTGGAAAAATCTCTTTATACCGGGGTCAATTTTTTGTTGGGGAGGATTGGGGGCAGACGCTTCCTGCTTTTCCTGAATCTTGAGCAGTGTTTCGGAAAAATGAAAATCAATACCCTGATATCTTGTCAAGAACATCAGGGGTTCATCGAGAAATAAACTCCTGACCGACATTGTTCGGTTGAATGGATCCAGCCAACCCAAATCCACCTCAATGGTTTTGGCAGAAATCAATCCCTCGATTTTTATGCCTTCAAAACGGAGGACGAAAGGGAATAAAAAATAGATCTGAGCAATCTGGCAGGGCCTTTGGAATATCTGGGTCAATTTTTCTTGGAAAAACTTCACCCCGATCGTCCCGACAAAGATATAGCAGCCGACATAAGACAAGATGAGAATGAAAAAAATCCAGACTAAAATCCTCCGTATGATTAAGTATACGCGGACAAGAAATTGTTTCATCACAAATCCAAGCCTTCCCAAAAAATAATCCCCGTGCACCGACCAAAAACCTCATCTCGGTTCTATCAAAATTGGCGCGCCTGGCACGAATCGAACGTGCGACCCACAGCTTAGAAGGCTGTTGCTCTATCCAACTGAGCTACAGGCGCAGGTGACAATGATTTTATTCAACCCGAAAAATTTAGAATCATTTTATATCAAATTTACCCGATACTGTAAAGAAAGTTAACCAGATTGGCATATTCCTTATTAAAGGGGAAGCCTATAAAGAAGGATTAACGGAAAAGAAACTCGGCAAGAAATTGTCTGTCCTGAACCCGACAGGCCAGGGCTTCGGGTGGGTCTGAATTTAGGCGCACTATCCCCTCTCCCATTTTTCTTGAGGAGGACAATGCCTTAGGAGAAGGACTAAAGTGACCAAACGTCTTCCATGGTTTTATCAAGAATCTCTTTGATCAATAAAGAATTCTTCTTGATCGTGAAATAGCAGCTGGCGCAGATAGGTTTTTTCAATTGATACGTAAGCATACGGATGTCTTCCAGTTCGATCTGCTGGAATTTCTTGGATGGACGTTTCATATATTCAAGATATTCTTCTCGAAGTTTATCCGGAGTCTTAAGGCAGAACCAGCATTTGTCTTCCCTGGTATCCTTAATCTTATCCAGATATTGCTTGAAGTCAGAAAAAGAATCGTGATCTTTCATGGAAAATCACCATCCCCTTCCGGGCTTATTTACACTTGCCCTTGGTTTAAGTATACCACCTCTCAAAACACTCTGGAAAGTGGACGAAGGGGAAAATGATCTTTTTTATCCCAGACATCCGCATTCTATTTCGGGGGCGACAACTTCTTAATATTAAATAAGTTAAAATAAAGGCGCGGCCGGTTGGCCGACCCGATTCCCGAAAAATTCTGTTAAAATGACATTACAGAAGATTTTTCCCGAGGGACTTGGTATTTTTGGATAAAGGAAGCGTTTTCAGAGGTTCATTTCAAAAGGATTAAACTATGCATAACCCTATGCAGTGGAACTATTGGAGGATCATTGAAAGATTAATTAAGAAAGACAGGAGCGGGCTAATAGATATTTTAAGGAAGGGGCCCCGTCTGATCTTCATCCCGAAACCGATTTTTCCTTCTCAAGAAAAAGGTGAATATCCTTAATGCTGCTTTTCGACAATAAGGTCTGGACACTCTTCTCCGCGTCCTTGAGATTCAATCCTTGAATGGCCTTTTGAATCCTGGGGATGTAACGAGAATCCAGGCTCAGGGTTCTTAATCCTAACCCCAGCAGATAAGGAAGATACTTCACCTCCTGGGCCATATCCCCGCACACCGAGACCTCCTTAGAAAATCGTTCTCCCGTCTCGACAATCTTCTTCAGACTCCTTAATATCGCGGGATGATAAGGCAGATAAAGATCGGCCACTTTTTCGTTGGTACGGTCAACGGCTAACATATATTGAATAAAGTCATTGGTCCCGATGCACAAGAAGTCAGCCTCGCTGGCGAGTTCGTCGATAATATGCATCACGGAAGGCAATTCGATCATTAATCCGATCGGCGGAATTTTTTTGAACTTCATCCCCTCCTTTTTTAAATCCGAAAAACATTGTTGAACGACCTGTTTCGC
Source organism: uncultured Planctomycetales bacterium (assembly GCA_964373335.1). Classification (GTDB taxonomy): domain Bacteria; phylum Omnitrophota; class Gorgyraeia; order Zapsychrales; family CAYJUK01; genus CAYJUK01. The sequence goes on along the minus strand of CAYJUK010000128.1, from coordinate 3,744 downwards.
CTCTATAAATTCATCCAGAGAAGAGATCATGGGGAACATGATTTTTATCTGCGCTTGGGAACCGCAGCGCAGGATCGCCCGGATCTGCTGGGCAAAGATATCACGGTGCCGCAGGGAAAAACGGATCGACCGCATCCCCAGGAAAGGATTTTCCTCTTTCTCAAATTGGAAATAAGAAAGCACCTTATCTCCCCCAATGTCCAGTGTCCGGTAGGTCACTTCCTTCCCCGGCATCCCTTCCACTAATTTCTTATAAATAAAATACTGCTCTTCTTCCGAAGGGAAATTACTGCGGATGAGGAAAGGAAATTCGGTGCGATAGAGCCCCACCCCCTGGGCCTTATAATCGACAGCGGTCTTCAGGTCGCTGAGGAGGTTGATATTGGCCAGCAGCTTGATGAGCACTCCGTCCTTCGTCTTCGTTATGTCGGAGACCTGATGCTTTAAAAACCGGGCCGTAGCCCGGGTCTCATTTCTCTCCTGGAATTTTTCGATGACCTCCTGCGATGGACTCACATAAACACTCCCTTGTTCGGCATCCATCAAGACCTGAGTATGTCGGGGCAGCCGCAAAAGCTGGCGGGCCCTGACAATGATCACGGGAATTTCCAATGATCTGGCCAGGATGGCCAGATGGGAGGTGACCCCTCCACTTAAAAGAATCAATCCCTGGATATGCCGGGTCCACAATTTCAATAGATCGGAGGGGTATAATTCCTGGGCGATGACAATACGGCCCGAGAGATCCTCGACATCGTCTGAAAATCCAACCAAATTCTCAAGGACTCTTCTACCAATATCCTGGATGTCCTGTTTTCTCTCCCGCAGGTAGGCATCGGTCATCTGATCAAATTTTTTTACGTAGGTCTCAACGATTTGTTGGACTGCCTGCGGCGGGGGCACCCCGTTTTTAATGAGATCACCAATCTCGCGAATGAACTCTTGATCCTTCAGCATCAAAAGCTGGGCTGAAAAAATGAGCGAGGCGACATCGGACAGCTTTTGTTCAATCTGTTGCTGAAAATTCTCGAGTTGTTTTTCGGTCTTCTGTACGGCCCGCAAAAAATCATCTAAAGTAAGATTATTATTTGAGGTGCGGGGATCAGGGTCTCGGAAAGAATCTGATTCTTTTTTCACCAAGTCATTCAAGGGTGCAATGACAACAGCCTCGGCAAAGGCAAAACCTGCTGAGGCGACCTCCCCTTTGATCAATTTTAATTCCGGTTCTACCCTCGGTTCCCCGGCCGCCTGTTTCTGTTCATGCATCGACATCAAGAGTTTGGCGGTCTCAATCGTATGGGCCAATTGTGAGGTAATCGCCCGAAAGGCCTGGATATCCTCTTCATCAAAATAATTCCTCTTGGAATTCTGGATGACAACAGCTCCGATCCTTTTATGTCCTCTTGAGATCGGCAATACGAGAAAGGATTCGAATTTTTCCTCACCGAGGTCAGGAAAAAATTTAAAGTTCGGATTTTTACTGGCATGCCGCTCACAGATCGGACGCAATTCCTTTAAAGCTACTCCGGTTAATCCTTCCCCCAATTTGAGCTTAACCTTCCCGATCAAATGAGCATTAAGCCCTTTGGTCGCCTTCAGGATCAACTCTTGATGATCTTCATTATAGAGATAAATAGAACAAACCTCGGAATGCATATGATCCGAGATCATCTCCACAATCTTCTTAAGGAAAGTCTCCAGGCTGGTGGAGTCCTGGAAAAGATCCGAGATCTCCCCGATACTGCAAATCAGTTTTGTATGGTCGCGCTTGATCATGAGTTAGGTATTATAAATGACTTTCTCTTTTTATAACATCTAAAATCTGTTACGGCATCTGTTACGGCACATCCAATCCTCTTTTCTGTAGTTCGCGGATATAGTAAGAGGCCTTTTCCCGATCATTCTGCTGAACATAAAAAGCGGCTAGATCGCGCAGGGCGAGAATAAAATCAGGATTAACCGCCAGGGTTTTTTGCCACATCATTTCCGTTTCTTTTCGTCTGCCCTGATAATAATACAACAGCCCCAGGTTGTAATAGGCGTTATCGTAACGGGGATAATACTCAATCTCTTTCAGAAACTCTCGTTCAGCCTCGGCATACCTCTTTTTATTCATATACACCAAAGCCAGATTATTATGAACCATTGGTTCTTGTGAGTTCAACGCCAGCGACTTCTTAAAAGCCTCTTGGGCCTGATCCCAGTTCCCATCCAAAAAATACATCGCCCCAAGATTGCGATGGGCCAAAGGAGAATGCGGTGAGGTTAGGACAGCCTTATGCCAAAACGTAAGCCGGTCTCTAAAATCCCGGCTATAAGAAATCGTTTTTGCGGAAAAGAGGAGCGCGATCAAACCGGTAAAAATGATTAACCTCATCCGCCGCCGGGCGATCCACCGGATAACATCCGATTCTAAGATCATGATAAAAAGTCCCATGATGGGTAAATACACCCGGTATTCATGCTTGAGGAAACTTAATACCAAAGACGGCAGGAGAAAAATCAGCATCCACAGCAGACCAAAAAGGATATAATTCCCTCGGCTATTTTTTGAAAACACCAGCGCCAGTCCGATCATCACCAGAGCCGTCCAGCCATAAACCAAAGGAAGATCCGGTAACACCGGCAAAACGGAGACATTGACGGGGAAAATCATTTTCCCTAAATAGGCGACCAGGGCCGGAGCGTTGGAAGAGACCGATTGGATGACCTCAGCAAAAGAGACTGTCGGAGAATCCCGTAAGACCCACCGGCGCAAAAAATACCATCCCAGGAGGATGGACCCCCAAGAGAATGTTAAGACTCCCCATTGAAGCCGCGATGGCGTTCTCTTGAAGATGGAGCTCCCGGGACTACCCGCCCCGGCTTTAGTGATTGGCGGGACGGGGTTGTCCCTGGCCCTCGGGTTCACGGACAGGCGGATCAAAAAGTAAAAAGCAAGACACAGCACCGGAAGCACCAAGGCTGTCTCTTTAGTCAAAAGGGCCAGGGACAAAAAAATAAGATGAAGGATGAACTCGCGTTTCCGGGAATTCATCAAATAATTATGAAAACACAAGAATGAAATAAGGATAAAAACAGCCAGAAGAGAATCTGTTCGGCCCGGGATCCAGGCAACCGCCTGGGTTAAAACGGGATGCACAGTAAAAATAAGAGTAACGGCCCCGGCCAAAGATCTTCCGTATCCGAGTCTCTGTAAGAATACAAAAAATAATACCGCCCCGGTCAGATGGATGACCAAATTGGTCAGATGAAACATGACCGGAGAAGTGCCGCCCCATTGTGTATCCAGCATAAAAGACAACCCCAGAACCGGCCGATAAAAAACTTCACTGAGAAGATCGGGCTCGAAAAAAAGCCGGGGAAGGTTCAAGAAATCTTTAAGCAGCCAGTTGCGATCCAGCAAAAGAGCGTTATCATCCAGATAGGTCAAATCAAAGAAAAGTGTTTGGGCATAAACAATCGTCCCCAAGAAAATAACTATGCTCAGCGGGAAAGACGTCAGAAAATGAACAAGCTTATTTAAATTTGAGAAAAGAGACTTCATGGAATTTCCGGCAGAGCGATAAGAAAGTTATGGAGGTTGAGCGAAACAAAGAAGGAAAATCAGAAAGAAAAATCGGGGAGCCAGGAGAACCCGGAATCCCTTCTCCCTTAAAACATTTTTTGGTCGGGGAGGGGGGATTCGAACCCCCGACCCCTTGCTCCCAAAGCAAGTGCGCTAGCCAGCTGCGCTACTCCCCG
>CAYJUK010000127.1:0-6808 GCA_964373335.1 uncultured Planctomycetales bacterium | reverse complement strand
TAATATAGTTGTAGGCTCCTTGACGAAAGGCCTGAAGATATTGAGCATAGATCTTTTGATTGACCTCTTGATCTTCAACTTCAATCCCTTTGGTTTTCTTCTGATCCAAATAAACCCGCCCCAGCAGACTGTCCCTTAATCTATTCTTAAACCAAGAGGCCAGGATCAGGGAGTGATAGATCTGCCGCAGATTCGCGAAATTCTTACCCCTATTCACCTCTTTTTCAATCTCCGGAAGAACAATCTCTTTTATAACCCGCGAGGAAATCTTGCTGATCTCACGGACATCCTCTTCCGCGGCTTGATCCGACCCCAGATTCTTATCGTTCAGATTATTTTTTAAAGACAAATAATCTTCCTCCAGCATCACTTTCAAATGACTATCGATAACATAAGCGGACACCCCTTGTTCATAAACCACCGCGCGGTCAGGGATAATCCATACCTTATTAAAGGTATTGACAGGAAGTTCCGTAACCCCATACTTTTTAAAGGCTGCCGCGTAGACCTTCTCCCAGAATTTCCGGCCTAAATCATCCTCCGGGAAAATCAAAGAGGCGGTCAATTGTTTCAACAGGTAATCTTGCGCCAGAAGATCCCTGCCCATCTCGGTCAGGCCAAACTCTTCCGGGATGATACGTCCACTTTCATAAGGCGAAAGGTTCACCCATAAGTCTTTCTCGGGGACAGTGAGAGAAGCCAAAAAATATTTGATGAGCTTTGTTGATTCATCTTTGAATCCATTTCCGGCCAGATCGGTGTCACCGCTGTCGATGATAAAATCAAATTTCAAGGGATGATCCGGATATAAAGAAACCCCGTGCAATAGCATGGGAGTATACGCCTCCGATAAAGTCATCATGGTTCCGGGGACAGGGAGATTTAAGATATGCTGCGAATAACTTAGGGGTGGAGAAATCAAATTTAATCCAAAGGACAGGATTAAAAAGAAGGACAGGATTTTAAAAATCACTTTTTTCCTGCTGCGAGAATAAAAACTCATCATAAGTCTCAGCCCTTTATTAAATTAAAGTGTACCTACAAAACTTAAATCCTGCTTTTCCGAATCATCCGCTGGCTGCCCCATATCAATTGAAGGGGATTTGAGCAATGGAGCCCCAATCCCTAAGATCAAAGGCAGATTGGTGACCGGTTGAATATGGATAATGACCGGTACAAATCCTTCGATCTTCATGTCCTGAAGAGAAGGTTGTTGAAATACCGGAAGCGGAACGCCATGGAGATCCCGTTTGATTTGTAATTCCAGGCGCATCGGATTTAAATCGATACCCCCGGGCGTCCCTAACATCAACTGATCAGCAGAAGAAACCTCGGGGGCTTCATCTGTTTCGATTCGGTCATTAGCAGGTCCTATATTCCACTTTTCTTCTCCCGGAAATTGCTGCCGCAGGGCCTGCTGCAGATCCACAAGGTCTAGATTTTCTTGATATCTTTGCAGTTCACTCCACAATTTCTTCAATATGTTTTCCAAGAAGGCGTGTGAACGGCCGCCGGCCCGAATGGTAATCACTTCCGGCCGATTATGAGAAGGACGGATGACCAGCCAGGCTGTCTGTTTTGGCCCGGATCCAGAATCCCTGGACTCCCAGAGAAGCCGCATCCCTCCCCCTTCCCTCGTGCTTTCCACTTGCTGGATAGAAGGATCACTCTTTAAAATCTTTCGAATAACTCCCGTCACTACGGATTGTTTTGTTTCCACCCCTCGAGACGAGAATTTAATCCTCCACTCAGGAATATTTTCATGAGGGACCTTGATCAATTGATTCACTAATCCATTAAGATCAACGGGCCGATCGACAGTCGTTGAAGGATCATCCAACCGTTCATTGACTTGATAGGCAATTTTCAACAGCTTGGCTGCCGCGAACAGGGCGTCAACTCCATAAAAATTTTCGCGAAACATATAATGACCCCATGTCTCAGCGGCAAATACGGCTTGAGAATCAATTCCCTTATTACGGACCTGAGAAAAACCTGATTTGGTTAATTGAACCTGAGCTTTTCTCTTCTTTAACTGGTCTATGAGGGATTGCGGAGTTTTCTCTGTAAAGACAAACGTTGGTTGCTCTCGGAGGATCATCGGCTGAAAATCCTTGACAACCTCATTACTGAAGATCGTGAGAAGATCATCCGGATTAATGATCTCGACTTCGGTTCCCACGCGCGCCACAACGCCTAAACGCTGCGCGTCCGAGGAAAAGGCAAAACCAAAATCGGCATGACGTCGTTTGACTTCGTCCATAAGATCAAATAATGCCTCGGGAAAAATGGGATTGGGGGCATGATTGGGGAAGTTCCCATCCGGCTGGTGATACATCATGTAAACCTCCGCTCCTAAATCCTCGAATATCTTTTTAGGAAGATCTCCCATCGCTCCGTTTCCCGAATCAAAAACAATCTTGGCTCCGGATAAAGGCCTGGCCAGTTTGTGTTCAAGGGCTTTTTTCTTGATTAATTCTTCGACATTACCATGGGGAGATTCAATCAAATCTCCAATCCATTTGGCAGCGGGTGTCCTCATAAAAGTCTGAATATACCGGATATAATCCTCAGTCAAATCCGCCCGCGTCGTCTGTCCTTGACCAAAGAGAAAAGGAGAATCCTCGGTATTATTAATGTATGACTCCACCTTGAGAAGACCCCATTCTTTATTTTCACGATCCAAAGATCGGTCTTCATATATAAGTTTTATTCCATTGACTTCCGGCCCATGTCCTCCCCCGCTGATCATCACTCCTCCGCGAACCCCTTGAAGATATTTCTGAGCCCAGTAGACAATGCCCATCGGGACTGTTCCCAAATCAATGACATTCACTCCGGTCGCGTGTAATCCTTCAATAAAAGCTCTCTTGATCCGCGGGGTGTTAAGCCGAGTATCTCCGGCTATGACCACGGTAGGGGCTGCTTCCCGGGTCTTTTCCCGAACTAATGTCCCGTAGGCTCGAGCGACCAGTCCCACCTGTTCATTTTTAAGCTTTAAATCGGCAATCCCGCTGATGTCTCCGAAGAAGATATTGGGATCGACCTTGGTTTGTTGAGCCTGCTGGCTGATCTGGTCAAAAATTTTCCCAAGTCTTTGTTCATTAAACCCCAGTCTCTTGCTTTCCTTGCCCGTCACCCGATCCCTCTCCGTAATGATGTCAATCAATGGCATCTCATAGACTCCGACTCCTTTTCTCTCCAAATTTTCCTTTTCCTCTGGAGTCATCTTGATTGAACCTCTTGAGGACTTGGCTAACTTCGATGGATCCGAGGGAGATCGGAATTCTATGCCTAACGGAGGATTCATGAGTTCAGTGACTTCCTTTTCCTTTTCTGGAATCATCTCGCCAAAAATCACATAATCAAAAAGCTCCTCAAACTTACGCCCGGAAATCTTTTCAATCTTTTCAACCATCTCGGAAACGGAATGTTCTAAAGTTTCATTATCAGCATTTGAGTTAAAAACAAAGATACGGGCCACATCCTTCTTTTCTGCCAAGGCCTTCACAAATTCAGGAATAAAGAAATACGGCAAAAGACTCGTATAAAAACTTCCCGGCCCCATGACAATGAATTTCTGCGCTCTTTTCAGAGTTTCAATGGCCTGCGAATTAGCCTTCAATTTTTGCTGGTCTATTTGCGCGGGTTTACGAAATCCATCGACGTGATCCTCATTGGACCCCAAAACATGGGACTCAAGGATCCCAAAGTCCACAATCTTGGAAAGATTAAGATTATCCGTGATATTCGTCTGCATCGCCGTCAAACGCGGACGGGGAAAAATTTCCAAACCACCCAGCAGAATCCCGTATTTTCTTTTTACTTTTATGGCTTTGACTGTCAGCCCTGTCCCGCTATCGCTCATGACATAATCTTCTAAGCTTTGCCCCTGACCATTGATTTTCTGAACAATTAAATTTCCATGCTCATCTTCCTTGAACAGCGCTGATTCATTACCTATCGTTATGATGGAATCACCAGATGCTGAAGTTTTTATCTGGACACTTTGCTTGAGTGAAGTGAGCTCATAGCTTTCGTTTTCCGCGATTGTTTTCTGTGCGGGTTGTTTCTTCGGATCAAAGCCGATGTCTCTGATGACCAGCTTCTTTTTCCCATCCGCGGCTGATATTTTTTCTATTCCTAAGGCGTAAAATTCATCATTCTTCTTCGGCTTTTCTTCTTTCTGATCTGGTGGTAACGGCTCTTCCGGCTTTTTGATTAAGACCACGATATCCCTGAACTTCGTGTAAAGAGTGTGGGGCTCATAACTTGAAATGATGCTGATCCCGTCTTCAATCCCGGTCGCTAAAAGAAGATCAACCAGGGCCTGCTGATATTTAATTTCTAGTTCACGAGATGAAAACGCGCTCTGTTGTTTTTCATTAAGGCTAGTCTTTTTAAATAAGGCCCCGGAGTCAATCAAGGCCCCCAGAAGGATCAAGTTTCGAACACTCCCATTGTGCAGATGAAATAAAGCCGTGTCCTTGTCTTTTAACCGAAACTCATTGTCAACTAACCGCGCCAAGGCCAGCATGTTGGCGGAGAAGAACAGAAAATCTGAGCTTAAATCCAATGTCTCCTCATTCTCCGCGATATCTTTCGTCCAGTCGAGAAGGACCTTCATGGCCTCTTCGAATCCTTTATTTTCCTTCACAATGTCGCTTAATCTCTTTTCAAAAGGATTTGCCTTCTGGTAATCTTCTTCTTTTAATAATCGAATACGCCCATCGAGGACCTTGTTAAATTTATCTTCCGTCACAAATCCTTTGAAATTGGCATTCACTTGATCTCCCACAGGAGGGATAATCCCATATCCCCCTTTTAGCAACGCATCAATCAGGGTAAAGGACGAACCGCCATCATCGGAGTTGGGGACAAGATTAGAGATAAACGGGATCAGGACATTGGCCTCAGGGACATAGCTGGGGCTAAAGGTTTCTCTCAATTTACTCTTCTGCAATCCCTTCACGCTCGCGCTCGATCCTGTTCCCCCTCCCACTACAACCGCTTCAGGATAAATTTCCGGTGTGGGGCGCGCCTTTGTTTTGCCATATTTAACCTTGGACATATCCTGATGCGCCTCTTTACCAAAAATTCCCAGGACAATTTCGGAGAAACTCCGGCCGGTATTCTTAGCTTCTTTCATAATAGCCTCATCGGCCTTTTTTCCATCTCCACCAAAAAGAGAATCCACGATCCCTTGGTAATTTTTACTTCTTTTTGCTTTGACCAATTCAGCGAGATTGCTCGAATCATGAACCTCGGCTGCCCGCTGGCCTTCATGAGCCAATAGCCCCAGCTGTGTGCGATGAAAAAGAATATCCGGTTCTGGCCGATGCAAATCTGAGGCCGTCCGATCCGCCTCTTGGGTGAGAGGAAAGGTATCGGCATCATTTCTCAAATAAATATTTGCCAGCTTATTTCCCGGAGGGGCAACTTTCCAAAGAGCCTCCACTAACTTCTTGCTGATCAAAGGATTTTTTGCACCATCGGGAAGAATCTCTTGAATCGTTTTCCCGGTCATGGACTCAATAGCATCAATGAAGATCTTAGTAATTTGTTGAGAACTGTAATTTCGAATATCTTTCTGCTCTAAAGAGACCAAAGTATCATTCTTTTTCCGAACGATCTCCATGAGGTCTGCCCAGAGCTGATTCGCGACTTTCAACTTATCAAACCCAACCTTCAAATCATAATGAACGACATCCGCCAAGGACAGATGGGGAAGAATAAAGGATTGCATCTGATCATGTAACCCTCGATTCTTTGAATCAACTGATTGAGGAGCCTCGTCATTAATAACCGTATTTAAAGGCGGCAAATATATCTCCCTAATTCCATCTTTCCCTAAAAGGAGACCGCTCGCCAATCCCGTGGGCCTTTCCGCCGCGACTCCCCCTTTCTCCACAAAGTAAGGATCAATGCGGAAAAATTGGAAAGACTCACCGCCAGAGACTTTAATCCTTCCTTCCTTCAAGGAGATATGTCCGCCAACAATCGCGTTCACTCCAAAAGATCTGGCGAATTTAGCGATAATCCCCTCATTAGCTTTCTTATTCTTGAGTCTAAATATTTCCTGAGTCCCCTCAATAAAATCTGAATCTTGCAGTCCATAAATTTCTATCAGGGAAACTTTCTGGGCCCGCGATAAGGCGTGCGCTTTTAAACCATGATCTTCAAAATTTTCTTCAAAAAGGGCATAAGCCAGATTGTCCGGCTCATCCTTATTGTAAATATAGGAATGATACCCGCGATATTGTTCACGGGCATACATAGGGGTAAAAGGGCCGTCGGTAAACTTTATTAAGAAGGAAAACTGCTCCTTCATCTGTTTAAGGTAGGCATGAAGATCCTGGGGGTTAATTCCCTTCTTAGAAATTAACGCCTCCCATTGTCCGCGGATTTGGTTTAATCGATCCTGGTATTGCAGGTAGGTTGACTTCAAATCCTCAAAAGATATTTCCTTCCCATCAAGATCAACGGGTTGACCTTTCTCATTCACCGGGGGGATCGCGTGAAGGAGCAAAACCCGGCTCAATTTCTTATCCTGTTTTTCGAGAATCGCTTGAACCAGGGGAGGAGGTTCAAGAATATCCAATACCTTGCCATTCCGCAGGAGATACTCTGCCAGCGCCCGCATGCGCGGAGAGGAAATAAACTGGAGTTGGAAATCCTCCAGGACTTGGCTTTCTAATTCCGTCATCCACCATTTAGCGGCTAATCCCGAAAGCGTTTTTTGATTTTGATCCTCGGTTAAAAGGCTTTTGATCTGCTCACTATCATCGAGCTTTTTAATTTTCTCAAT
>CAYJUK010000126.1:0-6836 GCA_964373335.1 uncultured Planctomycetales bacterium | reverse complement strand
TTAACTGGAAAACATCGCTCATTCAAGGGGGTAAGGATCACTTGACCGTTCCCTAGGGGTTTTAAGTGGTTTTAAGTCTTTCGGATTTGTGCGCATCATAAGCGAAGGAGAGGATAAAAGCGGTTTGAGGTAATGGGCGGTGTAAGATTGCGCGTTTTGGATGAGGTGTTCAGGTGATCCTGCGCAGACCACGGTCCCTCCCTTATCGCCTCCCTCGGGTCCTAAATCGATGATGTAATCTGCTGTTTTAATCACATCGAGATTGTGTTCAATGATTAAGACGGTATTCCCGCGATCCACTAATCGTTGTAAGACATTTAATAATTTGTCAACATCCGCGAAATGAAGTCCTGTGGTAGGTTCATCTAGAATGTACAGAGTCTTTCCTGTGGAAGGTTTACATAATTCACTGGCTAATTTGACCCGTTGGGCCTCTCCTCCGGAAAGGGTTGTGGCCGGCTGGCCAAGCTTGATATACCCTAATCCTACATCATCCAAGGTTTTAAGGATATTTCTTGTTTTGGGAATAGCATCAAATATCGTTATCGCCTCGCTGACCGACATCATCAGCACATCCAGAATGCTTTTACCCTTATAATGGACCTCAAGGGTTTGTTCGGTAAATCTCCGTCCCTGACAGACTTCGCATTGAACATAAACATCCGGGAGAAAATGCATCTCGATTTTCTTAATGCCATCACCCTGACAAGCCTCGCAGCGGCCTCCCTTGACATTAAAACTGAATCGGCCGGGTTTGTATCCTCTTAATTTTGATTCTGGTAATTGGCTGAAAAGTTCTCTTATGGGAGCGAAAACTCCTGTATAAGTAGCAGGATTGGAGCGAGGAGTTCGCCCAATGGGAGATTGATCAACAACGATTACCTTATCCAAATGGGTGATCCCCTCTATCTTTTTATGACTGCCGGGTTTTTCTTTAGCGTTATGGATTTTATGGGCCAGGGCTTTATAGAGGATATCATCCACTAAGGTTGATTTTCCTGAACCGGAGACACCGGTAATGCAAACAAAAACCCCCAGCGGGATCGTAATATCAATATTTTTCAGGTTATGTTCACGAGCTCCAATGAGTGTGATTTGCTGGTTGGGAGTGATTGGCCGCCTTTGAGCGGGAATGGGAATCTCGCAACGCCCGCTGAGGTACTGACCGGTCAATGAGTTCTCGCATTTGAGAATTCCGGGAACATCACCCGCATAGATAACGTTTCCTCCCTGCTCACCCGCCCCTGGTCCTAAATCAATAATATAGTTTGCATCTCGGATAGTCGCTTCATCATGTTCAACCACAATCAAGGTATTTCCTAAATCCCGCAAGGCATGCAAGGTGGATAATAATCGTTCGTTATCCCGTTGGTGGAGTCCGATACTGGGCTCATCAAGAATATAGATAACCCCTACGAGTCCAGAGCCCACTTGTGTGGCCAGACGGATACGTTCGGCTTCTCCTCCGGAAAGAGTGGCACTTTTTCTATCTAAGGTGAGATAATCCAGCCCCACATTGATACAGAAATCCAACCGCCGGATGACCTCTTTCAAAATGGGTTCCGCAATCTTTTTTCTGTCTTTAGGAAGCTCCAGATTTTTAAAAAATTCTTTTGCCTCTTTGATAAACATAGCGGTTATCTCAGCAATATTGTATTCCGCAATCTTTATGGAGAGCGATTCTTTTTTGAGCCGGGTTCCCCGGCACAAAGGACAGGGTAATACTGACAGGAACTGAGAGATTTCCTCTTTGAACCAATCGCTGTCAGTTTCTTTAAAAAGGCGTTCGAGGTAATGGATGATACCTTCAAAACGTCTTCCCCATATGTCATCGGAGGAGCCATATAATATCATTTTTTTCTGTGCTGAAGAAAGCCTTTGGAACGGTAACGAAGTATTGATATCATGCCGGCAGGCTATTTCTCTTAATACGGCCCGGTAATACATCATAAAATTTCTTTTTCCTTTGCGCCAGGGAACGACTGCTTGGATCCAGGGCTTGGCGGGATCGGGAACGATCAATTGAGGATCGATCTCCATCTTGGTCCCCAAACCATTGCAATCGGGACAGGCCCCATAGGGAGAATTAAAGGAGAAGATCCGGGGTTCGATCTCAGAAAGATTGATGCCGCATACCAAACAGCTGTAGAGTTCACTATAAGTTCTCTCGGGATGGCGTCCGTTGTAATCCACTATCACCAGCCCCTGGCCGACTTTCAGAGCAGTTTCCAATGACTCGGTGAGCCGCTTTTTGATGCCCTCTTTTAGCGTGAGCCGGTCAACAACGACATCAATCGTGTGAACTTTATATTTCTCCAGTTTAATCTTTTCATGAATATCATAAATTGTTCCATCAACTCGAATGCGGGCAAAGCCGGCTTTAGACACTTGATTTTGAATGTGACGATACTCTCCTTTTTTTCCTCGAATCAAAGGGGCCAGGATATTGATACGGTCAAGGTTTTCAAGGGAAAAGATCTGTTGCGTGATCTCTTCCAGGGTTTGTCGTTCTATCTTTTTGCCGCATTGAGGACAAAAAGCCGTTCCCGCTCGGGCAAAGAGTAAGCGTAGATAATCATAGATCTCGGTTTGAGTTGCGACCGTAGAGCGGGGATTACGGCTGATCGTCTTTTGTTCGATCGAGATGGTGGGGGATAATCCTTCAATGGATTCAACATCTGGCTTTTGCAATTGATCGAGAAATTGGCGGGCGTAGGCAGAGAGGCTTTCCACATAACGGCGTTGTCCTTCGGCGTATATCGTGTCAAAGGCTAATGAGGATTTCCCGGAACCGCTTAAACCGGTGATAACGACAAATTGATCACGAGGAATTTCTAGGGTGATATTTTTGAGGTTGTGCTCTTTGGCACTATGAATGATGATTACATTTTTTTGCAAGGGAGAATCCTATAAATTTAAAACCACCCCATTTCGGTTCAGATCGATCCGGGGTGGTTTTAAATTGTGATGATTTTATCTTCTTCGTGCTTTAGCGGATTTCCTCGCTTTAGCTCTGGAGGCCTTCCTTTTTTGTCCTCCCCGGACCATCTTGGCGCAGGAGATGTCCCCGTTTTTGTCAATGAAATACAGATACCCAGGTTGCTTTTTAATTCCTACCTTGGCGACTTTTTTGGGTTTGCCACCTTTTTGATTGCCACGCGCCATCTTGGCACAGGAAACATCCCCATTTTTGTCGACAAAGTACAGGTATCCAGCTTCTTTCTTTACTCCTACTTTAGCGACTTTTTTGACTGCCATTCTTTTACCTCCTTTCCTCTAGTTCTAGAAATATTACGTTCCCACTTGGATTGTTTGACTGAATTGTTTGAGTGTTTGGATCGCTGATAAGACTGCGAGGTAACTTGTTTTTGGATTATCGGGACAAACGATATTTTCAGTCCGGGTGAAAATGCGACCAAAGTCTCCGGAGACCTCTATTTCATGAGAATTGATCGTGCATCTGGGAGAGATGATGATTCTGATGGTTAATTTTTCGGAGGCTAAACTAGCTAAAGCGACTGTGGCAGCCACATTGATATTTTGCGGAAAATATTTAACGGCGGTTTCTACATTTCCTTCAAAGAGGATGACCTCTTTTTTCAAAGATAAGAGATTGATTCCTTTCTCTTTGACATAAGTGGAATTCTCAAAGCTGATAGGAGGTTTTCTTGTGGATAAAATGATGGATTTGATTTGAGATAAACTTGCGGCTTTGATGGCATCAATTCCAGCAATCGCCCCGGAGGGTAATAAAAGGGAGGATTTTTGGGTGCGAGCCAGGCGAAAGAGATCCTTAGCAGTCAGCAGCTTTCCTACGCTCATGGCAAGGACATCTTTTCGGGCTATTAGAGCCTTACGGATCAGAGGGCGTGTTTGTACGGCATTAACAGCTTCCACCATGAGGTCACAATGGTTAATGAGATCGGCTAGAGAGGATCTCATGAGTTTTCCTTGTTGTAAAGAATGTTCAAGACTTTTTGTTTTATTAAGATCGATGTCATAAAGACCGGATAGCTGATAATGGTCTTTGAGTTGTTTGGGGATGCTTTTTGCGATGCCGGAACCTATGGCCCCGCATCCAAGTATCCCGATTTTCATTCTTCGTCGTTGATTTTTCATGTTATCCGGATTCGTGTATTATCAATAAGACGAGTGCGGTTAAACCACGCCGCCAAGGCAATCAGGATCGTTCCTTGGATTTCTTGACAGGGTTTCAGGTTCTGGGCATTAACACATTCAATATAGTCCACCCGTCCAGAGCTGGTTTGTTCAATAAACTCCTTCATGGCCTGAATAATTTTTTTGGGACGCCGCTCTCCTTGATGGATGAGTTGATGAGCCAGTTGAAGGGATTGATAAAGTGCTGGGGCCTCATTCCTCTGTTGTTCAGTTAAGTGGTGGTTACGGGAACTCATGGCTAAGCCGTTTTTTTCTCGAATGGTTGGCAAGATCTTCACCTGACAATGGAAATTGAGATCTTTCGCCATTTTTTCTAAGACAAGGGCTTGTTGATAGTCCTTGTGCCCGAGATACATCACTTGAGGAGTTATGATGTTTAATAGTTTGCCTATCACCGTTGTTACTCCTCGGAAATGCCCGGGTCGCGAACGGCCGCATAACCCTTCAGTCAATTGGTGGACTTGAATGTATGTCAAATAGCGGTCAGGATACATTTCTTTTTCCGACGGATAAAATATTATATCAACATTTCCTTTTTTTGCAAATTTTTCGTCTGTTTTAAATTGTCGTGGATAGTTTTGAAAATCCTCTGCGGGGCCGAATTGCAGGGGATTGACAAATATGCTGACGACCGAGAGATCGTTTTCCTTTCCGCTCCGACGGAAAAGAGAGAGATGTCCCTCATGAAATGCCCCCATTGTGGGAACAAAACCAATGGTTTTGCAGCGGGCTCGAGTTTGAGCGATGAGTGACCGCATTTGAGAAATTTTTTTGACGATAATCATAAAGAAGTATCAATGACGGATTCCCGGTAATAAATATTGTCCTTTTATAGCAAAAAAAAACTTATTTTTCCAGAGATTCGTTACAGGTGTTCGTTACCGGTTTTCCCGGGGACACGAGTCCCCGAAAGGTTTTTTGTACATTTCTTGATGAGGATTCCCCAAGGTTTAAGTGCAGACGAAATTTCATACTGCTCAATTTTGGAAAAGCTGGGAGACCAGTCTGGGAGCAATCTCTTGAAGAGGTTTTAAGACGAATGCCCTTTCCCGCATACGGGGATGAGGAATGACCAATTGAGGGCTGGACAGGGAAATCTGGTCATATAAGAGGATATCAATATCAATGGGTCGGGGTCCATTACTGACTGAGGGTTTTCTGCCCAAAAATGTTTCGATAGATTTGGCCAGGATCAAAAGATCCCTGGGAGACAAACTTGTTCTGGCTTTAACCACCGTGTTTAAAAATTTTCCTTGAGGCGGCCCCCCCTCTGGATCTGTTTCGATCATAGAGGAAATATTTTTGACGGCGACACGATTTTTATTTAATAAGTGAATCGCCGATCGGATGTAAAGCTGCCGGTCACCGAGGTTGGACCCTAATCCTAAATATACTGTCGCCATAAAATTATTCCTTGAACGGTGTTTAGGGAGTATTTGCCATCTGGGGAGTTAAGATTTTTTTGAGGCGGTGAACGGCCTCCGAAATCCGATCCTTAGAAACAGTCAATGTCATTCGAACATACCCTTCTCCCTGTTTGCCAAATCCAATGCCGGGGGTAATAATAATATCGGCTTGTTCCAAAAAGGCCTTGGCTGTTTCCATAGAATTTGAGAATCCTTTAGGTGTTTTTGCCCATACATAAAATGAGGCTTCCGGAGGAGGGATCTTCCATCTCAGGCTTCTTAATCCGTTGATTAAACAATCACGGCGCTCCTGATACATGGCTCTTAAATCGTCCAAATCCTTTTCGTCCGTCTTAAACGCCGCTCTGGCCGCCACCTGAATGGCTTGAAAAATCCCGGAATCATAGTTTGATTTGACCTTAGCCAGGGCCGAGATCAATTGAGTATTTCCACAGACCCACCCAATCCGCCAGCCCGTCATGTTGTAAGTTTTTGAAAAAGAATGAAATTCAACCGCGACTTCTTTGGCCCCTTCGATTTCCAAGAGGCTCAAAGGTTTCTTCCCATCGTAATAAATCTCAGAATACGCCATATCGGAAATGAGTATAATCCCTTTGTCTCGGGCGATCCTGACTAATTCGGTATAGAACTCTTTTGTGGCTGTAGCTGCTGTGGGATTATTAGGGTAATTGAGATACATCGCCTTAATCTGGGTCATCTCTTCTAATCTTTTTAAGTCCGGCAGGAATCCCTTACTTTCTTTTAAAGGTAGAGAGACAATCTTTCCTTCGGCAAATCCAATGGCTGCTTGATAAGCAGGATAAGCGGGATCAGTAAGGACAACCTTGTCCTTCGGGTTAATAATTCCTAAAGGCAGATGGGCCAACCCCTCTTTGGATCCAATCAGAGGATAAATTTCCGTGTGAGGATCCAGGGAGACTTGGAAACGTTTTTCAAACCATTGGGCGATATCCTGCCGTAGTTCTGGTAACCCGGAATCAAAGGCGTAGTGATGATGAGCAGGATCCTTGGCGGCTTGAGTTAAGGCCTCAATGATGTGAGGCGCAGTTGGGGTATCTGGATCCCCTACCCCCAGGTCGATGATGTCACGACCTTGAGCCTTAGCCGCACGTTTCGCCTTATCAATCTCTACAAATAAGTAAGCTGGCAGGGCCTTGAGACGATCAGAAGATTCAATTTTAAGAGCCATAAATGACAATCCTTCCCTAGGTGTGAATTATATGATTCCTA
>CAYJUK010000125.1:0-6925 GCA_964373335.1 uncultured Planctomycetales bacterium | reverse complement strand
GGAAAGAGGTTGAGTATGTCATTAGCAGCTATATCAAACTCGCCAATGCCTACATCAATGCAGGGGACTTCTCAGCGGCAGAGAGGATGTTAAAAAAGCCAGTGAATCTGGTCGGGCAATTTGTTGAGGGAGAGCCAGTTAAAGAACAGGTTACGTATGTCATTAGCGGCTATATCAAACTCGCCAATACCTACATCAAAGAGGGGAACTTCAGAGCGGCAGAGAGGATGTTAACAGAGGCCGTGAATTTGGTCGAGCGATTTGCTGAGGAAAAGTCAGTTAGGGATGAGGTTGAGTTTGTGATTAGCGGCTATACCAATCTCATCAATGCCTACATCAATCGAGGGAATACCTCAGCGGCAGAGAAGATGTTAACAGAGGCAAGCAAACTTGTGCAGGACTTTGATAAAGAAAAAACGGTCATAGAGCAAGTTGGTTACGTCATTGGCGGCTACACCCACCTCACGAGTGCCTATATTAATGAGAATCAATTTTCAGAGGCAGAGGCGATATTACAAAAAATGCGGATACTCATAGTAAAATTTGCTAATCAAAATTCAGTCAGAGAACAAGTTCAATATCTCATTGCGAGTTATATCATTTTAGCGAATGGCTATAGAGATAGTGGAGGTTATGCAGCGGCAGAAGTGGCTTTACAACAAGCCCAAGGATTTTTAAGACAATTTTTTGAAGAAGAGTCGGTGAGAAAGGAAACCCGGTTTATTATCGAAGGCTATAAGAAATTAGCCAAGGTTTATGGAAGCAGCCAAAATGTTCAAGCCGCAAATGAAGCGTTAAGGGAAGCCGATAAGTTAGAGCAACAGAAAACTAAAGTTGTGATTCGTATGCCAGTTTTGTTGAGGGAATTTACAGGTGGTAAACCCGAAGTCTCAATCGAAGCCGTCAATATTAAGGAGGCCTTTAAAGTCTTATTCCAGCAAGCTCCAGAATTGCGCGCTGTACTCTTCGATGAAAACAACCAGCTGCGGCGGTTCATCAACTTTATCCTGAATGGCAAAGACCTGCGCCACTTGGCCTCCGGGGCGGGAGTTGACATACTGGATTATCCGCTCAACCCCGGTGATGTCATCGAGATCGCCCCCGCGATCGCCGGCGGCGCGGGTGACGAGGCTCCCACTTCCGGCAAGGCCCATATGCCGAAAAGGAGATGGGAAACAAAATCCGATCAGGCAATTCTTGAGGCCATTATAAAATTAGCAGATGCACTCAAGTCGGGCCACGTCAAGAGGGTAACACAGAAGCGGATAGCCAAGGAAGCGGGGGTTAATGACGACACAGTTACAAACCGTAAGCACGCGAATGCCAAGGTAAAGACAGCGGTTGAAGAGCTGACAATCCAGACAGAAGCTGACACGAAGATTCTTAAAGCCGTGGAGAAGTTAAAGAAAAAATTTGAGAGAGAAATCATTAATCGGGTAACTCACGGTTTGATAGCCAAGGAAGCAAAGGTTAGTCTTAACACAGTTACAGACCGTAAGAACGCGAATGCCAAGGTAAAGACAGAGGTTGAAGAGCTGACAATCCAGACAGAAGCTGACACGAAGATTCTAAAGGTCTTAGAGAAATTGAGGGAAGAACTTAATCAAGGGAAGATAAAGCGGGTGACGCAGGAACTGATAGCCCGGCGGGCAGGGGTAGCTTCAGAGACGATTATCATCCGTAAGAAAAAGAATAGTAAAGTAAGAGATAGTGTTAAGGAACTGAAAATGCGGACAGAAGCTGACACGACGATTCTACAGGTATTAGAGAAATTGAGGAAAGAACATGATCAAGGGAAGAAAAAGCGGGTGACGCAGGAACTGATAGCCCGGCGGGCAGGGGTCATTCGTCTGACGGTTATTCGCCGCAAGAAAGCCAACGCTGAGGTGAGGGCTGCCATAGAGGGATTGGTGAAGAAAAGATTTAAGGATAGTTTTCCATCCGACGATAAAAAAGGAGAGGATCATCAAGGAAAATCACGATCAAACGCTGCAGCCTTTAAAGACAGCGCCGCAGCAGTTAAGCCCTCGGGCAAGAGAGGAAAGAATCTTCCCGCCTCACGTAGAGGCGGTATTAGTGAACTGGGCACTCTGGCCTTACCCGTTCTTGTCGCGCTGGGAGCGTTGCTGCCCGCGCGGGGATGGTGGGTGGTTGCGGTGATTGTCGGGATTGCCGCAATCGGCTTTGGCTGGACGCTCTTCAAGCGCCTGCGCCGGGGGAAGCAGCCCCGGGCGCCGGGGAATACAGGATTGTCGATCGTTTTCGAAATTCTGTGGATGGTTACTTTCATGGTCTTGGTTCAACTGCGCTACAGTCTGCTCTTTAAGAATCTCAATATGTTTTATTATCTAGCAAAGAGCGCCGGGTTTAGAGAATTGGGCGAGTTCAAATCCATTTTTGCCATGATCGCCGGTGAACAAAAGAAGGGAAAGAAGCCTAGGAAAGACGAACCCTCCGCCTTTCGCAATGAATTCACCCCAGAAGAATCGGACTGGATCAACGCCCGCAAACGCGGCGAGGAAGTCGAAAGGGAAGAATTGAATGAGAAGATGCTCGTGGCAGTAAAAGGGTTGGCTGCTGGAAGATTCACCTTTGATGACGGAGAGCTGATTGATTTCGGCGAAGAGCTGGCGGGCCGGGCCATTTATCTTGTTCCGCTTAGGACCCGCGGTCCACCTAAGCGCGATGATTTACTGCTTGAACCCTACCTTAATGGCACGATCCTTGGAGAAGAAGACCCCGAGGTCAAATCCTCCCAATCCCCACGCAAACCTCCGATCTACCTTTTCTACGAAGGAGAATATATCGATGAAGACGGACAGAAGCACGGCGGGAAAGACGTCCTTACCGCCGCCTTCCTTGCCCAGGCCGTGCGCCACGAGCTCGCTGAGGCCAAGCGCAAAGAAACTTATCGACGCCGCAGCGGACAAATCGAATTAACCCAAGAGACCAAAGATCAAATCCACGCAGAATCTAGGAATGCAGAAAAGATTTTAGGTGCGACTGCCTTGGCCATTATGGAGGGAGATATTGCGCCCACAACTTCAACGACAAGAGTCCAGCCATTCTTCTATAAGTTCGGTGTGAACTATGAACTGGCCTTCAACAAGGTCGTAGAGCTTTTGGACAAAATCAATGGTAGCAAAACCGAAGAACGTGAAGCGGCTCTAAGCGATCTGGTGCGCTGGCAAGGGAACAGAGATCCCCTATACGTGAAGATCAAGAGAAAAAATAAGGAATGGTTTAATCGGCCCGTGGAAATCATCTTAGGGCATTTGGATGAACCGCGGATGTATATTCAAGAAAACGATAAACGCGAGAAGGCCATGGTGGTCTTCTTTGCGACTTTATTGGTACGTAATCCTCGAGTAACCTTTGGGATTTTAAATAAATTTGTGACTGCTTTATTGGAAGACTCCAAAGTCCATCTCAAATTGATGATCACGAAGGGTTATATCGTCCGGAAACTTTTAATTGCAGTGGCACGTGAATTTATCTATGGCGAGGATGAGTTGGCTTTTGAGAACTTCATAAGGAATTTAAGGCAATTAGAAAGACAGGAGGGAGAAAAGGGCATGGCCGAGATTACAAAATTATTGATGGATATCGATCATGCCAAGACGGAATTTGACACCACGGCTATGACCCTGCAAGAAATCAATGACCAGCTTCTTTCTTTAGAGCAGGAATTAACAAGTCAGCCTAATCCCCAGTTGTTGATTACTTTAGCTAAAATTCAAGAAAGTTTAAATGGGATCCCGAGAATTTCTAAAACCTTGTATAGCCATTTGTCTTCACGCCTTGCTTCATATTTGTTACGTATAAAAGAAGCACGTGAGAAAATTGAAACGATCCTAGAGAATCAGAAAAAGCAAGAAGAAGAGAAGGCCAATTCCATCAAGGCATTGCACCGCTTTGAACGAAGGATTAATGAATTGATGAAAAGGGTTGAGAAATCTATTCGTCAGGCCCAACTTGATCAAGCCGCAGAACAAATCGGGGATCCCGTCCAACATGCGGCGGAACTGGATAATTTGAAAAATAGCTTCACGGTCTCTACGGAAAAGACAACGGGACGGTTGGAGGATCTTGCCGAAGAAGTGAAGCGTTTGGAATGGATTAAAGAGATATGGATTGAGGAACTGCGGAGGGTTGCTCGTATTATCCTGCAAGACTCAACACAGATGGGAATCCAAAGTCAGCGATTCATTCAAGACTTAGGGGAGGATGAGATGTTAAGACCTTCGATGAAGGAGGCCGTGGGTCGTGGATTAGAAGTCCTGAAGGACAAAGCGCGGCAAGCTCATCTGGCGAAGGTAGAAGTTGTCAAAGAAGAAACGGAAGTAGCGAAGGTGGAATCCACTCCTCCTGCTGTAGCGAGGAGATTGAAACATCAGTCCGGTTACGAAGCATTTGGTTTTGGTGAACAACTTAGATCTGCGATCGAAAGAGAATTAGAAAAAACAGCTGATATTATTAACGAGTTTCCAGTTGCGCGGGTCGTTGTCGCTGGAGCCGCCGACAGCCAGTTAAAAGTTCAGGGACGCACCCTGCGTATTGAGATCGATAAGATGATACTTAAAAAACGCGACTTTGAGAAGAGTTTAGTAGCTGTATTTGAAGATCTATTTAAAAACCTTACAACGTCAGCAGCCAGAGAAGAACTCATCAGGCAAAGTATAGAGTTAGTCCGGCAGGATGAATTTCAGCGTCTGTTTACGCCGTTTTATCTATCCCCAGAGGCTTACAACGCTTACGTAGAGCGGCAACTGGAAGGTCAAGGGGATAATACCAATCGGAACGCGCAGAGAATGTTGAAGGGGGTGCTGCCGTCTGGCGCCATAGCCAGCGCTAAGATATTTGAAAACACGGGGAGAAGCAAGAAACAGCTCCGGGAAGAGTTTCTCAGGATAATTCATTCCATACCGGAGAAGATTCGTGAGGTTTGGCGGCATCTGGGCATTCAGCCGGGGATGAAGATTATGGAATTGGCCCCTGGTAATTTTGGCGGGTTAGCTTATGCTGCGGCATTATCCGGAGCCAAATATGTTGGCATGGGAAGATGGCCAGCCCGCCATATTCCCGATTATCGCCAGGATTTATCCATTTATCAATTAACCGGGGAAGAAAAAGAGCGGCTCAAAAAAGTCTCCGATGAAGATTTTGAGTCTTATCTTATCGAAAAAGGACATATTTTTCCGCGGCCGGAAATTGTCCGAGCGCAAAAGCGTGAAGAATACCAGGTTCAAATCACATTAGCCGGCGGACAGCATGGATTTATTGAACAAGAACTTCTAGGAGTGACGGGTGATGAGTCGGCTTATGATGAGTACGATAGGACCTTGAGCATCCAAGGACCCTATGATGCGATTATAGCAACGAACATTTTTAGTCTTTCCAGAAGAGTGGTTCGCAAAGCTCCCTTGGTGGTTGATAAGATCTTTTATATCCTTGATTTGATTGTCCGCTCCCTCAAGGAGGGTGAGGCCGCGGTTTACTTTGGTTTTGACCGTGATCCCAGCCTTGAAAGTAATAGTGAAGAGGCCAGACTGGAGCGCAATATCGCGCAGAAAACATATGATTTACTGGCAGCAAAGCTCAAGATAAAGGGTTATGCCATCAGCGCCGCACACGAGGTCGTTAGTTACAATTCCATAGGTGAGAAGTTTGCCAGGATTTTAAAAGTCAAGGTTGATGAAGATCAGGACGGGGTGAGAGCGGATGCCCAGCTTGAAGCGACCCAGTTGACTACCCATTTAAGCAATTTGATACAACAATTTAATTCATCCCAGGGCCGTAATATCACCGTAACGGCCATGAAGGCGAGGTTGTATGATAGTAATGGAAAATGTCTTTCAGAGGCCTTTGGCGCAATGGCGGCCATCGGGGTGGTGGGCATGATGATGGGCATCGAGTGGGTTATTTTGGCGAAGGTCGTGATCGGTCTTGTTATTTTGATCGGCTTTGGCTGGACGCTCTTCAAGCGCCTGCGCCGGGCGAATCAGCCCCGGGCGCCGGCCCTGCCTGCCCTGGCGTTCGCAACCGGCAGGCTAGGGAGCGAAGGGGTTCAACGAGCTCACCACACTTCGGACCACGCTGAGCAAAATCGAAGTGTCGAAGGGCTGTCTGGCTCGCGCGTCGGTCGTAACTTCAAAACAGTTCTAAATTTTTTCAAATCCCACCACCGCGCCCTGATCTTCCTTAGCTTGATTCTCTTGATGATCTTAACCGGCGATGCGCAATCCCTCGCGTTCATGGCGATTGTGCCGCCGGATGCGCTCGGCTTTTCTTTTAAAACCATGGAGAAGCTGAGTCAAGTACAATTAAAAAGAGGCCGCTTAACCCAGACGGAGGAAACTTACTTGAATATCTTGAGCCAGGAGATTCACAAGCAGTTGTCCTCAGAAGTCTGGGCCGAGAAAGAAAAGCTCGCGGAAGGATTGGCCAATAACCGTGTTAGAGCGAGGATAGAAGTCCTTGAATTGTGGAAGGAGCGGGGTCTTATCAGTAAGGATGATTTGGCGGTCACAATACCATCAGAGGAATCGGGGAGGAAAGCATTGGCCCAAAGAGAAGCGGGGATTATGATTGCGGCGATGCGCAGGGTCGTTGAAAAGCTAGAGTCGGAGATTGACCGCCGGCATCCCAAGATAAGGGAAATAGCGCAGGGGAATGCACCGATCAGTCGGATGATACTGTTTGATATGGCGTATCGATATGTTAAAGGAATTATCAAGCCTAAGGAAGATGAGCTGTCAAAATTATTGAATGGAATGATTCAGACAGCCTATGTTTGTTCAAATAGCGGCGGGAGATTAGGAAGTTTATGGCGGGTGGCAGAAAGTTTTGGGGAAGTGACAGGGCTAATATCGGAAGGTACAGTACCGCTGAAGAAACAATACCTGATCGCGGTGTATGAGCCGGT
>CAYJUK010000124.1:0-6938 GCA_964373335.1 uncultured Planctomycetales bacterium | reverse complement strand
TCATTTTCCTTTTGACGACAAGATTTCATCTGGAGCGATTAAAGCCGCTTTATACCCAATGGATGAGGGTCGCTCACGCGATCGGAGCGGTGATCACCGGTATTATTCTTTTCTTTGTTTACTTAACTTTGTTCAGTATAATTGGGATCCTATTGCGATTATTAAAAAAAGATCTGCTGGATCAAAAGATAATGCCTCAAGTGAAATCCTATTGGAAACCCCGGGAGGAGGAGACCTTTGATCCGAAGAAGTATCACCGACAGTGGTGACAGTCACTTCTGGGACAGGCATTTTCCCGGGCTGAAGACTAGGTGACTGTCCCCGTTCCGTGTATTAAGGAGGGTTCTGAGGATGTCTAAGATGTCTATCATTAAAGAATTTTGGGAATTCTTGAAGGTCCGCAAACGTTTTTGGCTTTTTCCCATCGTGATCATTTTGGTGATTTTGAGTGTCCTGGTCGTCTTCTTAGAGAGTTCAGCCGTGGCGCCATTCATCTACACCCTATTTTAATCCCGGTACTGCATTTTAGATTGCGATGAATTTGAATCCACTA
Organism: uncultured Planctomycetales bacterium; assembly: GCA_964373335.1. GTDB lineage: Bacteria > Omnitrophota > Gorgyraeia > Zapsychrales > CAYJUK01 > CAYJUK01. Next base: position 6,385 of record CAYJUK010000124.1, on the reverse strand, counting down.
TCCCGGCTGTCTGAGCGGAGGAAGATCACCCTGTCCCTGATCTTCCTCTTATTGATCACCTTCCTGATTTTTTCCCCGGCCATTAATAATGATTTTACGAACTGGGATGACCCGGAATATGTCACTGAAAACACCCTGATCAGAGATCTTTCTTCAAGGAATCTCAAGAAGATATTCACCGAAGTCTTCGCCACCAATTATAACCCCCTGGTCTTTCTTTCCTTCGCGGTTGAATACCATTTTTTTCAATTGGATCCTAGGATCTATCATTTGACCAATGTCTTGATCCATGGGATCAATGTGATATTAGTTTTCGGGACCATCTATGCCCTGACCAAGCAAATTCCGCCGTCATTATTAACCGCCTTATTCTTTGGCATTCATCCTTTACGCGTCGAGTCGGTCGCCTGGGTCGCGGAAAGGAAAGATGTCCTGATGGCTTTTTTCTTTTTGTCGGCCTTGATGAGTTACCTCTTTTACTTGCGAGCTGAGCGGAAAAGATTTTCTTGGTGGCTGACAACCTTCATTTTGTTCCTGTTGGCCGTCTTATCTAAGTCCGCGGCGGTGATATTCCCGGCAGCCCTGTTTTTGTTCGACAGTTATCACTGCCGGAAGCTGAATCCAGCCGTGATTTTGGAAAAGATCCCGTTTTTCACGGTGTCTTTGATCTTTGGATTAATCGCGCTTGAGCATGCCCAGACCATTCCTTTTCTATCGGAGGACAATACCCTGACCGGATGGCAAAGGCTCATCTTTGCCGCTTATCAAATCGGTTTTTATTTCTGGAAAACAATCTTCCCAGTGTCATTGTCAGCGCGTTACCCCTATCGCTTTAATGAATTGACCGGATTATTTTGTCTGGCTGTTCTTGTTTATCTTTTTATGTTTCTGGTCAAATGGCGGAATCACCATTTGTTCAAAGTCATTCTTTGGGGAGGGCTCTTTTTTTTAATTAATATTGTTCTGGTTCTGCCGATCAGCCCCCGGTTTGCCATTGCCTTATCAGACCGGTATATGTATCTCCCCTCCATTGGATTATTTTTCTTAATGATCCAAGGGATACGCTATTATTGGAATCATCCCCTATTCAATCAAAGATTTTTAAAGAGCATCTTGATCTCTTTTTTCGCGGTTTATACGGCTTGGTGGGGCTTCTTGACCTTTCAGAGAAATTTGATCTGGAGAGATTCAGAGGTCTTATGGACGGATGTGATCCAAAAATTTCCTCAGTTACCCGTCGCTTATCAAAACCGGGGAGAATATTTTTTAAGGCAAAAAAGATATTCCGAGGCTCGGAGAGATTTTGTCAAGGCGGTCGAACTGTATCCCCAGAATGCCCTTGCGTATAATAACCTCGGCGTTATTTTAGCGGAGCAAAACGCCCCGGAGGGAGCCCGGGATTATTTTATCCGCGCCTTGAGCGTGGATCCCTATTATATCGATGCCCTGAATAACCGGGGGAATGCCTATATTCTATTAAAGCGATGGGACCTGGCTAAGTCCGACTTTGACCGGGTCCTGTCATTAAACGATCAAAATGTGAAGGGTTATGTCAACCGGGGGCATGTCTATCGATTGATGAAGGAGTTTGATCTGGCCCTCAAGGAATTTCAAAAAGCCCAGGCCATAAATCCCGGCTTCGCCGAGATCTATCTGAACCGAGGGACAGTTTATGGACAAAAGGGAGAGTATGAGAAGGCCATCCAAGATTACTCCCGGGCGATCGAAATCAATCCGGAGTTGATCCTGGCTTATTACAATCGTGCCGTTGTTTGGGCCTTGAAAAAGAACTGGCCTTTGGCCCGGGGTGATTTCAATCATGCCCGCCGGTTAGGCCTGGGCAATCAGTACGTCGAGCAATTTCAAAAGATTGTCAGTACACAAGCCCAATAAAGGCATCTCCATTGTCCCGGGTTTCCCATCTCATCCATTGATCGATTTTAGACTTGGCCTTAAGCGCAGTCGGACTCCTTTGTTTCCCGCGATATCATGAAATCAATTTCCCAAAAGTTTTCTTCCATCGGTGATAAGCAGATGAACGAAAACGTCCCCGATGCTCCGGTTAAAATTCTGCTGGGCATTCTCGTTCTCATTCTTGTCACCGGGATGGTGTTTTCCCCCTGCTTGAAAAATGGTTTTGTCAACCTGGATGACCACGCCTATGTCCTGGATAATCATCTCATTCAAGGGCTTTCCTGGGCCCATATCAAAAAGATATTTTCTTCCCCGGTGGCAAGCCATTATCATCCCCTGACGATTTTATCCTTTGCCGTGGAATATCATTTCTTTAAGCTTCAACCCTGGATTTATCACCTGACGAATTTCATTTTGCATCTGGCCAATACTCTCCTGGTTTTTTCCTTTATCCATTTGTTGACCCGGCAGTTCCTCACCGCCTTTCTGGTCTCTTTATTGTTTGGGATTCATCCCCTGCATGTGGAATCCGTGGCCTGGGTCAGTGAACGCAAGGATGTCCTCTACGCCTTTTTTTATCTGGGCGCCATGAATGCCTATCTTTTTTATTTAAAAGTGCATGACCGAAGATATTTTTATCTGACCTGGATTCTGCAGGTCTTGTCATTGTTGTCGAAATCCATGGCGGTGACGCTGCCGATCAGTTTATTATTGATGGATTATTATTTGCATCGCAGGATCCAGGGTTCGATACTCAGAGAAAAAATTCCTTTTTTTTTGACTTCGATCATCTTTGGGGCCGCGGCCGTCCAGGCGGCCCGGGCCATCCAATTTCCAGAGAGCGTCTGGGTCATGCCGTTCTATGAAAGATCGTTTGCCGCGAGCTTTCGTTTCTTATTTTATCTCTTGAAAGGGATAGTCCCGGTCAACCTGGCCTGTCGTTATCCTTACCCGGAGTATTCGTATCATCTTCTATTTTATCTTTCCCCGATCTTAGTGGCGGGACTAGGGGTTTTTATTTGGAAGACTCATCAGAAGATGAAGGAGGTCTTTTGGGGGTCCATGTTTTACCTTCTGGGTATTTTTTTTATCTTGCAGCTGATCCCGGTGGGGCAGATTTTTGTGGCGGACCGATATTTTTATATTTCCTCGATTGGATATTTTTTCGTGCTGATTTTTTTTCTCAAAAGTTTCTGGGAAGCCCTCAGTAAAAATTTGAAACCTCTTCGATTCGCGATGGGGGCGTGTCTTCTGGGATGGGTGGGATTTTTAGGCATTTCCACCTATCAGCGCTGTCAGGTTTGGAAAGATAGTTTAACCATTTGGAATGATAATATTGCCCGATATCCCGAGGTGGTCCTGGCTTATAATGGACTGGGAACGTATTATATGAATCAAGGGGATCCGGCGAAGGCATTGGAATATTTCAACACCTCCATTGAGAAAGATCCGCTTTACGCGCGCAGTTATCACAACCGAGGCATTGTTTATGAATTGCTCAATCAATTTGACCGGGCCTTAGCCGATTATCAAAAGACGATCTCTTTAAATCCGCGTTTCGGACGGGTTTACTTTGACCGGGCGCAGCTTTTTGAAAAACTGAGACGCTACGATCTCGCCCTTGAGGATTACAGCCGGATGATCGTCCTTGATCCTGATTATCCCCAGACTTATCTTCACCGGGGACGGTTGTATGCCATCCAAAGGCGTTATGGGGAGGCCATCAAAGATTTTGAAAAAGCCTTGGAGATTCATCCTCAGTTTTTCGAGGCGTATAACAACCGCGGAATGGTGTACGGCTTCTTGAAACAATGGGATCTGGCCCTGGCTGATTTTAATCAGACCCTGTCCCTGAATCCGCGGTTAGCCGATGTTTATAATAATCGAGGGAATATCTATCGCCAGAAAAAACAATATGATTCAGCTTCGAGGGATTACGCGTTGGCCCTGGCTATCGATCCTAAAAACGCCACGGCTTATTACAATCGATCGGTGATGTATTCCATCCTCAAAAATCCCGGTCTCGCTCTGGAGGATGCCCTGAAGGCTCAATCCCTAGGAATCTTCGTTGAGCAATCTTACCTCGACCGGCTGTCTGAAACAAGGTGACAGTCACTTCTGAACCGGGCTGTCCTTCGGCTTTATCGGGACACAATCGGGGACATATCGGGACACATCCCAAAATAGGATGTGTCCCCATGACACAATCGGGGACACAATCGGGACACATCCCAAAATAGGATGTGTCCCCATAGTCAATACGTAAAATTGTTATTCATTTGAATATATTCTATACTTAATAGTCAATCGGGACACAATCGGGACACATCCCAAAATAGGATGTGTCCCGATAGTCAATATTCGAGACATAGGGATTTATCAAAATGAAACATAGGATACTAAAGTTTGGACACAATCGGGACACATCCCAAAATAGGATGTGTCCCGATAGTCACGAAATGAAACATAGGATACTAAAGTTTTCCTTTCTTATGGGTATGATTTTTCTGGGAAATCTTTTTTCCCTAGTTCAGGAAACTCAAGCCCAGCCGATTCCTTCGAGAGTGCAAGGACGGCAGCTGCAAATTTGCCCCCACTGTTTGGAGGGCATTGACTATTGGATTCCCTACGTGATCAAGGGCGTGACCTGGCAGCCGGCAACGATCCCTCCCGCCCGCGGGGTCAATCCCGCCAATCCTAATCAACGGATGGACTATGGATTTTTCTTTGATTGTTTTAACGGCGGCAATCTTGTCCCTTGCCAATGTTTTGACCTTAACGGCGCTCGTGTAAACTGCGCCGCCGGTTCGCCGCCGGGACGAGAGCTTCTGCTCTTTTGGCTGCGCGGTGAGGGACTGACCCATCTTGGGCAGGACATCCCTTTGATTCAAGAATTGAACGCCAATACCGTGCGGGTCTATATTGATTTTGGAATAAACCCCGATGTGATTCAGGAAATTTTAAACACATTGACTGCCCACGAGATTAAGGTTGTGATGACCATGTCGGCCAGAAGATTCGATCTCGACAATCAACGTTATCTCGACATAGTTCGTTTATACAAAGATCATCCGGCCATTCTGATGTGGTCTATCGGCAACGAATGGAATTTCCCCTGGAATCTGGATGCCCTGGGATACGCGAATGATGTGAATCTGGCTTCGAATACGATCAACCAAGCCGCCCAGCGAATCAAGCAAGCGGATCCCAATCACGCGGTGACAACCGCGCTGGGTGAATCAACCGGAGTCTTGACCGGAAACCGCAATACCTCCATTGTCCGCTTAATGCCGGATATTGATCTTTTTGGAATGAACATCTATCGCGGGACGAGTTTTTTGAATTTGTTCTCTCAATGGGGAGTCATCTCAACCAAACCTTTTTATTTGAGTGAATTTGGGACGGATTCTTATCATACGACTTTCCGGGTTGCCGATGGGAGCCGGGCCGACAATGTGGCCGGCGCTGAAGACCTCGTTCGTCAGGCCCGATTTGATAATGGGCTTTGGGGAGAAATCAGACAGAATTTGGTTTATTTAAATCCCGCCAGAGTTTGTGTCGGAGGCTTTGTGCATGAATTCAATGATGAATGGTGGAAGGTGGGGAGTTTCCATTTGGGAATGGGGGGCCTCAATGATTTCGCCGATAGTTATCGCCGGCAAGACCGGGAAGGTTTTCTTGTCGCCGGCCATCCCGATGGCGTGGCCAATGAAGAATATTTCGGGCTGGTCAGGGCGGACCGAACCCGGAAGCAGGATTCTTTTGACGCTGTGGCCAATGCCTTTGCCCAGACACATCTGCCCGGCGAATTCGTCCGCGGTGATGCCAATGCCGATGGTAATCTCGATCTTTCCGATGCGATTTTTATCCTGAACTGGCTGTTTACGGGAGGGCAACTGCCCCCGTGCCTCGATGCCGCGGATATCAATGATGAAGGAACGATAGACATCAGTGACCCCGTAAGGCTTTTATTTGTTTTATTCGCGGATGGAGAAAAACCCCCGCCTCCGCATCCCGCCCGCGGTTTAGACCCAACCCCCGATGATCTGGATTGTCAGAGTTATAATCCTTGAAAGAGAGGTCAGACCCCTATGCCGATGCACTTACGATACGAAAAATCGGGGAAAAAATCGGGGAAAAAATCGGGACACATCCTAAAAAGGGATGTGTCCCGATTTTTTCCCCGATTTTTTCCATTTTTCCCCGATTTTCCCCTAGCGATTTTTTTGGAATGGGCTTTATTTCAACGCGGCGAGGAGTTCTTCGGCAGAGATCGGTTTATAGAGGATCTTGCGGGCCCCTTTGTCCAAAGCGGCATCGGCCGTTTCAGAGGATTTATTTTTAGCGAGGAGAATAATCTTAATCTCAGGATGAATGGATTTCAATCCCCCCACAATCCCGGTCAAATTTTCCTGATCATCGATGTCAAGAACGCAGTCAGCGAGAGGAGATTTTTTGTCCTCGGTGTTGA
>CAYJUK010000123.1:0-7035 GCA_964373335.1 uncultured Planctomycetales bacterium | reverse complement strand
GCCAGGACTTGGCCTGTCCTTGAGAATGTTGAGAAATCATGAATGTTTTATAATAATCGCCTGACTTCACTAATCACCTTACCGTTTATCCTGATGTCCTCGTCAACTAAGACAGATTGATATTGTGAATTAGCCGGTTCCAAATAATATCTGTTATCTTTTTTGCGCAGAAACTTAACAGTCGCTTCATTATGAATTAAAGCGACGACTGTTTCCCCCGTTTGAGCAACAGTTTGACGTCGCACCAAGACCAGATCATTATCAAAAATACCGGCTTCAATCATACTGTCTCCTTTGACCCTTAAGGCAAAAGTACTTTCATCAGAAAAAAGAAGGCTATCCAGATTTAAATATCCTTCAATCTCCTCGACTGCTAGAGTGGGAAGACCTGCCTGAACCTTCCCTAAAATAGGAAATGAGTACAATGAATCACGAATAAGCTTTATTCCCCGGGATTTGTGTTCAGAAATCTGGATAAATCCCTTCTGAGAAAGGGCCTTCAAATAATCACGGACTGTTCCCGTTGAACTGAAACCAAAATGACTTGCAATCTCACGGATGGTGGGGGAGATATGAGTATTCTTGACACTTTTATAAATGAATTTCAAAACGTCTTTTTGTTTTCTGGTTAAGAGCTCTGATTCAATCATAAGGCCACACTACCACACAGGTGTGTGGATGTCAAATGCTAAAATCTGCATAAATGCATAAATCCGCATAAACACAATATATCCACCACGGTATTGCGTTGTTTGATCTCTTCCTGCGATGGTCCACTATCGTACGTCGCCTCGGAATTTGAACTGGGAACGGAATAGGTCGAGTCACCATCAATCATTTAGGAATACCACTTTTCCAAAAAATATATTGATAAATAGCCACACCAGCCGAGATGATATAGAGAATAAAAAATATTCTTTCTTTTGAAGTAAAGCCTGGGCTTCCTGCTTGAATTTTTTTGCGCCTAAACTCAAAAACGGCTTTTATAAATTCCTTAAAAGAAGATTGCCCCATGGAAGCCAAGATCAAGCCGCAGATAAGAGGAACAACGGTTAAATTGCCGCCTCCTCCGTACATTATACATAAACCATCCCCAACAGCCATATACGCTCCGAAGGCTAAAAACGCGGTGCCCTGCAAAATGAAAATGATGACTTTCCCAATACCTATAACTGACACGCCTAATGATGATTTATTCTCCATACTGGGTGCCCAACCTGAAATTACTTTTCTATTTTTTTACAAATCTATCGATTTTAAAATATCCTTCTCTTCTACATTCTCTCTAAAAGACATTTTCAAGAAAAAATATACAAACGAACTCTAATGAATGATCTTCTCATCCCAAAAAATTTCCGGGATATTGGAGGGATCGATGCGCAGCCCACCATCATGTTCAATAATCAGTGTATATAATAGACCAGGTACAAATTTCGTTCCCGGGGCTTCGATCTGGGCGTTTTTAATACCTTCCTTTTGGGCGATTGTTGCCTCCAGGGCATATTTCCAGAACTGCTCCCACATCTTTCTCTCAAAGTTAGATTGCGGACCATCCAATTTATACCCCTCTGGGATTTCGTTTAACGGGGTAATCACAAATTCCTGGGTGCGAGATCCATCCAACACAAAGACTTTCCAAAAGAGATAAATACTTTTTCCCTTTAAAGGATCAGATTGCTCAATATGAATATCTTCAAATCGGACCACCAGAGATTGGAATTGAATAATATTTCCGGTGAAACTGAAATATTGTGGCTTAAGTGATCTGCCTTGAGTATCGTATTCCAAAAATTTAATTGTTGTCCTATGTTCTTGGGTTAAGGAGTTATACTGCACATCCGTGACCAACACCTCAGCGACCCGAGAGTCCGCCTCCATCCGTTTGAGCATCTTCTTTAAGATTTCATTTTCTAAACGAATATTGACATAAAATTGATAAAGGGCATACACGAATACAAAAATGAGCAACAAAGACAATATTAACCGCTTGTTGACCTTGGGTAGGATGGATTTCATAGGATAAAACCCTTATCAGAGGCAAAATATTTTATAACATCATTAAAAGAAAACCCCCGGGGGAGATTTTGGAAGACGGTCAACAATACGGATCACTCCCTCTGCGAATCGAAATGGTAAATTCAAAATCGCATATCCGCTGAGGGTGAGAAAATTCCAACTCCTCAGGTATAAACCATCGATTTTCTCTTAAATAGTTAATGATGGTTTGCCCTCCCTTGCGTTTTGAAGAAGCGGAGCTTTAAATCCTTTCCCACGATCAACTCCGGCAATAAATCTTATATTAACATTTTTTGTATGGTGCTCTTGGTTTGATAATGAAGGATCATTCAAGGATGGAGATACCCACAGAGAATCTCTGAATCTTCACATTTTTCCCAATGGATATATTTTAGAATAATCTTTCTAATGAGACCTTATAAAAAAGATCGACTCTAAAACGTTTTCTCCAAAAATGAACTTGATCCCTGCATAATCCAGAGATTCGAATGCTTGCAGAGCCGGATCAATCAATTGGTCAATATAATATTCTCGAATTGATGCCTGCTCCTTTTGTTTTTCAAAATTACTCACGATAGTGATAAGCTCAGGGATCTGCTCCTCTGCCAGTTGAGTGGCCTGTTTTTCATCTTTAACCCGATTTTCCCAATTCATAATCTTGTCCTTAGATTGATCTATTTGATCCTGAAGTTTAACTTGCTCCTCCGCGGGTTGCATTGCCCCTTCCTGAGGAATAATATTTTTTAGTTTAAACTGGAGATTTTTTAGATTAACATTCTCGTCCCTTAAATCCTTATTGAGTTGCTTCATCTCATTTTCTCTTGTCTGAATCTCTGCTTTAATCTCCTCTAATCTTTTTTGGCTTCCCTTCACAAAAGCCTTCTGTTGAGATTCCTGATTGGTGGCCAACTTTTGAGACCAATCGACAAATTCTCTTACCTTTTTTGAAACAGCATCGATCTTTAAAAAGAGGACACCATGGCTCTTGTCTGACAATCGCAATTGGCTATCATTGAAAATCGGATTAGCCAATAAGGCTTTTTCCTTTTGAGAAGAGATATCAATACATTGTTTGATCAATTGTCGACTAGTTGAAACCAGCAGATAATTTCCCACAAAACTATAAGCGGGCTGTAAATCTCCCCCCAAGGGAAGAGAGATATAATGAATGGTTTTATCTGCATAAGGTTCTGGTTGAAAAACGAAGTATTGGTTTTCTGTTAATTTTTGGATAATCTTTTCTGCTTGAGAAGGATCCGTGACCTCGATAAGGAAGACAAGTTGAGGAACTGGAAACAACCAGGATAAATTCACGTCAACGAGAAATCCCCCCACCTCATCCCCTAAAATTGGCAGGATATCTTTTTCAATGTTCATTTGAATGGTTGATTCAATATTGGCGATCGCTTCAACGGGGGACTGTTGAAGTTGATCCGGAGGAATCTTCTCCAGCTCATTTTTAAATTGTTCCCAGAGATATTGAAAATTATTACAACTGGCCCATTGATAACCAAGCACATCGTGGGGTATAAAATTAAGAGTTTTATTTTCACTGCTGGCACAGGAATATACCGATCGCATCTCTGGAGTCATTAAATCCTTATCAAAATAGAAATCATATTTTAATAATAAAGGATTGTCTGATCGCAGAGACAATGCCATGCCTTTAAAGCCTTTGATTTGACCAATAACCTGTTTCACTTGCTCAGTGACATTCTCATCGTATTGATTAAAGGATGAACCGACCATTCTTGATACTTCCTCCAGCAACTGTGGGAAAAAACTCCCCAAAGAGAGGTAAGCATTAAAATGAGCCGATGGAAGGAATTTGCTGTGTATTTCCTGGTAAAATGTATCATCCCCCAGGGAACCCGCTTTATTCCGAACGACATCTAAGGCCGAACGAGCAGCTTTTTCTTTAAGACCTAAGACCAGAAGATCGCCAATGACACAATAGCCTATCTCAATGGTAAAATTATCTAGAGTAACCACTTGAATTTTATTATTTTGATAATTAAAAGACCGGGGAGGAGTATGCGGACCCAAATCCTTTAATAATTCAGAGATAAGACTTTCCCCCTGGACCTCTTTGGGAATTCGTATGACAATAGAAATATTGGAAAGGATATCTTGGATATTTGAAAATATTTGCTGTACATTCGTCATATCATAGTTAGTGAAATCTGAGGCATAAACAGCAATGGCAAATTCCTTACTCAATAAATTTCTTAACAGTGGCTGGACCGAAAATTGAGAAAATTGCGTCCGAAATAATTCCCACATCCCCTTCTGCTCAGGGCCAATTCCGCTTTTTTCTAATAAAAGATCGAGTTCAATCTTACTCAATTTCTGCCAAAAGGTACTGGTTAGAAAATCATTCTTTATTTTCATCAAATCTTTACTGTTAACATAAACAAAAGGTTCTTTAGGAAGGACTTCTTCAATAGTAAGCGGTCTTGGGGGTTGAAGAAAATAATAAGCAATCAAGCCGACTGATACCACCAACAATAAGATGCCAATAAAAACTATTAAACTTTTCCTATTCATACTTGTTCCCTCTTTCCTTAAGGTATTTATTCCTCTAACTTAAAAAATTGTACCGCATTTTGATTCAAGATGTCTTGGGCATTATTGATCCTGATATTCTTCAATTCACTGTAGGCCTTTAATGTGCGGAAAATATCCTTGGGTTGAGAAGTAAACCCTGCTTCCCCATTTTCCCCTTGATAAAAGACTGGACAATCTGTTTCAATCAATGTTCTCTCCACAGGGGTGTGGTTGATAGCCTCTCGGCACGGTGGATTATAGGCCACACTCGGAGACGCTGAAACAAAATATCCTTGGTCCAAAATCATTTTTAAAACATCCAAAGGCCCGCTATACCAATGAAATACAGCTTTCTTAATTCTCATTTCTTTTATTGTTTCCAAACATTCCTTCCATGTCCCGCGGGAGTGAACAATGACCGGCAATTCAAATTCTTTAGCTAACTCCAATTGCCTTAGAAAAAGCTTTCGCTGTTCCTTCTTTATTTGCTCATCTTTTCTGACCCACTTATACCAAAAATCCAATCCGATCTCTCCAATAGCCACTGATTGGCTGATATGCTCCCGTATGAATTGAAGACATTCTTCCATTTCCTCCAACTTATAATATCCCGGATGCATTCCCAATGCGACATGAATTTTAGGAAATTTTACGGTTTTTTTGATCTCTAAATTTTTTTTATTGGAAACGAGATTCACCCCAACAGCCACAATCCCCTTGACTCCGAATTCCTGAGCTGCTTTCAAAGCCGAAGACCAATCCTCAATATGATCCAGATGAGCATGGGTATCAATCATAGACTTTTTTCAAAAAATATATTCATACCTTTAGGAGGTTTTGCTATCTAAGATAAATGTCACAGGACCATCATTGACTAGATCAACATCCATCATGGCTTGGAATTGTCCTGTCTGTACAGGAGCATGTGTTTTTAATTTCTTCACAAAAAAATTATATAAATTTTCCGCTGTTTGGGGATCAGCTGCTTGATCAAAGGATGGTCTCCTTCCTTTAGAACAATCCCCCAGAAGTGTAAATTGAGACACCACCAAAAATGCAGTTTGTAACTCAAGGGAAGAACGATTCATCTTACCCTCATCATCCTCAAATATTCTTAACTGTATGAGTTTATTCACCAGATAGTCGATATCTTTTTCAGCATCCTGCTTGGCCACTCCGAGGAAAATAAGCAATCCTTTTTGAATCTGACCAACCACATCGCCTCCTACCCTTACGGAGGCCTCCTTGACTCTTTGAACGACAATCCGCATGATATGATGAATAAAATCTGATATTCTAGGCCGTTATAAACCTTGCCGATTGAATCCTTTTGCCTAAATGAAAGACTAAAAAATTATTCAGAATATATTTTAACTCTTGGGCAACGGTGGATGTGAACGTCAAACACTGACATTTCTCCCAAGAATTATTTTCTACATGAAGCAAAGTAGCAATCGTGCCTTGCGAGATATTATACTGGTTGGGGCCTTCCGAGACTGCGCAGGGAGAACATAATAATCCCCCTTCAGTAAGACTAAATTTGGCTTCCTGAGAGATTTTCCACCCACATCTGAGGCAATTATCAAGATGCGGCTTGAACCCAGAATGCATTAAAATCTTAATTTGAAGAAGACGAACAAGGGTTGTGACCTCTTTGGTAATCTCCAGAGAGTGAAGGTAGCCGTTGAGCAAGTGATAAATCAAGGCATTCTTCTCCTCTGTTGGCATGATTTTATCTACTAACTCTGCCATGTAAGAAGCGGCCATTGTTTTTCTGAAATCCTGTCTGATTATGGGAAAGAATTCTTTTAGATCACAATGACTAATCAAGTGCAGATCAGAATGACGATATTGGTAATAGACAATATTATTGACAGTACCTTGTTCTAAACTACTGCCGAATTTTTTAGGATCAGTACGGATCCCTTTCAAGACCCCCTTCACCTTGCCATAATCTTTCGTAAAAAAGGTCGCAATGCGACTCGTTTCGCGAAAGTCAAAACTCTTGAGAACAATGCCTTCGGTTTGAAGAATCATAATTCTTTAAGATTTCCTAGGATCGATAAAAGTCGTCCTTCTTTATGTTTCATCCTTTTTTTATCTTTAGGATCAAGATCATCATATCCCAAAAGATGTAAGATCCCGTGGATAAGATAAAGCATCATTTCTCTTTTTAATATCGTGCCGAACCGTTTCGCATTCCTCTTCATGATCCCTGTGGCGATAATGATTTCACCGTTCATAGAATTTCTTCTTTGTTGCAAAGACGATACTATTTTGACTGATGATTTATTGACTTTTTGATCTCTCCAATCAAAAGTCAGGACATCGGTAACATAATTGTGATTGAGATATCTCTGATTTAAGAATTTTATTTTCTGGTCGTTGACAAAAACGATAGAAAGCAGTGCGCAGGGAACGTTTTCTAAACTTAGTACTTTTTTAACAACTGAAGTTACAAAAAGAGGGGGG
>CAYJUK010000122.1:1566-7044 GCA_964373335.1 uncultured Planctomycetales bacterium | reverse complement strand
ATCAGCACTGCGGACTCCTGAACCCAAGGTCAGCCCAATGAATACGAAAGAACCCTATTTTTCGTCCTGAGTTGAACCCGCGTTCCGAATTAGATAATCATCTCCTCCTTGAGAGTTCGGAGTGAAATTTTTCACCCAGGGGGTGAGGCACTGCCCATCGAAGAATTATTTTTAATCCGGAACTGGGGTTGAATGTCCGGCTTCGCTGAAATATTTTCCTGCCTGCCGTCAGACATGTTCAGCTTATCCGGATGCCGGTGGACCCTGACCCAATAAAGTTTCAAGGGAGCCGCTCCATGAACCATTGAAAGAAAAAAGGAAAAATCCTTCGCTGGAAATTTTAGAGTTTTCGGTGAAGGTTTTTGTTTTTAGGAAACAGGAGGATGTATGTCTAAAATCAAATCAGTTGCTCATTATGAATTCCTTTTAAGCCAGGTGCGTAAAACTCTTATTGAGGGACAAAAGCGCGTTGAGGCCGAACGAATCCGCACTTATTGGGAAACAGGCCGTCATATTCACGCGCATATTTTGAAATACGAACGCGCCCAGCGCGGTCAGGAAACGATCAAGCGTCTGACTCGGGATTTAGGGGTCAGTGACACAGTCCTGCACCGCTGTGTGAAATTTTTCCAGAAATATCCAGATCAAAGAAAAGTGGCCACCGGGCCACTTTTCTCCTGGAGTCATTACCGGAAGCTCATTGCCGTTGCCGATGATAAAACGCGTCTACGGCTGGAAACGGCCGCGGCCCAAAAAGGATGGTCGGTCGATGAACTCACCGCCCGTATTCAAGAGGAAAGTCCGCAGTCGAAAGGGAAGGATATTCCCGTAAAATCCGCTGTCGACAACAAGCCGCTCATACCGTTGCGGGGGACTCTGTACACTTATCGGCTGGTGGAGCGGCCGACCCTTTCCCCGGGTACCGAATCCGGGTTGCTGGTCGATCTTGGTTTCGGCAATTATCACGAAATTGACGGCCGTCTCTTGTCGGGGTTCAGCAAAGATGAAATCGTCGAATCCCGCCCTAAAGAGGACGCTTACAAGTTTTACAAAACCGACCGGACCGCCCAAGACCTTTTCACCTACGCCGCGATCGTAGAGAAAGTCATAGACGGCGACACGGTCAAGGTCCGGCTGGATCAGGGCTTTGATGTCTGGACACGGCAAGTCCTGCGTCTGCGTGATATCGACTGCCCCGAAGTCGGCACCTCCGCCGGCGATGATGCCAAGGCCTTCGTCCGCTCCCATTTAAAAGAAGCGCAGCAGATCGTCGTCCGCAGTTCGCGCTCCGATAAATATGACCGCTACCTGGCGGATGTTTTTATCCCGAAAGGTGAAGAGCTAAGTCCAGAAACGGACATTTATTTGAATAATTTGTTGTTGGGGACAGGCCGGGCGGGGAGAGTGGAATAGTAAACACTAAGCGGAATAAAGTTGCCCATCGAGACAAAAAATTCGGAATTTTGACCGCCTCGTTGATGTTACTAAAATCCGCTGCAAATGTTTAGCTGATCGAGAAAAAATTTGGTTCTTAACCTCTGTGTCTTTGCGAGGAGGAGAGTTTTTTCGACGACGAAGCAATCTTTGAAATAGATTGCTTCGCTAAAAGCAAAAAGCGACGCTCGCAATGACACACAGAGTGTCTCTTCGAGTCTCTCTGAACACTAAACAAATAAAATCCGCTAAGCGATTACGTGGAATAAAAAGCGTTGACAAGACGGCAATGTCAGAATACACTTCTAATAAGTCATACTAAATAGGAGTAAAATCCAATGGCAGCGATTCAGCGTATTTTAACGATCAACCTTCCGGCAAAACAGTCGGCCTTTTTGTGGGGTGCGCGCAAGACGGGAAAATCGACCTATCTCAAAGAAGTATTTCCGCAAAGCATGGTTTACGATTTTTTAAAGACAGATTTATTTCTTGCCTTTACCAGGAATCCCGCGTTGTTAAGAGAACAAATTCTGGCGCAAAAAGAGAATATTTTAAAACATCCTGTTGTTCTGGATGAAGTTCAGAAGGTGCCTCAAGTTTTGGATGAAGTCCATTGGCTAATGGAAAATGAGGGCCTAAGGTTTATTCTCTGCGGTTCAAGCGCCCGTAAACTAAAGCGCGGCCACGCCAACCTGCTGGGAGGAAGGGCTTGGCGTTATGAAATGTTTCCCCTTGTATCCGTGGAACTCAAAAAGTTTGACTTACTTCGGGCGTTAAATCACGGATTAATCCCGGATCATTACTTGCAGGATGAATATCAAAAGTCGCTTCAGGCCTACGTCCAGGACTATTTGAAAGAAGAAATTTTTGCCGAGGGATTGACCCGTAATATTCCGGCTTTCTCCAGATTTTTTGAGGCCATGGCCTTTTCTCACGGCCAGTTGACCAATTATTCCAATATCGCCAGGGATTGCGGGGTTGATTACAAGACCGTCCGGGAATACTACCAGATTCTCGTTGATACATTCTTGGGGGTCAGGATCGAGCCTTTCAACCGACGACAAAGCCGGCAGGTTATCAGCCAGGCAGCCAAGTTTTATTTGTTTGACGTCGGTGTGTCGGGATTTTTGACAAAGCGTACTCTTAAGGAAGAGCGGGGAGAAGAGTTTGGCAGGGCCTTCGAACATTTTATTTTGATGGAGATCCTGGCTTATCGTTCCTATCGGGAGCGCGATTTTGAAATCCTGTTTTGGCGCACCAAATCTGGACTTGAGGTGGATTTTGTGCTGGGAAAAGGAGAGGTGGCGTTGGAAATAAAAAGCGGCCCCCGTGTCGACAACAATGATTTACGCTCGCTTGCGACGTTTACCGAAGAATTCGCGCCGAAAAAATCTTTTTTGGTCAGCAACGAAAAACAGGAACGGCTTCACGGGAAAATACGTATCCTTCCCTGGCAAAATTTCCTCGGGCTGTTGTGGGAAGGGAAGATCATTTAAACGTAAAGAAATCCGGGCCTTTCGGGTGGACAGGCTTTTGGAGATCAAAAACAATACATGAATGGGAGTAAAAGACGAAAATAGGACGAAATGAACCCTGTCCCTGCGGCAGCGGGAAGAAGTATAAAAAATGCTGCGGCTCTCAAGTATTCAGGGAATCGCCGTTACTCGATTTATCGGAAAAAACGGGGACCGTATGGGACAATTATATGCTCCTGACAAAGATGGTCGTCATGTACGGTCAGGCGCAAAGGCAGTTTGCTCCGGACAAAAAGGAGTTAAACGCCTTATATGATGATCTTGAGCGCCGATTCCGTCCGGGAGAAGCGGGAGGGATTTTCGACAGTTTTTTTATGACGATGTTTCATCTCGATCTCGCTTACGGGAAAGAACAAAAGACGATCATTGAACGGTTTTTAGAAGATGACGCTGCGCGCGGTCTTCATCCGCCGGGGATGGAATTTCTGAAACATCTGCGGGACAGTTATTGTGCGATGTATGAAGTACTGGAAAAGAAAAACGGCGTTTTGATGTTAGCGGATATTATGACCGGGCAGCGGTATGCTGTTGTATGTCTCGGCGAACCGCACGAGGAGGGGGCGAGGCCGGGAGAGATCTGGTGTGTGCGCCTTGTGGGAACGCCTGATCGCGCGGTGACCTTTAGTACCCCTTATGTTTTTGAGGCCGCAGCCAAAAATGATTTTCAAGAGATAGGCAATAGACAGATTAACTTGTTTAAGGAGGCGGCAGATACGGCCGGACTGACGGCCGAGGAAATTTACTGGAAGGCATGCAAGGCCGCCGTTGGTTTCTGGGCCGCGTATATGACCGCGCCGTGGCAGCGGGAGGTTTCCCCTCCACCGAGGATTGCGGCCAATCTGGATCATCAGCGGTTGATATTCTGCCGTCTGACAATGACGGTAAAAGACGCCTCAGCGGTGAAGCGCGCGCTGGATGGATTCAAAGAAGTTATCTTTGACGAGCACAACGGCCGTTGGATCTGGCAAAAACGCCGGTTAACGAAAAAAATGCTGGGAGAAAATATTATCCTGGCCGACATTTCCCTGGAGAACGGGAAGTTAACGGCCATGGCCAATTCCATGCAGCGGGCGTTGAGGCTGAAGAATAAACTGCTGAAATTATGCGGGGAGGCCTTGGCCTACGAGAAAATAGAAGCGGTGACCCCCGAAGCCATGCCCGCGCCGACATCAGAGCAGATGGAACAGTTTGCGAATGAGCAGAAAGCCATCTTGTCCGACCCTCTTGTCCGTCAAGCCGCTGAGAAAGGACTGCGAGATTATTATTTCAAAAGCTGGGTCCGGCAGAAGATCCCGATGCTCGGATTCAAAACACCTTTGGAGGCCTCGAAAACATCCGCCGGCCGCCAGGAGTTAAAGAGATTGTTCGCGCATATGGAAGGGCTTTCTTCCGAGGTTCCCGGCGAGGCTGTTGCGAAAGTGGACTTTGAACAATTGAAAAAGAAGCTGGGGGTTTGGTAAGTCAGGTCAATCAGGCGAAAAAATCCGCGTCGCTTTTCGCCGGCATACTACTAAGGAGGCCAACCTATGGAGAAAACAAACCCGGTGTTAAAACAGGCGATCTTGGAAGCGGTGGAAAATCAGCTGCGTGATTTGGATCCCCCGGAAACGAAAGAGACTTACGACCGGCTTAAGGCCGCGGGACACCCGGACGCCGAGGCCCGGCGTTTGATCGGGTGCGTTATCTCCGCTGAGATTTTTGACGTGCTCAAACAAAATCAGCCGTTTAACCGTGAGCGTTTCGTCCGCGCGCTCAACAACCTGCCGCGGATGCCGTGGGAGGAGTGATGGGCAGAGAGAAAAAATTTCAAGGACTCTATGGGCACAGCAAGCCGGGAAAGCCAAAAAGCGAATGGTAGCCGCTTAAAGAGCGTTTGAGGAATTACCGCTGGCTTAAGAACTGCAGAAGCGAAAAAAACGGAGGATAGAAATGAAAATAGATTATATTCGTTATGGGCACGGCATGATCAAAAAATTATCTGAAAGAGATGATATAAAATTTTTTGAGCTGAACGGGGAGGCTGTTCCGGAAAATATACGGCAGTTAATCGAGTCGAATGACTTGCTTTCTCTCAGTGGTCCTTTCGGGATGAAGGAAGGGGCAACGCCTCAGGAATACGAAGAATTAGAAATAAGGTCTGAAAACCAAACGACAAAAATTCAGATCTTCAACAAGGGTATGTCCATGTTTATGCAAGAAACGCCGGAACTGAAAAGACTATTTGAGGTTTGTTGTAGGCTGCAGCGGATGGTGTCCCCGGTGTTGGGGGTTCAATTTAAGAATTTAGGAGGATGATAATCTATGCCAAAAATTTATGAAGTTTCCATGGAAATAGCCGGCCCGGCGGCGATGTTTACCAGGCCGGATACGGGGGGGACCCCAACAAGCTATCCGGCGCCAACATGGTCGGCTGCGAAAGGTCTATTCGAGTCGATTGCTTTTTTCGACGATGGTGCGGCATGGATTTGTCCCACCCAAGTTGAGGTTTGCCGCCGTATTGGACAGATCG
>CAYJUK010000122.1:0-1556 GCA_964373335.1 uncultured Planctomycetales bacterium | reverse complement strand
TTTCCATGGAAATAGCCGGCCCGGCGGCGATGTTTACCAGGCCGGATACGGGGGCATTTTTTTGATGAATGGAAATAGGGAAAATTGAGTGATGCAGTATTTTGCACATAGTGCCAACAAGGCTGGCAGCTCTTGGGAATCATTGAAGGAACATTCTCGTTGTGTTGCTGAACGAGCGGCTGAATACGCAGACGCATTTGGCGCAAAACAGGAGGCGATGATCGCCGGGCTGTGGCATGATCTTGGCAAATACTCGGAACTCTTCACGAGGCGCTTGAAAGGGGAAGTCTGTGGTCTCGATCACTGGAGCTCTGGGGCGGTCGCAACGCTTGGTATATTCAGAGAAAAAGCCGTTGCCGCAGCTCTGGCGATTCAGGGACATCACATCGGATTGCAGGAAGGTTCTCGTCCGGGAATTTGGGTTGCATGTGACCTTCTTAAATTGTCCAATCCTGACACGCATCCACTTAGATTAACGCTTACAGAGCCTCATTTCACGATCTTGCTTGAACGCTTCCAGGCTGACGGATTTGTAATGCCTTCTTCGCCTACAGCTTCACATTATAATTTTTCCACGGCATCAGGCGCAGCCATGCTTGATGCTCGGATGCTGTTTTCTGCATTAGTGGATGCAGACTACATAGAGACCGAAGCCCATTTTGAAGGAAAATTGGATGGAACAAAAATGTATCGCCCCGACGGGCTATCACTGCGGGCAGTAAAGGCTTTCGAAATCCTCATGGCACATTTGCACGAACTCAAACGCAACACTCAAGCATCCGGTGACGTCCAAAACATGCGTAAATACCTGCTTGAGGTTTGCTTAAACAAAGCCGGCACATCTCCAAATATCTTTACCCTTACAGCCCCGACCGGTTCAGGAAAAACACTCGCTATGTTAGCCTTCGCTCTCAAACGCGCGACAGTTAACCCTAAAATCCAGCGTATTGTCATGGTTGTGCCATATTTGAGTATCATTGAACAAACAGCGAAAGTTTATAGGAGTCTGCTTGAACCGGAATTCGGTTCACATTATGTCCTTGAGCAGCACAGTCTCGCGGACGCAAAAGAAGTAAAGAAGGATGACGCGCCAGATTCAGATAATGAGGTGGATGCGCATCGAATAACTCAGTTGCTGAGCGAAAATTGGGATGCGCCACTTGTTCTTACGACCAGTGTGCAGTTTTTCGAATCGCTCTTTGCCAACCGTCCAGGCAAGTGCCGGAAACTGCATCGTCTCGCCAACAGTATCATCCTGTTTGACGAGGTGCAGACACTCCCGCCACGGACCGCGGTTCCTACTCTCGCCGTTTTGTCACGTTTGGCTGAACGCTACGGTTGCACGGTGGTTTTTTCTACCGCCACTCAGCCGGCTTTCGATCATCTGCACGACAAAGTGAAAGAGTATACGGGAACAGGCTGGCGGCCACAAACAATAATGGAAGAGCCGCAGCGTCTGTTCAGTCAGGCGCGTCGAGTTCGGATTGATTGGCAAATTAAGGAAAGCCGTTCTTGGGAATCCGTTGCCGATGAACTCGCCGCCGATAAGAATTTCC
>CAYJUK010000121.1:2721-7049 GCA_964373335.1 uncultured Planctomycetales bacterium | reverse complement strand
ATCATTATCCAAATTACAGACAAATTCTGCCTGAGAGGCCCGGAGCCCTTGATTGACACCCTTCGTATTCCCCAAATTTTCTTCGTTTCTCACCAGCAGAACTTCAAAGCGGGAATCGTTTTTTACGCTTTGCAGATAGCCCTGGGTTTCCTCATCACTCGCATTATCAATCAGGATCAACCGATAAGGGACATCCGTATTCTTATGAATACTTTCGATGCAGCGCTCGGTGGCTTCTTTTTGATTCCAGATACAAATGACGATATCACATTTCATTTCTTTATACTATTGACCCCCTTTGTGCTCATCTCACTATTAATTTATGAAACCAAGGATAAGAAACACTAAAAATCATCAATAGCACGTCCCGGTTGAAAAGCCCCCGGGACCCAATCTCTTTGCTTTTTAAGACGAAAATAATACTGATAGGTTAATAATTCTTTTAATTTCTGAAAACACAGGACATTTAAGGTCTTCATTTCCGAAGAGGCAACGATATATCGCTCCAAAGAGTCGATGGAAAACCCTGCCTTCTCAAAAAGCTCTTTCATCGTCTGCAAGGTAAAAAACCGCAGATGATGAATCCACAGGATGCCGCCCCGTTCGATATAATCCCAAGCCCCGCGAAAAAGGAGGTTAGTCATGACCTTATAGTATCTGACATTCGCCATGCTGGTAATCACACAGCCGTCATCCTGCAAAAGAGGACGATACTTTAACAGCAATGATAACGGATCAACCAGACAATCCAGGACATCGGCAAAAATAATGCAATCAAGACTCTGGGGAAGAATTGGCAGATCCAGATGTTCAATATCTCCGCAAAATACCTTAGACAACCGCGTCTTGGCCGCTTCGCAGGCCCGGGGATTCCGGTCAATGCCAACGATCAGCCTCCCCTCCTTCAGCAGATGGGCGGATAGATTTCCATCCCCGCAGCCGACATCTAAAATGTATTTAGCCTCCGGAGGGACAAGATTTAAGAATTCTAATCGTCGATTTTTTTTCGTTTTCACAGTTCAATTTTCGGCTAAGATTTTTTTCAAATAATCTCCATATCCGTAAACATTACGGCCGACTAACCGCCGGAGTTGATCTCGGGAGATAAAATTCATACGATAAGCGACTTCCTCCAGACAGCCGATCTTTAATCCCTGCCGCTCCTCGATCGTTTTAATGAAAATGGAGGCATCGATCAAAGAGTCGAATGTCCCGGTATCTAACCAGGCATATCCTCTTCCCAGCAGGACGACCTTTAATCTCTTTTTCCGTAAATAAACCTTGTTGACATCCGTAATCTCCAATTCTCCGCGGGCGGATGGTTTAAGAGATTTCGCGATATCAACCGCCCGGTGATCATAAAAATACAATCCCGTCAGGGCCCAATGCGATTGAGGATCCCGGGGTTTCTCGGTAATGGCGATGGGATGATCGTTTTTATCCAAGGTGATGACGCCATATTCTTGAGGGTTTTTCACATAGTAACCAAAGACCGTTGCCCCATCGGCTTCCACCACCTCCTTCAACAAATCCGGAAATCCGTGTCCAAAAAAGACATTATCTCCCAAAATAAGACCCACGCGATCTTTCCCGATAAATTTTTCTCCAATAATCAGCGCTTCCGCCAGTCCCCGGGGATGCCTTTGTTCCGCATAAGTAAATCGCACCCCGAAATCCCGGCCGCTTCCTAATAACTGCTTAAACTGCGGCAGGGCCGTGGGAGTAGAAATAATCAGGATATCCCGGATCCCCGAGAACATAAGGACGGATAAAGGATAATACACCATGGGTTTATCATAGACCGGCAGAAGCTGTTTGCTAATCCATTTAGTGATCGGATACAAACGCGTCGCCTGTCCCCCCGCTAATAAAATACCCTTGGTAGCCATACGCTAAAAATTGGTCTTAACCTGAGACACATTCATATTTTTTAACTTTTGGAGGCACTCCTTAACGCTCTCCTTTAAATTACCAGAATACAAAAACCCCTTTTGGATGGATTTCTGCGCAGAGACATGATAAGACAACTGATTCATGATCGGGGAGTCGACAAATTCGATCTCTAAGCCGGGGATATTCTCTTGAATGATCTGAACAATATCATTAACGGTTAAGTTTGTTGTAACGACATTATAAATCTCCGCATCGAATAATTGTTCCTGGATCGCAAAGTTGATCGCCTGAAGACAATCTTTCAGATCACAATAAGGTCGTTTTTGATGCAAGGCCGTTTTCCAGACGGAGATTTTCTGTCCTAACGAGGCCTGCCAGAGGAATTTATTGACGGCGGTGTGAAACCGCATCCCGGCAGAATAACCGAAGATGGTGCCTAAACGGAAAATGACGCATTTTAATCCCTTCTCCCGGGATAACTGCCTCAGCATTCGTTCTCCATACAGCTTGGATTCCGCGTAAGGACTCTGGGGCTTAAGATCCTTGTCCGGGCAATCCTCATCAACCATTCCCTGCTGAACCCCGTAAACACTGGTCGTTGAGGGGAACACGAAAGCGCACCCGGTCTGGGCACAGAGTTGGGCGACATTCTCAAGGCCATTCTTATTAACAGCATCCACGAGTTCCTTTTTATGAAAACTCGTCTCAGCGTCAGTCACAGCCGCCAGATGCACGCAGACATCGGAATCTTCAAGGATGGGGGCCAGGGCCGCCGAGCTGATATCCATCTCCCGGAATTGAAAATGATAACCCTCCGGCAGGTCAAAAAGCGAGGCGTACCGCTGGGTCAAAAAATTATCAACCAGATAAATCTTATCAACCTGAGGCAGGCGGATATTACGGATCAATGCCGAACCGATATGTCCCAAGGCTCCGGTGATACAGATATTCATGGGATTCTCCTCATTCTTAAGAATAGGGACACATCCTATTTGGGGATGTGTCCCTATGACTAAGTCCGTTATGACTAGGTCCGTTTCCCCAAAAAAAATTCACCTGGTGAACACGGCCTTTTTTTCTTTCTCCCTGATCTTCTTTGTCATCTTCAACCCCTCTTGAAGATTATATTGGGGCTCAAACTTCAATTGATAATAAAGCCTGGCCGCCGAGATGGTCACCTGATCAACCTCAATGCGCTTACGAATATCCGGCCATTCCACCTTCTTGATTCGGCCTTTCCCAAAAACGGCCACAATCTCCTCGGCGATCTTGAGGACAGGATAGTGCTCCCGATGGACGGCAAAATAGACATTGCCGAAAATCTTGGGATGAGCGATACACGCGTACAATAAATCCACGGCGTCCTCAACATACATCACATTCCGGCTCTGCTGACCATCCCCGTAAATTGTGATCTCTTCCCCCCGGTCGGCTAAGGAAATAAAATAATTGATAAACCCAAATTCCGGAGAACCTTTGCCATAAGGGCCGTAGAGATTTGCGAAACGCAGGGATAATGTCTTCAGATCATAAACCCGGTTATAAATACGATAATACTTTTCTGCCACACCTTTATTCGCCGAGTAAATATCCAGGGGGGACTCCCCATGCGACTCATCCACAATTTCATTGTAGGCCTTGCCAATCACCGTACTGCTGGAGGTATAAATCACTAAGGCGGATTTGTTGACCTTGCGCACTGCCTCCAAAACGGTGAGATTCCCCAGACAATTCACTTCCACATCAAAGAAAGGATCCGCCAGAGATAAGGGATGAGAGGTCTGGGCGGCACAATTGAAGATCACATCTTGTCCTTGAACGACCTTTTCCATTAAGGCGCGGTCGCGGATATCTCCTTCCATAAATTGAATCTTAGGGAGAACCTCTGACAAATGATCAACCTGACTTTTCAAACGCGGGTCTAAGGAGTCCACCACGCTCACTTGATTCCCGGGATCTTGA
This sequence comes from uncultured Planctomycetales bacterium, assembly GCA_964373335.1. GTDB lineage: Bacteria > Omnitrophota > Gorgyraeia > Zapsychrales > CAYJUK01 > CAYJUK01. The sequence continues at coordinate 3,194 of CAYJUK010000121.1, read as the reverse complement.
AGACACCGCCGGACTAAATTGCATCCCAAAAAACCGGCGCCGCCTAAAATTAAGATTCTCATGCCTTGTCCCCCTTACGATAAAATTCGATCGTGCGGTCAATGCCATCGGGTAAGGCCACCTCGGCCTCCCATCCTGTCTGCTGATAAAAGGCCTTCGCATTCGCAATAAAATTCCGGAATTCAATCGGGGAAAGATTCTGAGGAGGATTAAGATGTTCTATCTCCACTTTTTTTCCAGTTTTCTGAAAGACCCGGTCCCGGATCAAACAGACCATCTCTTGAAATCGATAACCGCGCCCGCTCCCAATGACAAAATAATGACCTTTCAATAGATCCAAACGGATCCCCGCCGTCAAAAACGCCCGGGTGACATCATCGATATAAACATAATCCCTGACAAAATTTCCTTCTCCATAGATGGTGAGCGGTTTCCCCTGAAGCGCCTTGTGGACCATTTGATTAAGGATACCG
>CAYJUK010000121.1:0-2711 GCA_964373335.1 uncultured Planctomycetales bacterium | reverse complement strand
CCGATCTTCCCCGGCCCGTAGACATTCGCCAGCCGCAGGGTCACTGTTCTGCGGCCCAGTTGCCGGCTAAAGTATTGGAGATATTTTTCCACCGCCAGTTTGTTAATATCGTACACGGTGACTGGACGATCGGGAAAAGATTCATCCACCGGCCAGGTCGCGGTCAACCCGAACTCCGTGACCGTTCCGGCAAAGATCACATCCGGAGAAAATCCATTTTTTTGACACGCCTCAATGAGCGTCACCATTGGGAAAAGATTCATTTCCAGATCCTCAATAGGATTTTCGTTCGCTGCATAGGTGCTGGTCTGACCGGCCAGATGAAAAATGATATCCGTCTCTCGCAGGAGATCTGACCAGAAGCCTCGGTCTCGAAGATCCTTACGAATGAATGTAATCTCGGATGGGGTCTCTGATTTTGTCTTTGAGAAATCCTGGGAGTGATGCAAAACATGAATGCGGCAGGTCACCACGCTTAAAGCCTCTAAAACCCGCGAACCGAGATATCCGGTGCCGCCGGTGATCAATATCCTTTTGCCGCTATAATAATTCAGATGCTCAGCTAGGATCCCGGAGGGTTTCCCTTCGCTGTTCTTTTTCCTTTGAGATTCTTTGATCATCATCACGCTAACTCGCTTTTTGTCGAGCATTGTCATTATCTGAAATCCAATCATACCCAATCTGCGGATCATCATGATCAATCCTTAGTTCATCACCCGGGTCATATTCGCGATCCATGACATAAATGACAAAGGCGGGGCCTTTGATAATTTTATATCCATGGGCGACTCCCGGAGGAATCTTGACCACCTTCCGCCCAAAGGTTTCGCCCATCAGGATCTCCATCAACTGCCCAAAAGTTTTTGAGTCCTTACGGGTATCATAAAGCGCTAATCTCATATCGCCATTGGAGGTGTACATCCAATCGGTCTGTTGTAGATGCAGATGCCAGGCCTTAAAGACCCCCGTCTGGGTCATCGAATGACTCAACTGACCAAACCGGTTTTGAAAAAATGGATCTGAACCGCGGATGATCTCGCAAAAGAATCCCCGCTGATCCGCGTGAGCGATAAGCTCCTTGATCTCGACTCCCATAATCATCCCAAGCTCCCTGTCGTTTTCCGCGTTGTTTTCCGTGTTATCCGCAGACACGTCCCTGCTTTAAAGATCTGTGTCGTTCCTGCTCAATAATAAGGTAATGCTTTCCGGTTATGGTTATGGTTACGACGCCCCCTATCGTAATTCGGTTAGGGTTACGTAGCAAGAAAATCCCTCCCTACGGTCGTCATATCTTCTTTTCTGTCTAGGGGAGGAATTTTCTTGAATAGGACTCTCCCCTCAAAGGACTCACGATGTTATTTTTTCCCCTTCGGGTCATATGACTGGAAAACCATGCGGGATTTCCGGAACCACACGACGTAACCTGAATTAACTCCCGCCAATTTCCGCCGCGCGGCAAGAATTGTAGTGTAAAACCCGAGTCAGGCAATATCTTTTATTTTTGCCGAATGAAATGTCAAAAGAACATCCTGGATCTTTTTAAGCTCAAGTCGCAGCGCTTTTCGTTCCTGCAGCTTCTTTTTAAAATCCTCGGGGATTTCCTTGCCGATGTAGGTGTGCAGAACCTTCTTTCCCTCGCGCCGCTGGAGATAATAATACTTCCGGCCGGATATCAGGCGTTCTTTAATAGTGCCCCGCGGCAATTGGGCCAGCCGGTCATAAATCTTCTCCCGGGCATTAAAATAGTAATCCTCACTGTGTCTTTATCTAACTTTTGCCATTGTCCAGGGTTTTCCGGGGCCCGTTACACGTCCCCCGGCTCCCCGGCGATAAAATCAATATCAAGCCTGCGGTTCTCCAGCAGATCCGTGCGCAAATTCGTCGCCATACAGCCCAAAATCCCGATCATAAGCGGATTGCCGTAGCGTTTGTGATGGATCTCATGCACCCACCCGTAGACTCTGCGGTGGGCATTCTCCCGTATCGCGCAGATATTTAAGAGTACAATATCAGCCTCTTCTTCACTGGGGACAAAGGCATAGTTCACCTTGGCAAGAATGGACCGGGCTAATTCCGTGTCATATTCATCCATCTGCCAGCCAGATGTGATTATATAAACTTTAAGATTTTGTTTGGTTGTTGGTGTATTCATAAGGTGAATTATACAATCTTTGAGAAAGGAAAGCAACTACGTCGACAATGGCTTCAAGATTCGTTATATCAATCTTTCCGAATGATTCGTCTATCATAAGCGGTGATTTTAGAATCGTGAGTCATGATGATCACTGTAATGCCTTGTTGATTCAAATGATTCGAATGGTGTAAAATTCATCAGATTGATGAGAAGACAAATTTTCCATAGGTTCATCGGTGAGAAGAATTCGAGGATTCTTGACAAGGGTTCTGGCGAAATGTTTGTTTCTGGTCAGCAGAGCACAGACATCGACGGATTTCGAACTTTAAGAATTCGATCTAATTTTCAATACTCAATCCCCGGCTGGGCCTTAATTCCTTTTTGATAAGGATGCTTAATACATTTCATTTCGGTAACAAGGTCAGCCAAATCTATCAAGGCCTCAGGAGCGCCGTTTCCTGTAAGAATCACATGCTTAAGGGCAGGCTTATTCTTAAGCTCAGCAATAATTTCTTTGACGTCTAGAAAGTTGTATTTCATCACATAGTTGATCTCATCAAAAATGACAAGTTGGTAT
>CAYJUK010000120.1:0-7081 GCA_964373335.1 uncultured Planctomycetales bacterium | reverse complement strand
AAAATGAGATTATCTTTGGATTAAAAGAATTCTCTGTACCGGAACAGTTAACCTTAGGGAAGCTGTTGATTCTGCCGTTTCGAGTGTCGGTCAAGAAATTAAAGGAAGGAGTTTTATGAAGAAATTATCCTATATGATCTTAGGAACGGCTGGACTGCTCTTTTTGGGAAATGTTACTACCGCGGATATTTCCCCCGTGCGATCATTAGACTTTACTTATCACGTGATCCTTAAGGATCTCCCGGCAAGAGCAGAGAAAATTCAGGTATGGCTTCCTCATTTGCCGGATACCCCTTATCAAAAGATAGAACAAGTGACGATCACTCCTCAACCGGATCAAGTGACTTATGATCGGGACTATAATAATAAAATCATTCATTTCACATTGAATTCGGCGAGTGAATCTCAGATTGAGCTTAAGGCCAATTATAAGATCAAACGGTATGAAATTTCTAACCCCAACTCCGAATTAGAAAATAATTCTCTTCTCAAGAGCTCAACGAGTGAAGTTTTTCACCCAGTAGGTGAGGCACTACCCGTAGAAAAAGCATTGATGAGGGAGGATCTTTCACAATTCCTTAAGCCTAATCGTCTGGTCACAATCAGCAATACCGTTGAGGCCATTGCTCAAGAGGTGACAAAGGACAAAATCTCCAATAGGGATAAGGCGAGGGCCATTTATGATTATGTTTTTGAAAATGTCTCTTATGATAAGTCTATCCCTGGTTATGGGAATGGGGATACTGAACGCGTCTGCCGGATTAAGGCGGGAAATTGCACTGATTTCCATTCCTTGTTTATTTCCCTAGCACGAGCGAGCGGGATCCCGGCTAAATTCGTTATTGGAATCCCCATAGCACCAGAGAGGAAAGGACGATTGAATCATTACCATTGTTGGGCTGAATTTTATCAGGAACAGTTAGGGTGGGTTCCGGTAGATATCTCTGAGGCCTGGAAGGATAAAACAAAGAAAGAGTATCTTTTTGGATCCTTAGATCCCAATCGTTTAGAATTCAGCCAGGGAAGAGATATTCTCTTGCAGCCAACTTCACAAGGAGGGCCATTAAATTACTTTGTTTTTCCTTATGTAGAGATCAATGGCCAGGAGTTTAAAAACGTCGAGGTCTCTTTCAGTTATGAAGACGTGGCGCCAGAGCGATTAACCCAATTAAGACAATAAGTTAAATTTAAGAATTAAGAAAGGAGAGGAAAAATGAACAGGTACTTAGTAATCTTACTGGCTCTTTTATTTGCTGTTGGGTTTTCCAAGCTGGTTTTGGCACAACAGGAACATGGAGGGCAGGAACATGCTGAGCAAGAGCATGGAGGACAAACGACTCAGGAACAAGTAGAGGAGCCAGCTCCGGCTCAGGTGGAGGCCAAGGTCCCTACGGCTGAAGAGATCCGGTCTGCCATTAGGACTTATATAGAGGAACAATCAAGGATAACCGAAACTCTTGACATCTTTGATCCGGATACAGGTGGGATACTGAATCTGTCTCTCGAGAATGTGCATGAGCGGGTTGGGAAAACGGGGGATTATTATTACAGCTGTGCCGATCTCAAAGAGAAAAACACCAGCAAGATGTATGATCTCGATTTTGACGTCGAGAGCGCTGCGGATGGTTCTTTAAAAGTGGTTGATGTCCGTATTCATAAGGAAGAGGGTGAAGCGCGTTATACCTACGATGACAATGATCAAAGAATCCCTCTCAAAGAAGGGACAAAAAGCCATTTGGGATCGAAAGGCAGCATGATGGAAATGGAAGAGGATATGCAGGAAGGCCCTATGCATGAGCATGGGGGTGAAGAGCACGGTGGTCAGGGAATGGAGGAGTAGGGTCTCAGCTCCTTTAGTTCTAATAAGGTGCTTTCTGAAGAGAGGTTAGCTGTCAAAGCTAATCTCTTTTTTTTGTCAACAATGAATGAATCATATCCTCAAATCTCTTCTTATCGATTGACCCGCTGGTTATTCCTCCGGTTGGAAGGATTTATTTATCTTATCGCCTTTGCCTCTTTAGGGATTCAGATTCTGGGACTGGTGGGAGAAAAAGGAATTCTCCCAGTTGCAGAATATCTTAATGCTGTTCAGAGGCAATTGGGCTGGGATCGATATCTCTTGGTGCCCACATTGTGTTGGCTAAACTCTGAGGATTGGTTTTTATTGTTTCTGTGCTGGGGTGGGGCCGTGGGTGCCTTATTCCTTATTCTAGGGTTTGCTCCCACTGTTGTATCTTTTGTCTTATGGGTATTTTATTTATCCCTGACGGTCGCTGGGCAAGAGTTCTTATCCTTTCAATGGGATATCCTCCTCTTGGAGGTCGGATTTTTAAGTATTTTTCTGGCAGAGCGTCATATCTTAGCGAAAATTCTTTCTCTCTCTTATCCCTCGGAGATTATTGTTTGGCTATTGCGCTGGGTATTGTTTCGTTTGCTGTTTGAGTCTGGTATGGTGAAGATATTGAGTCAGGACCCTAACTGGCGTCAGTTAACCGCTCTGGATTATCATTATTGGACGCAGTGCCTGCCGCATATCCTCAGCTGGTATGTCCATCAGTTACCAGCCTGGTTTGACAAAGTGTCTGTCTTGATCATGTTTTTCATTGAATTGGTTGCTCCCTTTTTTTTCTTCCTGGGGAGGAGATCTCGTATCATTGCCTTTGGGGTAATTGTGTTTTTACAGCTCAGTATAATTTTTACCGGGAACTATGGATTTTTTAATCTCTTAACCTTGGTCTTGGGCGTGGTTCTGCTTGATGATGGCCACCTCAAACGATTTTTCCCTCACTCTTTAAGGAATCAAGATGAAGGCCTTCCGGTGTTGCCGGCGGAAAGACTGAGATCACAACAGGTACGTTTTGGAATTCTTGCTGTCGGGGTTGTCTTTTTAACGACCCTCCCTTTAGTGAACTTGATCAGTGGGCTAGGAATGCGTTCTTACCCTGCCTGGATCGGTAAGACAGTGGAGTATATCAGACCGCTGCGGTCGTTTAACAGTTATGGGCTATTTGCAGTCATGACTACACAGCGCAAAGAGATCATTATTGAAGGTAGTAACGATCAGCAAACTTGGAAAGAATATGAGTTTCGCTGGAAGCCGGGGAATATTTACCGGGCCCCGGCATGGGTCTTGCCCCATCAACCTCGGTTGGACTGGCAAATGTGGTTTGCCGCTTTTGGGAACTATCAACAAAACCCCTGGACTATTCTTCTTTTGAAGGAAATCCTGGAAGGATCACCGCCTGTTTTAAAGTTAATCGAATATAATCCGTTCCCAGAAAGGCCGCCCCAATATATCAGATCCCTTATTTACGATTATCATTTTACGGATTATAATACTCATCAAAAAACCGGGGCGTGGTGGGAGAGAAAATTGATTGGGTTTTATACCCCGGTTCTCTCATTAAAATGAAAAGAGCAAGTCCCATGAAAAGCGAACAAGCACTTCTTATTGTGGATGTCCAGAATGATTTCTGCTCTGGAGGGGCATTGGCTGTTCCCTTAGGGGATGAGATTGTCCCTGTTTTAAACAAATATATTGATTTTTTTTACCAGAAAAAATCTCTTATACTCACCTCAAGGGATTGGCATCCTATTAAGACTAAGCATTTCAAAACTCAGGGAGGGCCTTGGCCGGTCCATTGTGTCCAAAATACTCCGGGAGCAGGATTTCATCCCCGGTTGATGCTCCCTCAAGGAACCATCATGATCTCCAAAGGGATGGATCCAGAAAAAGAAAGTTATTCCGCTTTCCAAGGAGTAACGGAGGATCGGCGGAGCCTCAAGTTGCTATTAGTCCAGCGAAATATTCAGGAACTTTTTGTGGGAGGATTAGCAACAGATTATTGTGTGAAGGCCTCAGTGCTCGATGCCTTGCATTTGGGTTTTACGGTTATTCTTCTAGTGGATGCCATAAAAGGAGTGGATATTAATCAAGGCGATTCCCAGAGGGCTATAGAAGACATGCAATCCCAGGGAGCCAAGAGGATGACATTTCAAGAATTAGAAAAAAATTTGAGGGATTGAAAGAAATGAAGGACTTAATAAAGGAAAACTCCCAGACCACAGTCTACCGCGGCCTCTCTCGAGAGAATTCCCTGAAGACCGATTTGTATGAACTCACCATGGCCGCTGGGTATTTCCTTAATAAAATCAATTGTGTCGCCACTTTTGAACTGAGTTGCCATTCGATGCCTCCGAATCGATCCTTTCTGGTGGCCTGCGGTTTGGAACAAATCCTGGATTATATTTTGCACCTGAAGTTTTCAGATGCAGATATCGCTTATCTTAAATCCCAACCGGTTTTCCAATCCGTCAGTCAAGATTTTTTTGATTACCTGCGGAATTTCAAGTTCACGGGGGATGTCTGGGCGCTGCCGGAAGGAGAGATTTTTTTTGCCAAGGAACCGGTGATCCAAGTCAGGGCCCCAATCATTGAGGCCCAAATCTTGGAGACCTATCTTTTATCGATTATGAATATCGAGAGCCTTGTGGCAACTAAGGCCACACGCGTGGTTCATGCGGCTCAAGGGGATGGCATAAGCAGAGGGGTGATCGACTTCGGTTCCCGTCGAGCCCATGGCCCGGAAGCGGGGATTCTGGCCGCCAGGGCCGCACATATTGCCGGATGTCTGGGAACCTCTAACGTTTATGCCGGGAAACATCTCCAAATTCCTGTCTTTGGAACCATGGCTCATTCCTGGGTGGAGGTTTTCGACCGAGAAGAGGATTCTTTTGAGAAATATTATGAGGTTTTTCCTCAGGATACAACCCTTTTAATTGATACGTACGATACCATTGAGGGAGTGAAGAAAGTGGTTCAATTGAAAAAGGATATTCGTGGCGTCCGGATTGACAGTGGGAATCTTCTGACCTTGAGTAGGCGAGTGAGAAAAATTTTAGACCACCACAGCATGAATCAGGTCAAGATTATAGCGAGTGGAAATCTGAATGAATATAAGATCAGGGAATTAGTGAAGGCCAGAGCCCCCATCGATATTTTTGGTGTAGGGACAGACATGGTTGTGTCGCGAGATTTTCCGGCGCTTGATTTTACTTATAAACTCGTTCAAATTGAGGACGACAAGGTGAGGGTCAAGTTTAAGGCGAAACGCAGTCAAGGGAAAAAGACAATCCCAGGACGCAAGCAGGTCTTTCGAAAAAGTAATCAAAAAGGTCAATGGGAGGAGGATATTCTGGGGTTATTTTCGCAGCAGAAACCCTGGGGGACCCAGCCACTTTTAAAGCCATTTATTGAGAATGGTCAATTAAAGGACCTCTACCCATCTCTTGCGGAGATCAAAAAATATGCCGGCCAAAGACTATCTTTACTGCCAAAAAGATTATTAGATCAATCGAAAAAAAGTCATTTTAAAGTAAAATTGAGTGAGCAAATCCGCCCGTATTTTTATTGAAACTATTTTAAAAATATACTATACTCAGGCTCTCCTTAAGGGAAACATCTATAGTTTTTATCTCCATCGCAAGTAGGGATTCAGATTTCTTAAATTAAACCATGCCGGTTAAAGAAAAAAGAGTTTTGTTGCCTGAAGATTTGAATCCAATTCAATCTTTGGAAGGTTATCAAGCCCAGGGTGGCCTGGAAGGCCTTGAAAAGGCCAGAGGCATGAAACCTAAGGATGTGATTGAGGAGATCAGGAAGTCGGGATTGCGTGGACGAGGGGGGGCGGGATTCCCTACCGGGGTCAAATGGATGACCACCGACAGTGAGCCAAGTTCTAAGAAGTATCTTGTTTGTAATCTTGCCGAAGGTGAGCCCGGAACGTACAAAGATCGATATCTCATTAGCAAAAATCCTTATCAATTGATTGAAGGGGTCTTGATTGCCAGTTATGCCGTCAATGCCCAATTAGCGGTTATTGGGACAAAAGCCAAGTTCAAGTCAACTATTGAAAGAATGCAACACGCCATTCGTGAGATGGAAAACGCCGGGTTGATGCCGAAAGGTAATGTGCGGTTGGTTTTGGGACCTGATGATTATTTACTCGGTGAAGAAAAGGCTTTATTGGAAGTGATTGATGGTGGAGGCGCTATGCCGCGCATCATGCCGCCGTATGTCCAAGGTATTTATTGTACCCCACCGGAATATAACCCCACTGTTGTCAATAATGCGGAAACCCTGAGTCATGTGTCTCACATCCTGGCTAAAGGAGCGGATTGGTTTCGGTCTTCGGGAAGTAAAGATACGCCAGGAACGATGATTTTCACTCTTTCTGGAGATGTGAAACGGCCGGGAATGTACGAGTTCCAGTTAGGGTTAACCCTGCGAGATTTATTGAATGAAGTCGGAGGCGGGCCGGTTGGGAAAGACCCTTTCCTGGCGGTTTTTTCTGGTGTCGCGAACTGTGTGATAACTCCGGACGTTTTTGATACCCCGCTTGATTTCGGTTCGATGAGAAATGCCGGTGTTGGTTTGGGTTCAGCGGGATTTATTGTTTATGATCAGAGTCGCTGCATTGTTAAGATTGCCTTGATGTTGTCAAGATTCCTGGCCGCTTCTTCCTGCGGTCAATGTGTCCCCTGTCAGATGGGATGCCGCTCCATCACCCGATATCTGCAGAATTTAGAAGAAGGAAGAGGCACCCAGCAGGATATGGATAATATCCTCAGGGAATGCGGACTATGTACGAACCAAACCCGTTGTTTTTTGCCAACCCAAGAGTCCAAAATGATTTCGAGTTTACTTTCTAAGTTTCCTCAGCAATTTTTTAACCATATCAACCAGGGATGTAAAAACATGCGAGAATTGGTATTGCCTAAGATTGAATCGTTTGACGAAAAGTCAGGTCAGTTCAAATTTGAATCCCATCCTAAGGAAATGCTTGAATTTCTGCCGGTCAACTGATAGGAAAGTTTTTTGAAAGGAGATGTTGTTTTGAAGACCTACGCTTATGGATTTCCAAGATTAGGGAAGAATCGAGAATACAAAAAGACGATTGAGAAATTTTGGAAAAAGGAATTGTCGGAAGAGAAGATTCAAAAGACCCTGGATGATCTGCAGATGGAAATGATTAAGACCTATGAGCAGAATGTAGATCTTTTTCCCATCGGTGAAATGACC
>CAYJUK010000119.1:0-7122 GCA_964373335.1 uncultured Planctomycetales bacterium | reverse complement strand
AATCGGGACTCAAGGCCTTTTTGTCTCATATGGATCACATCCATCTCAATGATCTGCCCCCCTTTGATAAGGTTAATCCTTCCACTGAAAATATCGCCCGATATATCTATGATCAATTTGCGAAAGAATGTCATCCTTTAAAGATCAGAAGAGTGCGTGTCTGGGAGTCCGATTCATCCAGCGTTACTTATTTCGAATAAAATAGAATTGCGCTCACCCGACGCAAAGGCGATACTGTCAAAAGTCTATGAAACGAACGGTTATTTTATTGTCCGGGGGATTAGATTCCGCGACAACCCTTTTTTATGCCCGGCATCTTGGGTTTAAAACATTCTGCTTGATATTTGATTACGGCCAACGGCATAAGAAAGAGATTCAACAAGCGGTCAAGATTGCCAGGATCTGTCAAAGTCATTATCAAATCGTTAAAATCAGCCTGCCCTGGAAAGGTTCGGCATTATTGGATAAAAAAATTCCCCTTCCCCGGAACCGCCGGAATATTCCCAAAGAAATTCCGGTCACCTATGTCCCTGCCAGAAATATTATTTTCTTAGGGTTTGCCTCATCCTACGCTGAGGCCATCGGAGCGGAGATGATTTTTATCGGCGCCAACGCCATCGATTATTCCGGTTATCCGGACTGCCGTCCGGAATTCTATAAAGCCTATCAGAGAGTCTTGAGGAGAGGGCTTAAGACGGGAGCCGGAGGGAAAAGGATCATCATCAAGACTCCTTTGATCCGTAAATCTAAGGAACAGATCATTCGTTTAGGCATAAAACTTCAGGTTCCTTTCCAGCTCACTTGGTCCTGTTACGAAGGGGGCCGCTTCCCGTGCGGACAGTGCGACAGCTGCATTTTGAGAAAAAATGGATTTGAGGCTGCCCGAAGGAAAGATCCGCTCTTTTAACAATCTTCCCATAGGAAATTTTTGTGTTAAAATAACTCTCACTTGAATTTATACAATCTCTATGACCATCCCCAAAGCCAGAATTTCAGAAATATTTCCATCCATTCAGGGAGAAGGCCAATATGCGGGCATCCCCCAGGTCTTTGTGCGCTTTTTTGAATGCCATATGCATTGCGTTTGGTGCGACACCCCCGCCTCCATCGGGGACACCAGTCGCAACTTCACGGAAATGGATCTCGATCAGGTTTTTGATCGGGTCTCTCGATTGGGGAGAAACTTTCACTCCATAAGTCTGACGGGAGGAGAACCATTATTGCAAAAGGATTTTATCAAGGAACTTCTGGATTTGATGAAAAGAGCGCGGATGCCCAGTTATCTGGAGACGAATGGGATTTTATTCGAAAACCTGAAGGATATTATCGAGGGGATTGATATTGTGGCCATGGATATTAAGCTTCCCAGCTCGACGAAGTGTCAATCGTACTGGGCTGAACATCGGGAATTCCTGAAGGTCGCCAGGCAGAAAGAGGTCTTTGTTAAAGCCGTCGTTACCCGTGATACCGATCGGACCGATATTGTTCAAGCGGTTGAGCTGATGACCAAGGTCGATCCCCGTATTGTTTTTATTCTCCAGCCCAATAGTTATGAATTGCGTAATGGTGTCCTGGCCAGATGCAGGGAATTCCAAGATTACTGCCTTCCTTATTTACCCAACACGAGGATCCTGCCCCAGATGCATAAATTTTTGAAGATCCCATGAGTGGAGGTTGAGGAATGTTCATTGGGGCAGCGATGATGAGAATCTAAAATAACGTAAGCTCAGTACAAGAAAGCATGAGGATTATCATCAGATGAAGAAAAAAAGTTCTTATGAAGGATTGCAGGAGGATATCCGGAACTTGAGGACGCCGGAGATAGAGGTTTGGAAGAATCAATATGCCCACCGGGAATATCAGGTGGATCTTCAGATCCCGGAATTTACCTGCATCTGTCCCAAGACCGGACTTCCGGATTTCGCTGCCATTGATGTGCATTATGCCCCGTCGCGGTACTGTTTGGAGCTCAAATCATTGAAAGAATATATGATCTTTTATCGGGATGTGGGCATTTTCCATGAACATTTTGTGAATAAGATCTTGGATGATATTGTGCGGGCGTGTCAGCCCCGCTGGGCTCAAGTCAGGGCGGTGATGAATCCCAGAGGAGGGATTACCACAACCGTTACGGCAGAATACCAGCCCCAAAGAGCCAGACGGAAGAATAAATCCGGGTAGAATCATCGTTGATGAATTCATAATGTGGAAGGGGAGAGTAACTTGGGAATTCAAAACTCAAACCAATTTTTTCGGCCGGACGGCCGTCTGCCTCAGCAATTAAGAAATATTCGCGTCACCCAAGATTATATCAAATACGCGGAAGGATCGTGCCTGATCGAGTTCGGCGAAACGCGGGTGATTTGTACGGCAACGGTTGAAGAGACGGTTCCGCCTTTTTTAAAGGGATCTCAAACAGGATGGATCACCGCGGAATACGGGATGCTCCCGCGTTCGTGCACAACCCGAATCCAGAGGGATAAAACCTCCGGGAGGACCTACGAGATTCAAAGGTTAATCGGCCGATCCCTGCGTGCCGTGATTGATACGAAACAATTGGGAGAACGAACGATCAAGATTGACTGCGATGTCATTCAGGGGGATGGGGGAACCCGGACCGCTTCCATCACCGGCGGGTTCATCGTCCTTGCCGATGCCCTCCTGAAGCTCAATGCCCGGCAGCTCGTGAGATGTGTCCCGGTTAAAGATTATGTCGCTGCCGTCAGTGTCGGGATAAGCCAAGATGCCTTCCTTTTGGATTTGAATTATGAGGAAGATTCCCATGCCGATGTCGATATGAATATCGTTATGCTGGGGTGCGGTGAATTTGTGGAGATTCAAGGAACAGCCGAGGGAAAATCTTTCTCCAAGCAGCAAATGGATGGATTGATGGAATTAGCCCGTGAAGGGATCCAGGAGTTATTTAAGGTCCAGAAGAATCATCTGCCGGGCCTGTCATTGATGAAGGCTTCTTAAGATGTTAGAAATTCTCGTCGCTACGCGTAATAAAGGAAAATTAAAAGAGATTCGGGAGCTGCTCAATGATTTGGATATCAAGGTGACCTCTTCAGAGGATTATCCTGATCTGCCCAGGATCGAGGAAGACGGTAAAACGTTTTGCCAGAATGCGATTAAAAAGGCCGTTACCATTGCTATCTATACCAAGAAATTAACGATGGGAGAAGATTCTGGTTTGGAGGTTCAGGCTCTGGGAAATGACCCGGGAGTTTATTCTTCCCGATTCTCCGGCCCTGGCGCTACGGATAAAAAGAACAATGCCAAACTCCTCCGGCTCTTACGCGGTATCCCTTTGAAAAAACGCCAGGCGCGCTATCGCTGTTTTATCGCTTTAGCCGATGGGCAAAGGCTGATCGGTGTGGTCAACGGAAGCTGTCAAGGACTAATGGCCCGGCGGTCTAAGGGGCAGAATGGTTTTGGTTATGATCCCCTCTTTTATCTGCCCCGGTTCGGCAAGACATTCGGGGAATTGAGCCTGGAGGTGAAATCAACGATCAGTCATCGAGCCAAGGCCATGAAGAAGTTCAAGATCCTCTTAAAAAAATATACTTGTTCTTAATGAAAACTCCGCTGTTTTGTGCGAAGTTTTCATTAAACCCCAATTTTGCAATGCAAAATGTGGGGTTAAACAAGTATTTAGTTAATACGAAATCTTGATTGATAAGTGGTATACCTTTCGCGACCGCAGGTTAATCCCGCCCCCATTTCCTAGAAAATCTCATCCAGGATTGTCTGGACTCCATCTCGCAGAAAATCGGTAGTTTTCTCAATAATATCGATAGGAGATTTGATAATCCGGATCTGGGGTTTATCGATTGTCCCGGTGACTTGAATGGCCTTGATCAGAGGAAACTCGTTAAGCTTCGGGGCGATATCAAATTCAATATTCTTATCAATATCAATCCATCCATCACCAATCAAAGACAGTTGGCTGCCTTTAATCTCAAAATTAGGGATCAGGGCGCGGTGATCCTCAATCGCAACCGTGACCAGGGCATCGGTGAAGACAATGTCTTTCATCCCCGGGATGAGGAGTGCCTCCAGCAGACCTCGCAATAATTTGAAGTGCCAGATGTGCCCGTTTATGATGGATAGAGAACCCTCTCCTTTCATGGCCTTGGTATTGGTGATCGGTCCGCGAATATTAAGAAAGGCCGAGACATCTCCGGAGAAAAATCGGTCCTGCAGGCTAAGCTCATCGCGTAGACGGGCAAGATTCAAATGATGTAAGGTCGTCCCGAATTGAATAGGCATCTCCTCTTGGGATAAATCAGCGGAGAGATTCGCGCGCAGGGCCCCCTCGTAGACCAGGGCATTGAGATTGCAGGGAGAAAGCATTTCATTACCAAGATGGCATTGGATGGTTGTCTCGGTGAAGGCCAATTGATGTAAGGATATTTGCGGCGAGGCGGCCTTAATATCCCCAGAACCTTTTTCCCAAGTTAGGGGATCGCCTTGAAACTGACCTTGGATGTTAAGGACTCCTGCGGGTTCAAGGAATTTCAGGGGATTTTGATAGAGAGGAGGAAGAAGGTCTTTGAGATCCGCTAATTGGAGCTGGAGAGTTCCTTTGACATCGAATTCGGGATGAGCAGGATCCTGAATGTTAATAATTCCTTTGGCATCAAATTCGGAATTCAGATATTTCCCTTTCAACAGATGGATTTGCCATGTTTTGTTGAGCAGTTCGACCTGGCTGGTCAGGGAAATTTTTTCTGACCGCAGAGATGCTTCGATTTTAGGCTGGAGAGGGTTTTGTAATCGCCCATTCAAGGTTAATTCCCGGTCAAGAAAAACTCCTCGGATATCTTTGAGGGTCAAAGTTCCCCGATCATAGCGAAGCTTTCCATTGATTTGAGAAATTTCCGGAGAGAATAGATGGCTTTTGACCCAGGCTTCTTTGAGATCAGCCTCCAATATGATGTCAGCAGTGAGCGGTTCTTTGAGAGGACCTTTGTAGGTGAGGCTGGAAGCAGCCTGGCCTTTCATCTGAACCGGGATCTTTTTTGAAATCTGAGGGGGGAGGTAGCCCAGGATTTTTTCTATATCAACTGCCGGACTTGATACTTGAACATCGAGATTGGGCTGAAGAAAATCTTTGATCTGTCCGGACAAATGAAATGACATTTGATCAGCATTCAGATCCAGGGTCTCAAAGCTGATGACCTGAGGAGAAATGCGTATTTTCCCTTGCAAAGATTCTATGGTTTTGAGGTAGGGAAGCCCCTTGAACTGGGAGGGGGGGAGATCGCATAAAATTAAATAATCCATGCCTTTTTGTTTGTGGTAACGAATATCAAGGGACCCAGAGGGGTCGCCGATAAAAAGGGTGTTCCCGTAAGCGGCGCGGGCCTTTTGTAATTGTAAGGTTCCATTAAGATGCCAATCCTGCTCTTGAAATTCGAATTGCCGGATGTCCGCAGAGAGATCTCCTGAGATCTGTTGACTCCAACCCCGAATGAGAGATGTTTTTTCGACCCCAATTTGAAATGCAAATTGGGGTTCGACGGGCAGTTCCTCACCTCCGGGGTGAGAAAATTCATTCATCGAGCTCTCGAGGGGAGGATTATTTTCTAATTGGGAGATGGGGTGTCGATCTTCCCCGAATCGGAGTTGAGCTTCCTGAACATCCAGGTGAGTCTTAAGATTCCCTTTGTTTTGAAAATAAGAGAAGAGAAGATCCCTGGCCTGGACCTTTCCTGAAAGGGAGAGCTGAGGCTCAATGGAAAGGGCCATGGGATCCATCCCAATGCTGCCTTGAACAGATAGCTTTTGATCAAGAAGTCCGAATTGTATTTGCAGGCCATTTCCCGTGATATTCCCTTCAAAGATCTTCCCTTTAGCCCATTGTAAAAAGGCATTCTGGAAGGAGAGAGAGCCTGCCAGATGAGCCTGAGCCCCGATCCATTTAAGATCAGTATCTATTAGGGACAGGTCTCCTTTAATCAAAATATCCCGAATGCCAGTAATGAGCGCTTGATGAAATCGTAGATCCCCGGTGAGTTTAAAGTCTAATGGTCGGCCTTTTAAGCTGAGCGAATCAGCCATAAAGTTCCCTTGGATTTTAAGCCCGGCTGCTGTCGTTAAGGCGATATCATTCAAGGTCAGCTGTCCTCCGATTGAAATGTCTGATTTCTCGTAGGCGACGCTGAGATCAGCGGTCTTTAGGAATCCACTTTTAAACTGCACGGAGACCGAGGGGTAATATCGGGAAAGATATTGACCAATAGGGATATCGTTAAGAAGGACTTTGGAATCTACTTTTTTATTCCAGAAATCATAATTCCCTTCGATTTTGATATGGGAGGTTTGCTGAGAGAAGAACGTCTCCAGAAGGAATTGAACCCCTTTTTTGAGAGACAGGTGTCCCTCGAGATGAGTCCTTTCAAACGACTCCTTAAAGGGAGGATCGAATGTACGATCAGTCCATTGGATGCTGGCATTATTGATCAAGATACGGGCTGTCAGGACTTGGAATTTACTTTTCCCTTCCTGGGGTTTTTGAGATTGAGGGAGAAGATCAGAAAAATTCCAAAGGGCCGGGGCTTCTCGAATGATATTGATGAAAGGATCCTGAATCGTCAGCTGGGAAATAATGACTTGTTTATTGAGAATCAGGGGAGGGAGGAGGATATTGACTGAGGCCTGGGGAATCTTGAGGAAAGGGACAGTAGGGTCTTGCCGTTCATAGATGACTAAATTTTCGATCACCAGTCCTTTTAAAGGTTCATAACGGACATCTTTGAAGGAGACCGGGCGGTGAAGAACCTCCTGGGCCTTGTTCAAGAGGAACTGCCGGGCTTGAATCGGAAGAAGGATCCGATTCATATAGATATAAAGAGCAGCCCCTATTGCCAAAAGGATCAGCAGAATCATCAGCCATTTCTTTTTCATAAGGGCTCTATTATATAGAACTTCTAAATTTTAGGCAATATTGCAAAAGAGAACTTCACATGTTATAGTGTTGGCATCATAAATCATAAATTTTTTAATTTGGTCGAAGAGAATTTCTGTCCCAAATAAAATTTGATTTTTTAAAGCCGCATTGACGGGGAGTAGCGCAGCTGGCTAGCGCACTTGCTTTGGGAGCAAGGGGTCGGGGGT
>CAYJUK010000118.1:0-7146 GCA_964373335.1 uncultured Planctomycetales bacterium | reverse complement strand
GTAGTGAGGAAAAGCTGCCGGGATTGATCGAGCAGTTGACAGCAAAGATAGGGGCGGATAAGAAGCCGATGTTTAACGGTTCTCAGATAGCGTTGATCATTAAAGCACCATTGGATGAGACAGAATTATTGGAGAGTTTAAATCGATTGCTAGAGTTGAAAGATAATAATAATAGGTTGTTATTAACACCTTATGCGATAGCGTGGATTATGTTGACCAAAAAAGGAAAGGCCGTTCCAGCAGATTTACTGAAGAGAGGGATTCTTGAAAGAGTATTTAGTAAATATGATATTGAAGAAATATATGAAGAAGATAAAGCAGGACGCAAAACGAGGAGGACCATTGCAGGGAAACAGCGTACGGCTTCACCAATAGACTCCGCGAGCTTGAAAGAATTAGAGGATGTGATCAGTGAATTTATTAAGAGTGAATTTTCACAGAGGTCGGATGCAGTAGAGACGATATTGTTGGGATTGTATGAAATTTCGGAGAATCCAAGCGGGTGTAAGAGGGAAGATATCATCAACAGGTTAGCTAAAAAGTTGAATATGGAAGTTTACAAGATTAGGCAAGCTTTAGAGAGATTGAAGCAAAATCCGATTATTCAAGGATATGGGAATGTTGATCAAGGAGGAGAAGGTAAAATTCAGCCTCCCGCTTTGCTCCCCGGCTGGCGGTGGATATTCGATCGTCTGCCGCTGAAGGCGCAGAAGCGGTTCGCGGCAAGGGTTGTTCCGTTCGTTGAAGAGACGATCTTGACGATCTTCGGCCGGGCGCCGCCGATCCGCCAGCTCTTTGTCTGGCTGCACCGCTTTGTTCTGGATATGGAAACCGGTTGGCGCAGGGCAACCCAAGACGACCACGCCATCCTCACCGCCTTTATCAACGACACCCACCGCCGCTTCAAAAGAATCTTCAAACGTATCTTCCAGCGAATTTTCAAGCGAATCTCCTATGGGATTATCCCAGCCGCGCCGTTTGTCTTCCTTTACGCGATTTACCAGGCGAATAAACTCGCGATCCGCATCCATACCCGGCACAACGCCCGGGTTTACCGTGAAGGCCGCGGCTTTTTGGCCGCTGTTTCGCCCAATTCTAGAAGCGGAGGAGATGAACAACGTGGCGGCTCCAGCAACAAGGATGACTTGCCGGGGGACAACTCGCCGCTTGCCAATCATGAAGTTTCTTTGGAATTTATTCAACGATTTGATCAAATGGCCAAAATGGTTGCCATCAAGGCTGATGACTTGCGTGAAGAGAAAGGACAAGAGCGTATTTGGCTCCAACTTTTTACAAAGGCTCACAATGTTTTAACAAAAAATAGAGTCCTGGCAACCTTAACCCTTAAGGACGGAAAACCGTGGTTTCTCATTTTTGATCCCCGGCTTTTGGCCCTTGAAATCCTTATGTGGTTATCCCAGGGAAGGCCTCAATCAACATCCGAAAATGTTCTCCCCGCGCGGGAACTATTGCCATACATTGATCAACTACTGATCCGCAATAATATCATGCATGAGTTCATTGAGTATCTTATGTTCTTGAACCCGGTAAAAGAAATTACGAAGAAAGCCATTCAATCCGGCCTTGCGTTCAGTGATGAAGAAGCCGGGGGAATGGCGCATGATTTGATTGCTCAGTATGTCGTGGAT
This sequence comes from uncultured Planctomycetales bacterium, assembly GCA_964373335.1. Lineage (GTDB taxonomy): Bacteria > Omnitrophota > Gorgyraeia > Zapsychrales > CAYJUK01 > CAYJUK01. The sequence continues at coordinate 5,497 of CAYJUK010000118.1, read as the reverse complement.
CATGTCCAGGGTGATGAGATGTTTAAGGAATTGATGGAAAAACGATTAAAGGATTTAGCCCAGACATTTTTTGATCGATTGCCGGGAGGGCATTCCGTGCGTTTAATTTATAAACATAGACGTCTCACAGAAGATGACTTTCCTCAATTAAGCAACTGGGGCACAACTTTTATGACAGGAAAAACAGATGAAGAGAGAGAATTAGTTAAATTTATAGAGTCTACCGATGTAGAAAAGGGTATGACATTAGTTGAATATATTCAACCAGAGAGTTTAACTCCTGGCACTATGAAGAGAGAATTATTCAAAGGGGCGTATGAACAGGGAGAATGGAGCCGTGAATTGTTTTACGATACCGGTCCCCGGCAGGTTACTAAAGAGTTATTATCCGCGGTGGAGAAAAGCTGGCAGCGCAGGAAAGTCCTTCGTCAAAAGCGGATTGAATATATCTGTCAAAAGATGATCCTCCACTGGGGAAGATATTCATCGCAGGAACGAAGCAATATCGTTCGGCAAGCACTTCCCGTCGTTATAAGTTTTATCACCCCGGCCGTTAAAGGCAGGAAACATTTTGGGGAGAATCTGCAGTATGCCGGGATCAGATTGCTTGAGCTGTTTGCCTATGACTTGCCTCCTGAATTGAATGAAGATATTTTGCGGACATTAAAAGACTTTTTAAATAACGAGTCGTTATCGTATAAGGACCGTACCAGGGCTGTTTTTGCCTTAAGGGCTGTTTTTGAAGGATTGGATGACCAGGGTCAAAGAGAAATTGTCAAGGATGTTTTCGCGCAGCTTAAAAAGGCCCAGGAAATGTCGAGGAGGATTGAAGACCCACAGATAAAGGAGAGTTTAAAATCTTTTGTCGCGCTCATAATGCTATTTTTCAATAGACATGGCGGACATCTTCCTGGTGATCGTTCAGGTACGGATGGTCTAAATTCGCTTACGCGCAATAAACTCATGAATTATCTTCTTGAGCAGACTGACCAGGATTCTCCTATGAATTGGCCTTCTCTGGACACAGCAGATTATGGCAAAGTTTCACCTTCTTTGGGTCTAGCTGAATATGGGACTCAGCCAGAGTTTGATTTTAATGAAGGAATTATTCAACAGATGCTGCCCTGGTCATTTGACTTGCTGGTCTTTTTAAAGATGGGAGGGATCTTCCAAAAAAATACTGAAAGGTTAAGCCGATTTTTCTTGAATGTCATCTCTCGGCCGGATCAATTAACGCCTTATCAGCAGGCGCTTTTGCGAACTGGGTTCAAAAGAAAATTTATATCCAGCGCTATTTACTATTTTTATCTCTTCTGGCATGAGTGGAAAGGCCAGCCTGATTTTCAGAGAGAAATTTTAAAAGGAGCTTTATCCATGCTCTTCGAAGAGGATCAGGTTCTGCGCGAGACAACTGAGAATTTACTAGCTACCCGTGGAAAACAAGCGGCCCTTGAAAATCAAGATACCTTAAGACGCTGGCTCGTTCAACAACTTGACCACGAGCAGCAATACGTTCGTCGATCAGCCACTATGCTTTTAGGATACTTTGTGAGTCTTCTCCCGCAGGAACCAGTAAACCGAAGGAAAAAATTTGTTAATGATCATCTTATTCCATTGCTGCGGCGGGAATCTATGCGAAGAGTTTATAATGTTTTGAATATGCTTTCCCATCTTGCAAAAGAAGGCGACAGGGAGATAGAGCAATTATTGCGGGATAACATTGATATTAATGTCTCCTTGGAGTTCCGAGAGGATGAATTTGAGGAGTCTTTAGAGAAAATGAGGCCATTATTAGAAAAGTTAGACAAATCAACAGCTGATTTCGAAGATATTAAAAGCGCTGTCAGCTGGTTAAACACTAGCATAGAGCCATTCCAAATTTACGTTAAACATACAGAAAAAAACACGATAGATCAGAGTGTTAGTAATTTAGAGCCGCCCAATCTTAAAACGTTATCTGAAGCTCAGCTTAGAGAGCTGGCTCTTACTGATCATGGGCAGGAATTTAAAAGAACACTATTAAACCAGCTTTACCCACTTGAAACTCCAAAGAGCCCTTTATTTACAATTCGCAATGATGGCCGGGCCATTGAATATATCCCTGTGATCGAGAAGTTAAAGAGCATCTTCAATCGCCCGCCTGACAAGAAAGAGCCTTTCCCGATCGAAATGCCGGCGGTCGTAAAGACAGAGGAAGATGACGTCTTTGTTAAGAGACTGGCCGCTCGATTAACGGAAAAGTTCGGGCGTCCGGTTCAAGTGATTGGTGAAGAACATCAAGGGCCGATCATGTATGTCCTGAACGGTATTTTGTACGTGACAGCCTGGGCCATCCGCGCGCCGCCCGCGTTAACGTTTGATTCTCTTAAAGAGAAAGCCGGTTATGAACGAAATCTCCGTCTTGCCTTTGATGAAATCCTCCTTGCCCATGAAATTGAGCATCTCAATCATCCTCAACAAACCACCGCGGTTCATGAACAATTTTATTTAACTTTACGTGATTCGCGGCAATCCAAGAGTAAAAAAGCCTTGCAAGCCTTACGCCAAGTCATCAATGTTTGGCAGGCGCAAGGTATTCAGTTTCGCGTCACTGAAGCTCCTTTATTGAGCTTCCTTCACTTAAAAAGAATTCCAAATCACCCGACACCGTCAATGAAGCCAACGGGAGATTTGGAGTTGAAAATGGAAAGCTCAATAGAAGAAATCCTTCTTCGCTCTCTTGACGATTCACCACGGCATTTCTTTAGGAAAATAATAATGCCGCTTGGGTCACTTCTCAGGCTTATACCGTGGCGAGGCTTGAGAAGAGCTGTCCGCACCCAAGCGGCACTCTCTAAAGGGTCTTTTGAAAATAATCCTGTCCCTGCACATCAGGAAAACGAGCCTGAGCGCTCTTTCTTTGAAGAAGCCAGGCAATCCCTTATAGAAGCCCGCCGTCATTTGAGTATGCTCTTAGAGCAGCTTAAAGAATTTTATTCCGAGTCACTTTATAGAAATATTCTTTCAGGAGAACATCGAGGTTTAGCTGGGCCTAAGGGATTAATTTTAATTAAACTGCATGGCATCTTTAATAGAGTAATTTCAATTGTTAATACTCTGGCAGTTGAGAACGAGATTAATAAGAATATTAAGGAAGGCATGACGGGGATTTTAAAAGATATTTTAAATGACGAATGGTTCGCGGCTGTTTTGCTGACAGACGTCTTTGGGGTGGGGTACAACAAGCCACAGATCAACCAAACTCGAAAAGGAAAGATTGAGCGGTTAAGTCAATTTTATGTGGATTTCACGCGGCATTTTGTTGAGGCGTTTCATTATTTGCGAGGCCATGACACGCCCGCTTACGTAACGAGTTCTTTAAGAGATCAGATGAGAGAATGGCACAAGCGATTATTAAACCCCAATTTTGCAATAGAAACTGATCTTCGTCTAAGTCGCGGGAAAATTTTGTGCAAAAGTTTGCTCGGTGATGCCTCCTCGGAAGAAATTCTTTCTATTGCAAAATTGGGGTTAAAGATTTATGAATGTGATGAAAGTGCGCGGCAAGACGCGTTGGAACTTTTCTTGTTCGATCTTATCTGGTCGAGTCACAATCCCCGTGAACTTTTCGCCTCTATTTTATACTTGGGACATGAACTCGATGTAGAGAACTATGTCATTAGATCGATTCAGCCAACGGTAAAGACGATCTTGAAGGCGATCGTCCTGGTTGTGCTCGATCGTTCCCCAAAGGAAGCAGTCACACAAGAGATTTTTGACATGATCCAGCAGATGATCGACGCCTACAATCAAAGAATATCAGCGGTCAGACAAAAGGGACATTTCGAAATACCACCAAAAGCCGAATGGGAGGCATCACGTTCATCGAAAAAATTGAAAGGATCTTACAAAAAGGAAAAATTTACAGAAGTCCGACAGTCAGGCGAAGACGTCGTTCAGTCACCCTTAACGCTTAGCGATCTTTTTGTTCAGGCCCTTGCCCCATTCTTTCGTGATTGGGCTAAATTTATTGAGTTGTCGCGAAGATTCGTTAACTTAGCCGATGATGAGATGCTCGCGGAACACATGTTCTTCCTGGCCGCGCATTACAGTTCGATCAGTCAAGATAAAAGCGATGATGTGGCGATCATTACTGATGAACTGATGAATGTCCTTAATCGGCTTAACAGCCCCGGGACTCAGTCCAGCGATCCTTTGATTCAGGGATTCATTAAGCTTTTGAGCGCGGTGGTTCCGTTTGTCGAAAGAACGCTAGAAAAGAAAGAGAAGAACGTTTTGACTTTACTAGAATTTGATAATCACGATTCTCACCTGATATCCATTCACGATCTCCTGCGGCAAAAGGCGGCCCGCGCCCTTGAGCTTGTTAATCAACATTATCCAACAATCGGAGCGGAAGACGAGATTCGGGATTTAGACGGTTGGGAAGAGAGATTAATCGATGTCTTGAGTGGTTCGTCAGGTGAACCGCTCCCGCGCGAGACTATTAACGATATTTCCATACAAGATCCGCTTCTTATAGGTTTAAGCTTTTTGTTGTATCCTCAAATCGAAGGTGTTCTCTGGGACACTCCCGCCTTGCAGCGGGTCTCTCCCTTCAAACTATTTTTTGAAAGAGTTGATTCTCTCAATAAGCCTCTGCAGGATCGTTTACAAAGAATAAGAAAGGGGGAGATGGAAGGGCTGGATTACAGTTTGATGATCGCCCATTTAAGAATCAGGGTTCTCAAGTTACGCTTGCGTAAACTCATGGAGGAAGAACAGAAGCTCAATACCGGCGACCCTGCCCGCAGCAGCCGGCTTTTAACCGAAGGTGAAGTACCGAGGATTCAGGAGATCCTAAGGGTTAATCATGACGCAATAACCAGCGCGGCTCAAGAAGCAGCTAACGGACGGGATGAATTTACTATAGTGAAGAAATTTATCAAGGGTATTTTCAGTACTAGAAGATATGCTAATCCGTTCTTTCGTAAATGGATCAATAGTCTCAATCGGGCCATCGTTATCAAGGCGGCTCAAGGGGAGATCCCACATCCTTTATCGCCCCTTGTTCATCAAATCGAAAAACTCGAAGTGGAGGCGGGCCCAAGAGGTGATCCTTTAACAATTTACTCTTTAAATACAACCGTGACCCTAGGAGGAAAAGATCACGACGTCATAATCCTTTTGCCTCCGTCTTTAAACGATGAGACTCAAATCGCAAAATCCTTGGTTTACGAGACAATCGCGATCAACAACCGTGAGAGTACCTATCCTGATACTTTTTCTCTTGGGTCTAGGGTCGAGAAATGGGTTGAGGGAAGGACTCTGCCTTCAACCCAAGAATCCCCGCAGCCACAAAGGCAGAAAGGCAAAAAGACCTTACCCCTTGTCAAAGGAAAAAAACTTTCGAAGGAAATCCGAGAACTCCTTTATCAGTTAATCTCACCGGACGGCTTTGAGATCGGAATAGAACACGTGTGAGCTCCAGTCACTTGTCTCAGGAGCTCGGATGCGG
>CAYJUK010000117.1:0-7162 GCA_964373335.1 uncultured Planctomycetales bacterium | reverse complement strand
ACTGGAAAACATCGCTCATTCAAGGGGGTAAGGATCACTTGACCGTTCCCTTTTACCCCAAAATTTTACCCCAAAATTTCTCCAAAATTGGGGAAAGCCATCAACGAATTAATGGTGGAAATTTGGTCCTTGCGATGGTGGTTAAATACCACTATCCGCAAAGACAATTATGGGGGTTACAGTTAATTCAGTGACTATTGTTAAAAAGTCTGTTAAAAAGTCATTGTCACGAGGATTGATTATGTTATAATTGTGTCTATCATTAGACGGAAAGATGGGGGAAAAGAGATGGATTCGTCGATCGAACAACGTCGGGCCCAACGATTCATATTCCGAGAACCGGTTTTGTATCAGATTAGGACGAATGAAGAATGGAAGGGATCCCTATCTGCCAATCTCAGTGAAGGGGGGATACTTATCATCTCTAATGATTTTGTTCCCTTGAATACTCAGATTTATCTGCAGATACATATGAATAAGAACAGAATCGCTGAATTAATAGGAACGGTTATGAGGGTTCAAAAATTACCTTATTCTGATTATTTTCACCTAGGCCTAGAATTTAAGGATCCTATTATATTCTCAAAAGAAGAAATCAAGAGTCAAGGAAAGATACCGAACAATTGAGTTAATTCTTTTAGTTGTATTACGTCCTTGGCTGTGGGCCTCACTTAGGATGTTCCCAATTATCGAAAAACGAGGTACCACGGGCATATCCATTTGACCTCATCTTAAGATGGTTATAAGGAAAAGGAGTAAGTTCTATGGCAGAACAAGTTGAAGAAAGGAAAACCTGTCCTCAATGCAAAAAATCCCTTAAAAAAGCACGGCAATATTACCGTAATGGGGCTTATTATTGTAATACAAATTGTTTTAAGGCAAAGTTGAAAGCCCAAGTAGAGCAAGGGAGTTGAGGTTAACAGTGATTGAACCACTTTCCACCTCAGAAAAAAGAAGACATGTTCGGCTAGAAAAAAATATCCCCTTAAGGATTGTTACTGATGAAACGGAATTCGTTACGGAAACAAGGAATTTGAGTTGTTCAGGAGCTTACTGTCAGGTCAATCGTTATATTGCACCGATGACAAAGCTTAAAATCCAACTATTCCTTCCCTTAAAAATCCATAATAAAATTCAAACCAAAAAAGTGTTATGCCAGGGAGTCATTGTTAGGATAGAAAATGTTCCCAGGGAAAACGCCTATAATATTGCGATCTTTTTTAATGAAATCCAGCAGAAGGATAGTGATCGCATCTCGGAATTTATTAACTCCATCATCCAAATACGTAACTAAATTAAGAATGGGAGGTGTCTAGCACTCATGGATAATGCCATTCAGGTTAGCTTTACACCCATACAAGTTTTATTGTCTGTTGCTTTTCAATTATGGATTTTGATTTTTCCAATACTCATTTTGCGTAAATTGCATTATCTCACCCAAATTGTTACAGAACATATAACTGCTTCCCAAGGTCAATTAGATAAAGAATAATTTTTTAATCAGAGGTTTCTGTGGTTCATGCCCCTTGTCCCTGGATATTTAAGAAAGAGCATCCCTGCCCTCTTTGAAGATGATTATTTTATGGTTTTTAACAAACCAGCAGGTCTATTAGTGATCCCAACGTTTCGTAATGAGACAGGTACTCTGCAGGCAATCGTTAATTATCAAAATCGAAATAACTCCGGGAAGTCGCTTTATCCCTGCCATAGACTAGATCGAGAGACATCGGGTGTCATCTTGTTTGCGAAAGGGAAAAAATGTCAAAAACAGATGATGCAGACCTTTAGACATCGACTGGTAGAAAAAAGATATATTGCATTTGTAAGGGGACATTTAAACCGTAAAATCGGAGAATTCAAGAGTTATATCAGTGATTCGGACCCGTTTAGACATGAGTACAGGAAGCCTGCCAAATTGGCTATAACCCGTTATAAAGTTTTAGAAGAGCGTAGACTTTATAGTATTGTTGAGGTTCACCCTTTAACGGGTCGAACTAACCAGATCAGGATTCACTTTCGTGAAGCTCATCATCCTCTGGTAGGGGAAAGCAAATATGCCTTTCGCAGAGATTTTCCTTTGAGATTTAAAAGAGCTGCGCTCCATGCCAGTGAATTAAAATGGAGGCATCCCGTTTCACAAAGACGGATGAATGTGACCTGTCCTTTACCAGAAGATATGATAAATTTTATGGAGAATAATTGAGTTATTAAGGAAGTGGATCAGGTTGGAGGAGGTGACAATTGTTGGAGGTTTCTATTATTAAAGGAAAGTCATTGAACGAATTGTCGCAGTTGTGTCATGCTATTGCGGTGGAAAAAGGTTTTTGGGATAAAGATAGGAATATTGGTGAAGCCTTAATGTTGATTGTTACAGAATTGGCCGAGGCCATGGAAGCCTATCGTATTCAAGACCAAGTAAATTTTAAAGAGGAACTGGCCGATGCCTTTATTCGGTTGCTTGATTTGTGTGGGGGATTGAATATCGACATCGAGGAAGAGATTGAAAAAAAATCCCGGAAAAATAAAAACCGGCCTTATAAACACGGCAAAATCTGTTAACCCATTATTCCCCTACATAAGATGGCAAGGAAAGTTATCCGGAATGAATATGATAAAAAAAGTATTGTTTTCTCTCAAGAAAAAAGCAATTTGTTTTTCAAGTTTATGCTACGCAAGTTAAGTATTTTCATTTTTCTTGGGGCATTGGCCATTTTTTCTGGTTGTTCCAGTTTTCCTGTCCCTAATTATATTCCGGATCATTTTCCTTATAAAAAGCAGTATTATGCTTCATTCAAAAAGGTATCATCCGCCATTGAGGAGATGCTTCCCCAATTAGGGTGGCAGATTGCCGAGCGATCGGATCCGGGTATCTTCGAATATAGTACTGAAGAAGTTCCTTCCTCCAGGCAACAAATCCTGATATTTACTGAAATCAAAAAGTCGTGGAAGATCTTCTTTTCTACTTATAGGAAAGTGAATATTTATATAAGATCAAATAATGAGGGAACGGAGGTTGAATTACGCTATATGTCCTTTACACCTCTGCCTTTTAATGATTTGAGCAGTTATAAGAATAGTTCTTTTGTGCGCCGATTTTGGCGGCAGCTGGATGAATTGTTAAATGAATGAGGGGGCTGGTCTAAAATGGGAATTTTTATCCTTAAAAGTCCATTTCAGCCTATCCCTGAGCAATCCTCCGCTGTTGATCAGCTACTCAAAGATATTCACAATGGTATCAAAAACCAGATCCTTTTAGGAGTGACAGGATCTGGCAAGACTTTTACCTTAGCAAACGTTATTGCCAAGGTCAATCGACCTACTTTGGTGATCTCACACAATAAAACGCTTGCGGCTCAATTGTACAGTGAGTTCAAAGAATATTTCCCCTATAATGCGGTTGAGTATTTTGTTAGTTATTATGACTATTACCAACCAGAAGCCTATATCCCGCAGACAGATGTTTATATTGAAAAAGATGCCTCTATTAATGATCAATTAGACAGACTGAGGTTATCCTCGACAACATCTCTAATGTCTCGGCAAGATGTCATTATTGTGGCGAGTGTTTCTTGTATATATAATTTAGGCTCTCCGGAAGATTATAGAGAATTTCTTCTTTGTCTTGAAGCGGGGCAAAGGATTGACCGGGATGAGGTTTTGCGGAGTTTGATTGATATCCAGTACGAGCGCAATGATTATGAATTTACTCGGGGAAGATTCCGGGTAAGGGGGGATATCGTGGAAATTTATCCAGCCTATCGGCAGGATGCCCTACGGGTGGAATTTTATAATGATACCATTGAACGTCTTACCCAGATTGATCCTGTTTCGGGGCAAGAAAAATTCATGATGAATCGTATCGCTATTTATCCGGCAAAACATTTCATCATCTCTCATGATCGTATAGAAGATACTTTGAAAGAAATGGAGACCGAATTAAAAAATCGGCTGTCGGAATTGCACGCTCAAGGAAAAAATCTGGAGGCCGAACGATTAAACTCTAGGACTCGTTATGATATGGAAATGCTCAAGGAGATGGGCTATTGTCATGGGATTGAAAATTATTCTCGGATTTTGTCCGGACGACCTCCAGGAAGTCGTCCTTTCTGCTTACTGGATTATTTCCCCAAGGAATCTCTAACGATCATTGATGAGTCCCATGTGACCGTTCCTCAACTGAATGGGATGTATGAGGGGGATCGATCTCGGAAAGCGATGTTGGTGAATTATGGTTTTCGCCTCCCTTCTTGTTTGGATAATCGTCCATTGAAATTCAATGAATTCCAGGAATTGATTTGCCAATGCATTTATGTCTCTGCTACTCCTGGACCTTATGAAATGAAAAAGTGCGGTGCGAAGGTCGTGGAGCAAATCATTCGTCCCACAGGAATCATTGATCCTCCGATCATTGTCAGACCGACAGCGGGTCAAGTTGAGGATTTAATGAGGGAGGTGCAAAAGCGAAGCAAAAGCAATGAGCGAGTCTTAGTAACTACATTAACTAAACGGATGGCCGAAGATCTTTCTACTTATCTTCAAGAACATGGATTAAAGGTGCAGTACCTTCATTCCGATATTGAGACGATTGATCGAACTAAAATCTTACAGGATTTGCGACTTAATCAGTTTGATTGTTTGGTGGGAGTCAATCTTTTGCGTGAAGGACTAGATTTGCCGGAAGTCTCTTTAGTAGCCATATTTGATGCTGATAAGCAAGGTTTTTTACGTTCTCGTACATCATTGATCCAGACTTCCGGACGGGCGGCCAGAAATGTCAACGGAGTCGTGATCATGTATGCCGATTTTATCTCGGAAGCGATGCAGGAAACAATCCAGGAGTGTGAAAGGAGAAGGGCAATACAGCTTCAGTATAATCAAAAGCATGGCATAACTCCCGCAACTATTAAGAAAGCTATTAGAAATGGAATCGAACAGTTGGTAGAAGAGGATTCAAGAAAGTTAATCTTAGAAGTCGTTGGACAGACGGAAGAAGAATATGGTATTAATCAAATGATTGCAAATCTAGAATATGAAATGGAATTATCTGCACGGAATCTTCAATTTGAAAGGGCGGCAATCCTTCGAGATAAAATTAATGAAATAAAGCAATGGAGCGGAGACTCTTCAAAGATATTGAGGAAAGATCTCACCGAAATACCCCAAAGAAAATTTTCCAAAATCAAACGTCTTGGCAAAAATTAAATGAATAAAACCATACTAGCGGTAGATATTGGAAATACCTTGACCCACATTGCTGTCATCAAAGGGGTAAAAGTCCTGAGTAAAAATTTTATAGAAACGATGGACAGTAAAAGAGAATATGGTTTGAGACTCCAGCAGATATTTTCTAAAATTCAAAGGGATCATAAGAGAATTCATGGAATAATCATCTGTAGCGTGGTTCCTCAGGGTTTAAAAATTACGGTGACTTCTGTGAAGATACGTTTTGCTTTAAAGCCATGGGTGGTTGGAAAAGATATCAATGTCCCTATTAAAAATCGTTATCATTTTCCTAGGCAGGTTGGGCAGGATCGCTTGGTGGCAGCTTATGCAGCCGTTAGGCTTTATGGATTTCCTTCAATCATCATTGATTTTGGGACAGCAATTACCTTTGATATTGTCTCTCAGAGAGGGGAGTACTTGGGTGGATTGATTGTCCCAGGGATTCGATTATCCGCGGAATCTTTATTTAACAAAACAGCATTATTGCCTAAAGTAACAATGCAAAAACCTAAGACTCTCATTGGCCGGGATACAAAGGGTAGCATTTTAAGTGGATTATATTATGGATATGGAACTCTCTGTCAGGGGTTGATTAAGTTAATTAATCAAGATATGCGGAGGTATCATCGATTCAAAAGGATTGTCATAATGACAGGCGGCTATACTGAGTTAATGAAAAGTTTTATTTCACCGATCCAGAGAATAATTGATAAGGATCTTGTTCTCAAAGGGTTATCCTTGCTTTATGATAGGGCACAGAAGTGAGCAACAAACTGGTTAATCCGTACAGACGCAACAGACGTAAGATTAATAGTTGACATTTTCGCTTTACCTAAATATAGTATATTTTTAACTATTCATAAGAGTAATCCGTTTATATGGAGACATAAATATGGCAGAATGGATCGGTTCTGGCAGGAGAGCTAGACGCTGTTATGGCTTTGATGAGGTAGCCTTGGTTCCAGGGATGTTAACCATTAATCCCAATGAGGTTGATACTAGTTGGGCGATTGCTGATATGAAGTTCAGTGTTCCCATTTTGGCTGCAGCTATGGATGGGGTTGCAGATGTTAATTTTGCAATTGAAATGGGAAAATTAGGAGGTATAGCCGTACTGAATTTGGATGGAGTTCAAACCCGTTATGATAATCCAGAGGAAGTGATTAATCAAATTGTCAGTGCCAGTCCCCAAGAAGCGACAAAATTGGTGAAAGATATATATTTAAAGCCCGTTAAGGAAAATTTGATCTCAAAAAGAATTCAAGAGATTAAAAAGGCGAAAGTCCCTGCTGCTGTCAGCTGCATTCCTCAAAACGCAAAAAGATTTGCTAAGATTGCGGAAGAATCCGGGTGTGATATTTTTCTGGTGCAATCCACGGTAGCCACTGTCAAACATGTCTCTCATGAATATAAAATCCTTGATCTTGAAAGTTTCTGTACGGAAACGAAAATTCCGGTAGTGATTGGAAACTGTGTGACTTATGAAATGGCTTTAGAATTGATGGAGATTGGTGCCAGCGGTATATTGGTGGGAATCGGTCCAGGGGCTGCCTGTACAACAAGAGGAGTCTTAGGGATCGGTGTACCCCAAATTACGACAACAGTTGATACTGCGGCTGCTAGAGATTATTTTTTTAAAAGAAAGCGGAGATATATCCCCATTATAACGGATGGAGGAATGAGGATCGGTGGGGAAATTTGTAAAGCCATTGCTGCTGGAGCAGATGCAGTTATGGTAGGTTCAGCCTTTGCCAAGGCTCAAGAAGCTCCCGGCAAAGGTTATCATTGGGGGATGGCAACCTCTCATTCCAATTTACCTCGAGGGACTCGCATTCAGGTAGGAACATCGGGAACTTTAAAGGAAATCCTGTTTGGGCCAGCCAACGTTGATGACGGTTCCCAGAACCTGGTGGGTGCTTTAAAAACTTCAATGGGATCC
>CAYJUK010000116.1:0-7283 GCA_964373335.1 uncultured Planctomycetales bacterium | reverse complement strand
TCAATATCTCGGAGAATGGTCTGTTGGCTTGAATAAGATAGGCGACAAAAATATCTGTGATGCGGCTCAGAGAATGGCCGCTTTTTAGAAAGGACATCATATCAAAGATGTCTCGGGGATGCTGCCGATCCAGCATAGCCACCAGTTTCCCGGCCGCAAGTTCCATAAGGCCCAAACACGTTACATCCACCTCCTGTTGGAAATACTCACTGGCCTCGATCGACAACGATTTTGTTTCCACGGGATAAAACGTTCCTCTCATAATCGTATTGGGCTCAATCTTAATGGAGGCCCGCCCTCTGGTCACAATGAGCTTCCCCACAGGATTATCCTCGGAGCCTTCTGTCATTTGTGCCTGAAGGCCCCGTCTGGTAAATTTTTCTTTATAGCGCGTTAATACACCTCTCATCTCGGTCATGGCTTCATCACGGGAGTTCAAAGGCAAATAGACTAAATCTATATCAACCGAGAGTCGGGGCATATCTGCAAAAAATAAATTTAACGCCGTTCCCCCTTTCAGCGCAAAACACTGATCCCATTCCATATATCCCATGACGGTTATTAATAAATCGGCCTGCTCTTTAAAAATCTTGTCAAACGCTGTCATTGATCCTCGGGTAAATAGATTTGATATTTTTTACTGAATACACCATCTTTTACGATCTGACGGGGACCGCTCCCCAGAGCAACACGTTTCAGATCTAGCTTGGAGAACCAGCGGTGGTTCTGGGCTTGGGCGACATGCAAGAAGATTCGTTTGGCTTTAACAGACCTACACCCTTCCAATAAGGTCTGAAGCAGTTTTGGCCTGAGATTCGGGGCCAATTCCATGCTCGCAAAGAATTCCGAATATTCTGCATGCCTTGGAACCAACGCGGCCATTTCCAAAAATGCGCGTTCCGGGACCGATATTTTGGGACCGCTCTCTTCAAATACCGTAAGTCCCGGCGAATTATCTTCAAATAAATTGGCTTTGATAAACCGGAAAAACTCCAAGCCTTTCAACCAGGTGGTCAACCGGCAATGCGAAGGGACAAACACAAGGTAGCTATTTTGGAATGTTAACGTCTGTGCCTTCCCCTGAAGCCGCAGGGCACTCTGCGCGCCGATAAAAAAGGGCCGGCCCAGTTGCTCCTGAACAGCCTTGATGATCATAAGCGGATCAATGTCCTTGCCCTTTTTCTTGTAAACACCGCCGGCTACCCGCTCCAGCCAGCCATTTTGGACATACTTGTAAAGGAGCTGGGCCGAATATCCTTGTTTATGCAGATATTCATAAAAAAGTGGGGACCCTTCCGGCATTTGTAATATATTTTGCAGCATATCTTATTAATAAACCAATGGTTCATATTTATGATATATCATAAAATATACACCTCTTTCGCAATATGTCAATAAAATAAACTTATGGTTTATTGATTTATACGAACCCTTTACCTCCCTTTACACCGGACCTCCCGGAAACTGGTTTTGTTTTATTGTCCCTTGAAATTAATATTTGATCCCGGCGGCTCATATCCGGGATATTCAACCGCGGGGTATTCAAGCGGCGCGTAATAATTCTGCCGGTGATCCAGACTCCGCCTTTCTCGACAAGACTAGTAAATTCCGCCTTACGGCCATATTTATCAGCCCCCTGAAAACTCCGGGCCCGCGTCAGGACATGGTCATAAGATGCGCGGGCGCGGTACTGAGAATCTCTCAGCAGTAACCCAAATTCAGCGACGGCGGATCCAAATTGAAAATCCGCGCCGGGCTGATTCGTTACTTCTTTTCGGTGGACTGTCTTCTTAATTAATTTACTGTCTTGACCATGGGGGTCTTTATTTCTCAATTTCACCGTCAACAGATCATTGGGCGTAAACAAGCCGCTGGGACGATCTTGGTATGTTAGTTGATCCACGCCGTTTAATGGATAGACCGCTGATTGCGTCGGAACTACCTCATAAAAGGCAGTTACGGTATGCCCCAAGCTAACTGGTTGCGGAATTCCTCGGCTAGTTTCTTCCTCAGGCGCAAAACCGTTTGGTTATCAATGCCCTCGTCGTGTTTCACAAGGCTCAATGCCTCTCGTAATTCATCCTCTGGCAACCTTGTCATCCCTACTAACAATCGGCAGCACTTTCCCTCACCACCAGCCCACCGTTCAATGTAAGAATCTATCTGTTTCCATCCCCGTAAATTAAAATAGCCCACGCAAAAATCAGCACGATTGGAAACGTTTAATGTTTCTTTTAAGGCCGTCAATAAATCAAGATCAATATTGTCAAAAATTCTGGGCATTACAGTTATCCCTTTTCCTTTTTATGTTTAAATCCTTTTGACCACTGATCAATTTCGTCCTTACGGAACCGCCACTGCCCGCCAATTTTCCCCACCAAAAGATAACGGGATTAATTCGGTCCGATAGTTTACGTTCCTCGCTACTCTCGTCCGTAAACTATGACCTCATTAAAAAGCCCGGGAGTTTGCCTGCCCGGGCCAATCGTTTAAGTGTGTAGGGATGAATCCTCAAATATTCTGCAACTTCTTCTGCGGTCAAGTCTTCTTCTTTTTTTACCATTTAATTTTTGATTCCCTACGTCATTCCCCTCCCCTAACCCCTCCCCCATTTGACCCAGTCTGCCAGAGGGAGGAAATGCGGAAATTGACCTGACAGTCTACTAGCGCAATGGGCACCGCCGGCTCTTCACTCCCAGCGATCGCGCTGAACAATTGAGAGAAACCAGTTAGGGTAAACCCTGGGGGGTGAGGATAGGGCATCAAGCCGGCCAACCTCTTGCGGGGTCATTTGCCACTCAACCGTTTTGAGATTGTCCCTCAATTGGTGTTTGGACTTCACTCCGATAATGACTGAGGTGATATTCGGTTTGGATAAAAGATAATTGAGAGCGGCCTGGGACACTGTCCCCTGATGAGTCAAGGCAATCCGATCAATCTCCTCGATCATATCAAATCCTTTTTCTTCATCAAATTGGAGGAATTGATTATCCGGACTGCTTCGCCTGGCGTCCGCGGGACGAGGCAGCCCTCGCCTGTATTTCCCGGTTAAAAATCCTCCCGCCAAGGGGCTCCAAACAAGGATCCCCAATCCTTGATCCCCGCAAAGCGGCATAAGATCATTTTCAATATCACGATTCAGGAGGGAATAGTACGCCTGCAAAGTAACAAACCTCTCCCATCCCTGCCGATCGCTTATCGATAAAGCCTTCATCAACTGCCAGGCGGCAAAATTCGAGCAGCCGATATACCGCACCTTTCCCTGACGAACCAAATCATCTAATGCCCGCAGTGTCTCTTCCAATGGGGTGCAAGGATCAAAGCTATGGACTTGATAAAGATCAATATAATCCGTCTTTAACCGGCGCAGGCTCGCCTCGCACCCTTCCAGGATATGCTGGCGAGACAGCCCCGCATCATTGGGCCCTGGCCCCATAGTTCCGCGCACCTTAGTTGCAACGATAACCTTTTTCCGCTGCCCTCCGAGCGCCTCTCCCAAAAATTCCTCAGCCAGTCCTTCCGAATAGATATCGGCAGTATCAAAAAAATTAACCCCTGCTTCTAAGGCCAGATGGACAAGCTCCTCGGCCTCTCTTTTCGAGACAGTTCCAATGGTTTTCCAAAAACCACGGCCGCCAAATGTCATGGTCCCGAAACAAATCTCCGAGACCTTGATCCCGGTGTTCCCTAAAAATCGCAGGCGCATTCTTATCGACCCGCTTTTTCTTTGCGGGCCTCATTCGCCCCGGAGGCCTTTTTTGCCATCATCGCTTTTAAAATTTCTCCATATTCCTTGTAACACCTTGTATAAAAATCCAGTTTTTTCAGTTCATTGCGCCATCTGACAAGATTTTTATAAGGGGCAAGATCTATGCCCGCGATCTCAGCCGAATCCATGGCGGCTAAAAGATCGATGTCCGCCAGCGTCAAGGTCTTCCCTGACAAATACGGTGATTTGGCCAATTGCGCGTCCACAACCGGCAGGAATCTTCCCAGAAATTTTAATCCGTCCTGGATTGAACGCTCATCAACGGATTCGCCTCTCATGGGCGCAAAGACCCGGTTAAACATAACCTACCCCATGGCAATCCCAATATGAAAGAACACAAAGTCCATACATAGATCAATCATCGCCCGCGACTTAAGTTCTTTCGGGTAAAGATCCGATCCTTTTTTGTCGCACAGATACTTCGCAATGGCATTGCTCTCAAACAGAATAAATCCCTCATCATCAATCACCGGGATCTTCCCGGCGGGATTCAATTTTAAAAAAGCCTCGGTACGATTTTCGCCTTCCCGCAAATTCACTTTTTTATAGTCGTAGGCTGTCCCTAAGGCATTCGCGGTAAATCGAACCTTATTACAGGGCGTAGAAAGATCTGCTCCATAAATCTTTAGCATAGGTCTCCTCCTTGTTTAGGGCCGCGTATTGTCATAGGAAATTTTCATTAAACTCCCACGGCAAGGCCCGGGGTCAATCTTCATTAGGGATGGGGGTTGGGAAATCCTTATGTTCAAGAAAATAGTGCAAGGCCTTTGCAGTTTGCCGAGCCTTGCGCTCAATAGATTCAACCGTGTTAAAGGCATTATGCGGAGTTAATAAGACATTCTCCTTCCGTTGTAAAGACAAAAGCTCTCGTGCGGATTGAGGCAAAATCCGGCGATTCCCCCGCAGATAAGAGGCTAACGCCCCCTCCTCTTCAAAGACATCAAGACTCACACCCCCCAAGATCTGTTCCTTCCAAAGCCTTTTCACCTCCCGGATGGGAGAGATCTCCCCTCGAGAGACATTAATAAACAAAACTCCTTTTTTAGCATTTCTTAATAATCGATAATTAAAAAGCCCCGGTGTTTTTTTGGTTAAGGGCAGGGCGCAAATGATCACCTCCGCCCAAGAAACTCCTGCCTTGAGTGCGGTGTATGCCAAATCTTTTTCGCGCTTAACAATATCAACGCCCTTGACCTTCATCCCCATTCCTTTTGCAAGATCAACGATCTCTTTCCCTATATGCCCCACCCCAACAACGAGAAGATTTTTATTCAGGCATTCTCGGCCGGTGATCCCGCTGCGATTAAACCTGCAGAAATTTTCTAATTGTTTAGGCAGCCTTCGCAGCAAGGCCAACATCATCAAGATAGCCTGTTCTGCCACCGCCCGAGAGCTGTAACGGGGCAAATAACCGCAGGGGAGCTGAGTGTGCGCTTTCTGCCGATACCGGGAGAGATGATCATAACCGGAACTGCGCGTGAGTATGCCTTGCAATCGATCTGCCCAGGCGATGGGGATCTCCGATTGGGTTCGAATACAAATCACGGGTGCGGGACCTTGTTGAGGATGAGCCTCTTGTATTGTTAAAGAGGTAAAACCTGCTTTTATGCCTCTGGATAAAAATTGCCTTAAAAGTCTCTCCTCCTCAACAAAAACCTCATAAAACATCACGTCTAACATATTAGATCCCGAATAAAACCTTTATTTCTGGACTCTTGGCAACGGGAAAAAATTCTTTGAGAAT
The DNA here is from genome assembly GCA_964373335.1 of uncultured Planctomycetales bacterium. GTDB lineage: Bacteria > Omnitrophota > Gorgyraeia > Zapsychrales > CAYJUK01 > CAYJUK01. The sequence goes on along the minus strand of CAYJUK010000116.1, from coordinate 1,770 downwards.
AACATCGGCGACATTCTTAGCGATAAGACGATTGCCTTCTTTCGTACAATGGCCAAAATCCCCGGCAAAATTATCGGAAAAATACTCAGAAAACGGTGTCGTCTTGAGCGCCTCTTCAAAATTCTCTTTATTTTCCACAAAGATGATATTTTTTTTCTCCTCCAGGATTTCTTTCAAAGCGGAGACGCTCCTCAACGGATACTGCATTGAGATAAATGGGATCCCATGGGAATGAACGATTTCTATGATTTTCAAATAATGATCCTTAGTCTGTTGAGGATATTCATAAGCATTCTCACTTCTTTTATCAGCCAAAGATTGATATTCTTGATACCTGTCATTGTTCCCTTTCGCTTGATAAACCTTGGCTAAAATATCATAAATGGAATGATCATCCGGATTTTTTTCTTTAATCTTTATCAAGACCTCTTCCGCCTGAACATGATATCCATGCTCATAAAACCATTCCCCGGCCTCTCTCAGGATGACGAGATTTTCCGAATCTCTTTTTGCAACCTGAACATAACAGTCATAGGCCTTAAGGGTATCGCCCCAGGCATCATATGTCCTGGCGAGTTCAAGATAGGCAAAAAAACTCTCGGGATTAATCTCCAGGGCTTTATAAAAGGCGGTGACGGCTTGCGGGAAAAGCAGGCGTTGTTTCATCACCCGTCCGAATTCAATGTTAGTAGCGAAATTTTCAGGATCCATCTCTATGGCCTTCATCAAAGCCGCCTGAGCTTTGGCTAGATCATCATTTTCTCTATAAGCGATGGCCATACGAACCAACTGCCAGGCTTGATTTTTGTTGATTTCACTTATTCTTTTACTGATGCGTTCTTGCTTCGCCGAGGCAGCGGCAGCATTCAAGGCCTGATCCAAACGGTCTCTTCGTTCTTTCAAGATCTTAAAATTGCTTATGGCTATGATCAATTCATCGATCTCCGCCTCTTCCTGGGATTTTAATTCCTCTTCCCTTTGAGGTTCATTATTGAGAACTGTCCGGCTTGCTTTCTTCAACGATTCCGTCACATGAGCTTTGATAAGACTTATCAACTTGTAGATTCTGAAATGTTCGGCCCATGACGGCTGACTTAGGGAAGAGCCTCCCTGGTGCGGGAGCAATAGGATATCATTGATGCCCATCATACCAATAACGAGATGAGGTTGATATTGATTCAGATATCCCTCGACTCGGGCCAAAATATCCCTGGACGTTTTGGAGGTCACCCCCTTATTGATGACTTTAAATTGCCGATCAGAGAAGACGGCATTGAGGATATGTTCGAGCTGAGAGGGATAGGAATTGATTCTTCCTAATCCCGTGGTTGATTCACCAATACATAAGATCCGATATTCCTTATCTATTAAAGAAATTTTGTTGGTCTTCTCCTGAAGACACGAGTAAGCCGAGCCGCCGAGCCGTAACCCGATTTCTAGTAAGACGGCCGTTAGTCCTATCCCCAAGAAAACCAAAATCATCTTCTGCTTAAGAGTTGTTTTCGGCATAACACACTTAGGACTTTCGCGTTTCACTTTTTTGTCATTCCCGAATGCTTTAGCCGGGAATCTAAGCTAATGGATCCCCGTTTTCACGGGGATGACATCGAGGCAAACGCGAAAGTCCTAACTCTATTAAAATTTTTTTCTTCATTTTACCTCTTATCCCCCCTTGAGGCAAGATGGATGACAATAGATCTAAAGGCCCTGATTACTGTTTAGAAACAGGGAACCTGCCTTTTCTTGACGGTCAGCATCATAAGTATCTTA
>CAYJUK010000115.1:5406-7296 GCA_964373335.1 uncultured Planctomycetales bacterium | reverse complement strand
CAAGGCTTATTGGGGAAGCAGAGCAACTCGCTAATTCTTACGGAATATTCCTGGATTATGATCGGGCTAAGACGGGGGAAGAAAAAGATTGGATCTATATGATTCGGATAAGTATCCCTGGAGGCGGTCCCCTCAATCGGAAACAATGGCAAATCATGGATGAATTGTCAGAGAAGTATACCAAAGATTCAGAGGGACATCCTTCTCTTCGATTTACCACACGTCAGAATATACAATTACATTGGGTAAAAAAACCTCACGTTATTGATATTGTAAAATACGTAGCTGAATCTGGCTTTAACAGTCTCAATGGATGCGGTGATAATACCCGTAATGTGATGGGTTGTCCCCTATCTCGTTTTTCTGATATCTTTAATGCTCATGCCTGGGCTCAAAAAGCTGGACTCTATTTTCAATTACCTTTGCAACCTTTTATTGAAATATTTTCTCTAGATCCAAACTATATTCGTAAACCTAAGGAAAGTTTTCAATACAGAGAGGGTATCCTTAATCGAAAATTCAAGATTGCCTTTTCTGCGCTTCATCGTGATCTTAAGACAGGAAAACTGGTTGCGGATAACTGTGTGGAATTAAGAACGAACGATCTGTCTGTCGCTCCTATTGTTCAAAATAGAAAAGTAAGTAAATTCCAAATATATGTGGGAGGTGGTCAAGGTGAGCGAAACGGAAAGCCCTCCCTGGCTGTTTTAGGATTGCCCTTTTGCCAGGTGACTGAAGATAAGTTAATGAATGTGCTTGATGCTGTTGTTCAGGTGCATCAGGAGTGGGGCGATCGTCAGAATCGTTTTTGGGCAAGGATGAAATACGTGATTAAGGTGATGGGAATTGACTGGTACCGTGATCAAGTCAGTGCTACCGTGGGGTTCCCCCTTGAACATGCTGATCCGCTTCTGGATTACGGTGATCGTCATTTGCATTTGGGTTGGTCAATGCAGCCAGCGAATGACCTTTTGAGTTATGGGGCATTTATTGAGAATGGTCGATTGACCGACTATGGTCCTAATGGAAAATTGAAGACCCTGTTTCGAGAACTCATGAATCGGTATCCCATTGAACTGATGATTACTCCCAATCAAGATGTGTTATTTACGAATATTCCTGTTGGAGCCAAGAAAGATTTTGAAGCCGATTTAATTCAATATGGATATGGATTACGTTTCGGGAAACCCTATTCAAATTTGAGACTTCATTCCGGGGCCTGTGTTGGTCGAGATACCTGCCGTTTAACCTACACGGATTCGGAGAAATTTGAACCCTATCTTATTGATGAACTTGAAAATATGGGATGGGGAAGTATGACTGAGGCCATTGGGATAACGGGATGCGAGCGTCAATGCTTTAGACCAGCTACGAAAACAATCGGATTGGTAGGATCAGGATTAGATCGTTATCAATTTAAGCTCATGGGGGCAGAAAATGCTCGTCATCAAGGTGTCCCATTGATTTCCGGTGATGGTCAGCAGATGTATCTTAGATCAGTCCCGCGTGAAAAAGTAGCGGTCGTAATAGATGCCTTATTCCGATTCTACAAAGATCATGCAAAAAATGGTGAAACCATGGGGGACTTTCATCTCCGCATGGGTATGGATGTTTTGATAGAGTATCTTAAAAATAATCCTTCCACATCCGATCTCATGAAAAAAACCTTCCCTACGGATTGCGTATTATAGAAAGCATTTCTTCAATCTTCACGAATTTTTCTCTCGGTTTTCCTGAGGGTTTCCCTCTCTCTATTTCGGCCTGGTCAATCTTTTTCCAATCATTAAAACTGACGACCTGACACTTTTTTTCTTTAAGAAGATTTAAGACCTCGGCAGTGTTAGGTTGGGGACAAGGGGATAAGGAGGAAACATCTTTGAGAAGATTTTG
>CAYJUK010000115.1:0-5396 GCA_964373335.1 uncultured Planctomycetales bacterium | reverse complement strand
GGATGGTGGAAACGCTATCTGGTTTATTCGTCCCGATAACTCCGGAAGGCCCGCGTTTAATCCATCCAACGGCATAAAATCCCGGGATCACTTTATTGTTTTCGGTAATCCTTCCTTCTGTGTTAGGAAAGACACCTTTCTTTTCATCAAAAGGGACACCCGGGATTGGAACTCCTCGATAGCCTACACTTCTGAAAAAGATGCCACAAGGCATTTCTTCTAATTCTCCAGTGCCCCTGGCCTGTTGACTACCAGAAGATCCGGTTAAAATGTTCTTCTCCAAGACCAATCTTTCCACACGACCCATTCCTTTTAATTCTTTGGGACTTTTATAAAAATGAATGATGAATTTTTTTCTTTTTGTACCCAATCCTCGAGTGGCATATCCTTGTAGGACATCAAAGTTTTTTCTACGGATTGGTTGACTAGGATCTTCCAATTCTGTTTGACTTTCCGGATTCAGCTTCAAATAAGCCTTGTCGATAACAGGATCACAATCATGGAGATCACCAAATTCCCTGATCTCCGGAGGTGTAAAAGCCGCTTGCACCGGTCCGCGGCGGCCTATCAAGTGAACCTCCTTAACTTTACTTGTACTTAACACATCCAAAGTGTATTGAGTGATATCAGTATTTTTCAGTTCATCAACAGTCTTACACAGGATGCGACTCACATCCATGGCCACATTTCCCTGCCCAACCACAACAGCCACTTCCTGGGAAAGATCAAATTGACGGGTGCGGTAATCTGGATGTCCATTATACCAAGCCACAAATTCGGTTGCTGTATAGCTATTAGGAAGACTTTCTCCCGGGATTCCTAATATACGGTCTGTCTGAGCTCCACAGGCAAAGATGACCACCTCATAAAATTTCTTAAGTTCTGCTAATGTTATATCTGTTCCTACCGAAACATTTCCTAGAAAAGAAAATCCTTCCTGAGAAGAAATCTTCTCATATACTTTAATGACGTTTTTAATCTTAGGATGATCAGGGGCTACCCCATACCGTACCAGTCCAAAGGGGGCAGGTAATCGATCATACATATCAACCTGAATTTTAAGCGGTGAGGAATAAAGTGCTTCTGTCGCATAGAATCCACTGGGACCACTGCCGACAATAGCGACACGTAATGGCCGTTGGACTGTTCCTAATGGTGTGAACATGGACATCTCCTTTGTCATATTAAACTTAGTATTTCCAGAATTTGGGCATACTATATCGACTAGGTTATAGCTTGTCAAGGAGGGATTCGAAACTTATTTAATTTCTTGACTTTATTGTACATTTTGATATTCTTACCACAATTTCGAATAAGAAAATAATCCTTTTCTTGAGAGCACGATGAGTGAAGTTTTTCACTCAGTAGGTAAGTGACTGCCGTTGAACTCCAAAATTGCATTGCAAAATTGGGGTTGAGAATGCATCTCTAATGCGGAGTTAAGGTTCTTAAAATCAAATTTTGGAGGTCATTGAGTGCAAATAGGAGTTCCCAAAGAATCATTCCCCGGTGAAAAACGAGTTCCGCTGATCCCTCCTTCAGTTGATCGATTAATTAAGAAAGGTTTTCAAGTTGCTGTTGAATCCAGTCTCGGCAATTCGATTGGGTTAACAGATGATGATTACCGTAAAGTCGGAGCTTTGGTGATCCAGGATCACTTTGCCCTTCTTTCTTCTTCCGATTTAATCCTACGTGTCCGGAAACTAAATTTGGATGATATCTCCCATCTTAAAAAAGGTTCGATCCACATTAGCTTCTTGGATCCTTTTTATGAAAAGGCTTTAGTCGATCTCTTAGCTCAAAATCAAATTTCTGCAATTAGTATGGAAATGATTCCTAGAACGACCCGGGCGCAAAAAATGGATGCCTTGAGTTCACAAGCTAACCTAGCGGGTTATGTAGCGGTCATTATTGCGGCGGAACGTTTGAATAAAATCTTCCCCATGCTCATGACACCAGCTGGTACTATTACTCCAGCACGTATTTTTATTGTCGGAGTCGGTGTGGCCGGTCTGCAGGCCATTGCTACGGCTAAAAGATTAGGCGCCCGTGTGGAAGCCTTTGATACCCGTCCTGTAGTTGAAGAGCAAGTCAAATCCTTGGGAGCCAAATTTATTAAAATTGATCTGGGGGAAACAGGACAAACCCAAGATGGATATGCCAAGGCTTTAACAGCAGAACAAATAGAATTGCAAAGGCAAGGAATGACAAAGGTCTGTGCCCAATCGGATGTGGTTATTACAACGGCTCAATTATTTGGGAGAAAGGCTCCGATTATCATTACCAGAGATATGATCGCACAGATGAAACCGGATACTATGATTATCGATTTAGCTATTGAATCAGGAGGCAATGTTGAGGGTGCAAAACTCAATGAAGAAGTTATCATCAATGGTGTTAGAATCATTGGATTAGGAAATTTACCTTCTCATGTTTCTGTTTGTGCTAGTCAGATGTATTCCACCAATTTGATGAATTTGGTGGAAGAATTTTATGATCTTGAGACAAAATCCTTTAAACTTAACTTGGAAGACGAGATCATTAAAGGGTGTTTGGTGACCCACCAAGGGAAAATCGTTAACGATCAATTAAAACCTAAATCTTAAGTGAGGTAGACAATGGAAACCCTTTTGGATCCCATAACTCTTATCAATTTGATCTTCCTTTTTGTCATTGCCATCTTTTTAGGAGTAGAATTAATCTCCAAAGTCCCTTCTATGCTTCATACTCCTCTGATGTCAGGATCCAATGCGATTTCTGGGATTACCATTGTTGGCGCTCTTTTGGCTACAGGTTTAACTCCCGGAAGTACCTTCTGCACAGCGTTAGGGACTCTAGCTATTATTTTCGCAACGATTAATGTTGTGGGAGGTTATCTAGTAACAGACCGTATGCTGAAGATGTTTAAAACCAAGGCTCCCTCCAATCCATCAGCCCAATCTCAACAAACAGGAGAGAAGAAGTGAATTTGGAGATCTTTATAACCACTGTTTATATTATCTCCTCTGTTCTTTTTATCGTTGGGCTGAAAAGAATGAGCAAAACTTCAACAGCACGGAAAGCGAATCTTCTTTCATCTTTGGGGATGCTTTTGGCTATTGTTGCCACTCTTATCACCAAGGGAATAGAATTTCAGTGGATAATGGTCGGTTTGATCATGGGGGCATTAATTGGTGGTTATGTGGCCTTAACCGTTGCCATGACAGCGATGCCACAAATGGTCGCCCTTTTGAATGGGTCAGGTGGGTTGGCAAGTTTTCTCGTGGGATGGTCATCCTACCATTATCATCCGAGTGCACCTTTTTTGACTACGATCAGTACCTATTTAGCCATTTTGATAGGGGGTGTTACATTTACCGGAAGCGTCCTTGCTTGGGCTAAATTAGAAGAAAAAATTACTGGTAAACCTATCCTCTTTAAAGGCCAGCAGTTTGTAAATTCCTTAATTTTAATTCTCCTCCTTATTGGTGGAATTATTTTCTGCATGAATCCGGTCCAAAATTATCCTGTCTTTATTGGCATCATGATTTTATCTTTGATTCTTGGTATCCTTGCGGTTATTCCCATTGGTGGGGCTGACATGCCGGTTGTTATTTCTCTTCTCAATAGTTATTCTGGGATGGCGGGTGCAGCAACCGGTTTTGTGATTATCAATAGTATGCTTATCGTGGCTGGTTCTCTTGTTGGTGCGAGTGGGATCATTCTTACTCAAATTATGTGTAAGGCTATGAACCGTTCTTTGGCGAATGTCTTATTTAGCGGATTTGGTTCTGCTGTGAGTCATAAAAAAGGCGCCGGATTTAAAGGAGAGGTGAAGGCCGTCAATAGTGAAGACGCCTATTTTATCTTAGAGGCGGCTCGCTCAGTGGTCTTTGTTCCCGGATATGGGTTGGCCGTTGCTCAAGCGCAACATGTCTTAAGAGAATTAGGTGAGTTATTGGAAAAAAATGGTGCGGAGGTTAAATATGCCATCCATCCGGTGGCAGGGCGTATGCCTGGACATATGAATATCCTCTTAGCAGAAGCCAATGTGCCTTATGAACAGCTTTTTGAGATGGATGCGATCAATCCTGCTATGGAGACGATTGATGTCTGTGTGATCATTGGAGCCAATGATGTCGTCAATCCGGCATCCCGGCATGATAAATCGAGCCCTATTTTCGGCATGCCCATTATTGATGCCGATAAAGCAAGAACAGTCTTTGTCCTTAAACGATCCATGGCGACAGGCTTTGCGGGAATTGAAAATGAATTGTTTTACTATGATAATACCCGAATGGTTTTTGGGGATGCCAAGGCTACCTTGCAAGGGTTAGTCGCTGAGTTTAAAGGAAGTTAATTTTTTGCAACGAGTGATGAAGCAGGTTCTGGGTGAGAGATAAGTTTTTTGTTTTCCAAAAATTTTACCGCAATTAGATAAAAAGGTCCTCTCTTCTTTTTTTCCATCCGTACAATCTTTGCGTAACCATTAAAAATATCTAAGAGTCCTGACATGGCGACATGAAGTTCAATCATGTCTCCCACCCGAAGAGCAATTTCAGATAGAAATGCGATTCCCGAAATACTCATATTATCCGTTATTGATAAATGCCAGCCGCTATTAAATTTTTTAGAACGGCTTTTGACAATACGATATTGAATCGCCAATTGTCGCTTGGATCGAATGGCCTCTCGACGTTCTACCCGGATTCGTTTTACCATTTTTTACCCTTTAGGAAAGTACATCTATAACTTGGGGCTGAAAATCGTTAACTGTCATCGTCCGCAGGCGATTTTCTTGAAATCCCTCACTAAGCATATAAGGAAGTGTATTATTCGTCAAGGCATAAGTATCCGTTTTATCGCTTAGGACCGATCATGTCTTGCGGACGAACAATGCGATCGAATTCCTTAGCAGATAAGTATCCTAAGGATATCGTGGCTTCTTTCAGGGTTATATTTTCTCTATAAGCTTTCTTGGCAACTTGAGCAGCTTTATCATAGCCAATATGAGGATTTAAGGCTGTTACCAACATGAGGGAATTGAGAAGGTGTTTGCTGATATTCTCTTTATGAGCCTGAATTCCCACAATACAATGATCTGTTAAGCTCCGACAAGCATCAGAGAGGAGATTGATAGATTGAAGCACATTATAAATGATAACGGGTTTATAAACATTCAATTCGAAATTACCGCTGGCTCCTGCAATTGTTACCGTTGTATCATTGCCCATGACTTGGACACAAACCATGGTGAGGGCCTCGCATTGAGTGGGATTGACCTTGCCAGGCATTATCGAACTGCCAGGTTCATTTTCTGGGAGAATTAATTCCCCCAAACCACATCGAGGTCCGGATCCCAGCCAGCGAATATCATTTGCAATTTTCATTAAAGAAGCAGCGAGTGTCTTGAGTAT
>CAYJUK010000114.1:0-7324 GCA_964373335.1 uncultured Planctomycetales bacterium | reverse complement strand
ATTAAAAAAATCTTTTATTTAATTTACTAAATCATTTGCTTAAAATATTTTAAGGCCTTCCAGCGGCCCCCGGCTCTGCCTGCGCGCGTCACCAGAAAATAAAAATACCGCAGCCATTCACTGACAAAGGAAAATTTGATGGAAGGAATTTGAAGGGTATTAACGACTAGGTGGCTTAGCATAAGTGCGCCGGCTAAAAACAGTCCCCGCTGAAGATTGGCGGGCAGTTCAAACTTGCTAATGGCGATAACACTGAGCCAGGAAAGAAGACTGATCAGCCATTTCTCAAAGCCAATCACTGAAGACCAGTCGAGAGATTGAATGAATTTAGAAAGTTGTTTCTTGAGGAGAAAACGAAGTGAGCTAAGAGTTATGGCGTGGAATAACTGCCAAAGGAGAATAAGGAATCCCAATCGTCCCAAATGCGGCGGGCCTAAATCATACGGCAGCCCAAAGGCCACGGAAAGGAGCCAGTCCAGACCCGCTACAAAGCCGCCATGTTCAATCAAGGCTGGTAAAAGCGCCTGTCCGACGAACAAACCTAAGCCGGACGAATTCGTCAGTTTACTGGCGAATTGCTCAACCGCCTCATACACCGGCACCATGATCGGCCAGCGGCCGCCTCCTTTACCGCCAGGGGGCGCCCGGCTTTCCGCATCTTGACGAGGCGCGGCGGCAATAAATTTTTTCTTATCGTCAATGAAAGACGCCGATGTTTCTAACGCCGCGGGAGGCGATTGCGTCCAAACAAGAACCCAGTCGACCAGCTCTTCCATGGGTCGCTTCGATTCGTCAAGCGGCTCGCGCTCAAAAGGTGAGTGGCTGATACGAATCAAAAACGGTTCTTTGGAGAGTTCTGTTGAGTCAGCCGAGAGCCTGCCTATGATATTTTCTTGTTCGTTAATACCCTTATAACGATTCGACACTATCGTGAATATCGAGCCGGTCTGCTTTCGCCCCACATAAGAGGCAGCGACGGACATAAGGGTTGACTTATCAAGCCCATAAAGGTTCTCTTGATTGGCGTAGGTGAGAACAAGCCATCGCGACTGAGGATCCTGGATCTCCTTTTGCCAGAGATAAGCGGACTTAAAAATCTCCTGAGAAGAATATGTAATGGTGTCTCTCAAATGAACCTTCCAATTTTTCTTTTCCCATTCCTTAATTTTTCTCTCAAGATCACGGCTATTAAGTCCGACGTTCACGAGATTGATGACCCTATCCGGGTGCTTTCTCAAATATTCCTCAACGACGGCAAAGATCACCTCGTGAATCTGGGGCGAATTAAAGGTGGCAATGGCCAGAACTCTTCTTTGCTCCCATTCTTCCGCAAGGACAAAAGGTATTTGAGCCTTCAAAATACGATTGTCCTTAAGGAAAGCCCCTCTTTCCTGATCGGAAAGAACGATCGGCCTTCTCCGCGCGGGATTTAGGCCTCGAATAGAACCCTGCATACGGCGGCAGGAACTGCAGATAGAGGTATAAAGCGCCGTGAGGATTAACCAGACAAAACTGGTTAGAAAATTCCGGCGGCTGACTGCTCTTGCGTTATTCTCTCGATAATCTTTTTCCTGCAATCTGTCTGGAGCTGATTCCCGGTCAACATTAAGATGGGAATCCCGCAGAAAAAATTTGTCAAACAATAACCGCAGGCCCACAAACACACACGCGGTCAAGACCACAGCAAGTACGGCGACTCCCGCGGCAGAGGAACTTTCTAACACCACATCTTTTTTCTGGATACCAATTAACGTGGCTGCCTCAAGCACGGATGGACCAAGAAGCCCTCCCCAAAGACCAAACGCAAAAATAATCATCTTAGCCGCGCGGCTCACCGCCCGCCAAAAACGGGTTTTACTTTTATACAACTTCTCCAGAACCATCTCGTAAAGTCTGAATCGATCATCCATCTCTTTTAACCAACGGGCCACGGTAAAGGTAAAAGGTACAACCCCGAGGGCAATAATCTTTTCGGCTATTTCCTCAATATTATCTGTCCGCGTTTTTATCCCCCAGAAAAGTCCGGTAAAGGGATGCACCTTTGGATCAAAGATCTTTCTAAATCTTGTCAAATCATTTTGATCCTGGGCCATGCCTTTAAGCTCGTTGTATCGTCCGACAGCCTGGTTGATCGATTCGTATTCATTGCTCGATAAAACAAGTTCCGCGGAACTGTTTATGAAAAGGTTGATAATACCCTCGCCCACTTTAACCTTTTCACCTTTTTCAATCTTTAAAATCCTGCCCTGATAATCGATGCGCGCATTGTAAATTTTTTGGGGATCGTCAAACGCGGTTGAAAATAAAAGCGCCGTATTTTGATAAACCCTTTCTTGTCTTAAATCTTTAAACATCTCTTTCCGCGGCCGGGTGTGATTAAGAAGATGAACAGCCGCGGGCATTTCAAGAGAATCCCCATTCTCAGTCATGCTGAGGCTTTCCGGTGTTTCCCACGGCCCTAGCGTAAGCGCCTCGAGATATTTAAAGACAAGCGCCAGGTCCAGATAATCCTGTTTGTATCTTTCGATAAAGTCCTCAAGCAGCCTCTGGCGAATATTCGAATCCGAAATCCATAATCGGGCGATAGTCGTGACGCGGCTTTGCGCCCCGAGCCGCGCGATCATATCCAGAAGTTCCGGAATCTCGTCGGGATTCTGACGCGCCTTCATCACCTGATCCACCAGGGCGTTAAAAGCCGCGCGGGCCTTCTCAGCCAAAGGAGGGATTGGTTTAAAGGAACTGAAAAAATGAATCTTGTCGCCTCTGAATAAAAATTCGAATATTTCCTCCGGCGAACCGCTCGGCCATTCCTCTTTCGAATAAATAAGCCCGCTTGAATGAATCCCCATCACACGGTCCGGGAAATTCTTCCATTGGCCGTCAATTAATCTCAATAAATTGAGGACCATCAATGGATCAACTCTTTGGCTGCTATTTTCTTTGCGGAAGCGATTCATTATCATGAGCGCCTCATTAAGAAGTTTGTCTGAATCATTGAGCCCTATTAATTCGATCTTTCCCGATGGGTCCTGATCAATCAGGACAGAACGTACGGCATATCTCGAATTCAAGGGCGTTGGCAGGCCGTATTCATCAAGACTGATGACCTCTATCGAAATATCTAATGGCTGAGGAATCGAAGAAATCCACGGCTGCCAGGGATATCGCGCCTCGAGTTCTCGGGCTAATAATTCCAGTCTCGTTAAAACGGATTCTTCCTTGGTATAAAACGACCGCACTTTCTGTAAAAAGAGTCCCTTGAATCTTTCTTTTAAATCCCGCTGACCAATCCGCTCGAGAATACCCTCCAAGCCGACAAAAAGCCCGTTAGTAAAGAGGAAAAGAATAAAATCTTCGAGAACCTTTTGTTCATCACCTTTCTGCGCGGCCAGATTTTGTATCCTGCTGATTAAGGTGTTGTAAAGTGCCATCGTGTCCAAAACATCCTTCTCGATAAAATCTATGGATACATCGAAACTCAGAAAGCCATCCCAAGTTTCATGCACAAGATAGGACTTCCATTGACTTCGATCAATCGAAACGGTTTCTTCAGCCTTGATCAAAAGCCCGTTGTCTTTGGTTCGAAGGAGATAGCTGTTGTCTCGATTGCGGATCATCTCACGATCCAATAAATAGATCACGTTGCGCCGCTGGCGGTCATTGGATTCAACCTTCATTCCCAGAAGGACATTGGCCAGCCGCAACGTTTCGTACAAAATGGATGGTATTTTTTTGTCAATCTTCATTTGTACTCTGCCGTTATCAGAAACCGTCAAAACATCGTATCCTCCCCCGACAGCCCGCGGCTGAGATTGATTCAAGTAAATAATCCGCCCCTCTTTATCATACTGGAAAAACAAGGGGCGCGGCGCGTCGGAAAGTGAGAGATTATTTTCTTCCTCCCATTTAATGAGAAATACTGTCTTCGTAAGAATGGCTAAATTATTTAAAAGGATATCCCGCTCAGCTCTCTTGATAAGCGCGAGCTCGGGAATCACCTTCAATAACCCTTGCAGACCAGAAGCCTTGTTATTGTTGGCCAGATGCCGCATGTTCGCGACCGCCGTGCCAATGAAAATGCCCGGCATCCACCAAAGTAACGATTGCCGCGATAGTGTATGAAATAAACCCTTTGTTTCTTGAGGGGAAAGTCCGTTATACAACCAAATCCACAAGAGCATCGGCAAAAGCGTCCAAAACAAAAGTTCAAATGTCTTCAGCGTTAATTTTACCCAGGCTATTTTTCGTGACCAGGGGCCCCACAACTGCCCTTGCGCTTGAACGGCCAAGCTCCATTTATGAAGCGCGATATAAATAACCTGAATAAGAATGACAACACAAACTCCCTTTAAGCCGCCCAGCAAAATCAAGCTCCAGGCCGCCGGCCCGCGAAACACAATCTCTTCCCACAGCCACGCGTAGCGTTGGTAAGGATCTCTCATGATGAGGCTGGCCTTGGGGCCGGGATTATTTTTTTCGGTTTGTGAAGTCTCTTTTAAACTTAACGAAGCAATGTGGCCTTCAAGGACATTTAATGTTTGAGCTATTTGACTCGCAATGTCTGGAGCCTTACTGGAAGCTCTCATTAAAGTATTAGCCATAGAGTCCCTAGCCTTATTAATTAATGAAACTTCACCTGTTGTTATAGCCAGATTTACCAACCTTGCCGCCTCCTTATATTCCTTTGGAACCAACGAAAGGGTAATGGCTGTTACATGTGAAGGCGGCACATATTTAAGAGGTTTTTTCAGAGGAGTAGTCAGTGCTTGTGACGTTTCTTGTCTTGGGGTTACTGGTAGAGTCTCCGGGGATGCCTCGGATTCTTTATGCTGAGACTCTTTGGGTTTGATCACCTCTTTTTTGGGTAACGCGCGATCTTCCTGTTCCTTTTCCTCTTGAGAATTCTCTTTGTCAGGGATTGATCTTTCTGGAACACCTTTCAGAGATCTACTTGGGAATTTTCCCGAAACACTTTCTTTGGTCACGCTCTCAAAGGCCTTGAGAATTGCCTCTTGATTCTCAATGTCGCTTATGTCCTCGTTACTTCCAGATTGAATTAATTTTTTCAAGATAATCCTAACCCATTTAATCTCTTTAATAATTGCAGCAGCCAGGCGATCAAAACCATTCTTTTCTTGAGAAGAAACCACCCGCGGCGATTGGCCAAACTGGCCGATAAATTCAACCCACAATTCTTTAATATTCCCTTTTCGTTTGTTGAATTCTTTTAAGTCCTTATTTTCTTTTGATAACGGCGGTTTGGGTTGAATCTTTTCTTGAGGCTCTTTTGCTAAAGCCGGCTGTTGCCCCTCGCCTGCCTGAGAAGGTGTTGTCTCTTTCTTCACCGTCATTCCCTGAATTTGACTGGCAAATGGGAGATTAATCATCTCCAGAAACCTCAAAAGACGCGGATACCTGGACGGCTCTCTTTGGATGAAATCACGCAGGACTTCTTCAAACCGCAGCTTATTAAAATCACTCGGAGCGTATTGATACGATTCGCGTACAACATCAACAAACCCCGGCATTGAAATCTTAAAAATTTTCGCTAGAAGTTCCGGACCTTCGCGCTCATGACCGGTCATTGATGACCACACAACCGAAAAGAGCCTCTGTTTAACCTCTTTATCCTTGATAATTTTAAACATCTGTAACAAAACCCTTATATGCGAAACGGCATCGTCACCTACCTGAGCCCCATGGTCGGGGGCAAACGCATACGCCAACCATAAACTCAATCGATCAGTGAGAAGAACAAAGATATCTTCGACCGTCACCTCGTTACCAGAATATTTAGTCTGTTTAAAATTAGCGCTCAAGGCCGCTTCAATGGCCTCATGAAAATCTGCTGACGCTCTTTTATGATCGCCGCGTAACATATGGAGCCGTCCACGGCCGGCCAAGAGGCTCACCTTGTACCTTAATCTCTTGTCAAAAGGCATTGAGCTCGATGGCAGCTTAATAATGGCCTCATCCAAATAACGTTTGGCCTCTTCTAAATTATCCTGAGAAATAAAAAAGTGCGCCGTCCAAATAAAATTATCGGGTTCTTGTGTGGATTGAAGCGATCGCTCAAGTGCCTGAGTGAAATATCCCTGTGCCCCTTGTAAATCATTTTTCAGTAAATGAATCATCGCCTGGAACAACTTTTCAAAGGACTCCATTCTCGCGCTATCTGGCCTGCTCCCCCATATGACATTCCCTTTGGGAGAAGTATCCAAAGAAAATGTTTGAATGATCGCACCTAATCTCGCGTGGGCTTCTTTGAGCGTAGAGAGGTCTTGTGTCATAGCGGCGGACAACCCCAGAACCACAACAAAGAAAATTTCAGGAGATTCCAAGGTATAACTATTATGTCGTAAAACTATTTGAGCTAATTCCCTGGCTCTTTGATACATATCCCTTTCAAACAAATTTCTTCTTAAAGTTAAGGCCGCTAATTCAAAACCATAAATCCAAAGAATCCTTCCCGCTAGATCGGCTAAGACCTGCCCTTTGTTTGTCCAGGAAAGCCTTTCTTCTTTTAACCATTTTTCATGAAAATCCTCGGGCCGATACTCTTCCGATAAAGTTTTTTTAATAACGCTCCCAAGAATTGAAATTGCTTCCTTGTGATAATCGAAAAACCTGAAGTTATCACTGCCCTTTTCCTGATCATTATAAATACTCAATAAACCAGCAGCCCCGCTTGAACGAATTGCCAAACGTTCTTTTTGATTTTTAACCCATCTAGCCCCTATGTATTGGTTCAACTGGACAGAATGAACCTTTCTTGTTTCGCAAACTACTTCTAAAATCTCTTCCAGCCGCTCAAAGCCCTTCTCCAATTTAAAATCCTTGATCTCGATATCCAAGGAAGAGCTCATTTGAGATGACGGAGTATTTGAAGAAGAGCCCTCTGAAGCTGAATCTCCTTCCCGCATCCACAAAGCTAAACCGGTCGTGGCCAGACCAAAAAATGCGAAAGGCGGCGCGTCGGCGATTGCGTCCGGCGTCTCTTTTAAAAGATAACGAATCATCATCATGATCCCAACCGCGGCAATCCCAAGAAGCAAAATAAAAATATCTCCCTTCCCTCTCTGCCTGTCTGCCGAGGGTGGGTCTTCAGTTGTAGATTCTTTCTTGCCTTGGGGCGGGGTTTCTTTTAAGTTGTCCTTCCTGATCTTTTCTAAAGAAGCACCTCTTTGAGAAGAATCTTTTTGGGGATGATTCTTCCTTTGAGCCATTTCAATTTTCTCGAGAACAGCGCCGTAAATCATCTTTCCAACACGATCATCTATTTGGGGATGCACTGTCCAGATGGCTGCATAAGCATCGCTTAAAT
>CAYJUK010000113.1:0-7330 GCA_964373335.1 uncultured Planctomycetales bacterium | reverse complement strand
TCGGATTCACTTCATTGGCTTGCCATTGGTGCGCGCTAATTTGGACTTACATGAGTGAAATTAAAAACAACCGGCGTTTTCATCCCATCAAAATTCTCAATAAAGTTGTCTTCCCCTAAAGAAGGCAAGAGTATAATTAAACAAAGAAGGGAGAAAAAAACTATGCAAAGTCTAGAACAGGTTCTCGATCAGATGAGTAACTGGATTTGGGGTCCGCCGATGCTCCTTCTCTTATTTGGGACGCATATCCTGCTGACCTTTCGGCTCAAATTAATCCAAAGATATGTGGTAAAGGGAATCAAGATCTCCTTTCAACGGTCGAAAGAAGGCAACGGGGATATCAGTCAATTTGGCGCGTTAACGACGGCCCTCGCCGCTACAATCGGGACTGGAAATATCGTTGGCGTTGCCACCGCGATAGCCTCCGGCGGACCTGGAGCGGTGTTTTGGTTATGGCTGACCGGTGTGTTTGGAATCGCCACGAAATACGCCGAAGCCCTTTTAGCTGTAAAATTCCGGGTCGTGACCAAAGACGGGTTGATGGCGGGCGGCCCGATGTATGTCCTGGAACGCGGCATGAATTGCCGGTGGCTGGGAGTGACCTTCGCCTTTTTAACGGCCGTTGCTGCCTTCGGGATTGGGAATATGGTGCAGGCCAATTCCATCACCCAACTGGTTCAAGAAACCCTGCATATCTCTCCGTGGATCACCGGCGCAATCCTCACTCTTCTCACCGCGGTCGTCATCTTAGGCGGGATACAGTCGATTGCCAAAACCTGCGAGACACTGGTGCCGTTTATGGCCATCTTCGTTATTCTGGGATGCATGGTGATGCTGATTTATCAATTTAAGACTGTCCCGGAAACCCTGGTCCTCATCTTTCAAAGCGCCTTTACCGGGCATGCCGTCGTCGGTGGATTTTTAGGAGCCACGGCCAAAGAGGCCATGCGTTACGGGATCGCCCGCGGACTCTTTTCCAATGAATCCGGACTCGGCAGCGCCCCGATCGTCGCCGCCGCGGCTCAAACCAAAAATCCGGTTCGACAAGCCCTGGTCTCTTCCACCGGGACCTTCTGGGATACCGTAGTTGTCTGCGCCTTAATGGGAATCGTTATGGTCAATTCCGGGCACTGGACCGAAGGCATCAGCGGCTCATCCCTCTCGAAGGCGGTGTTTTCCGATCTCCCGATCCTGGGGCCGATTATTTTGACTGTTGGATTACTCACCTTCGTCTTTAGTACGATTCTAGGATGGTCTTATTACGGAGAAAAGGCTGCAGAATATCTCTGGGGGGCTAAGTCGATTAAGATCTATCGCTGGTTATGGGTCATCGCGGTTATGATCGGATCCGTACTCACCCTCAAAATTGTCTGGTCCTTCGCCGACATCGCAAATGCCTTAATGGCTATACCTAATCTTATTTCGCTTCTGGTGCTTCATAAGGTTATTGTTGAGGAGACCCGAAAATACTTGTGGGAAGAAAAATTGGAAGATTAGCCCTGTTTTGTCTTGACGGTTTGCCGATGGCGCCGGGACTCAATCACCGCCGGCAGGATAGAAATGATGATGATCACGAAAACGACCAGGATGAAATTCTTCTTGACCCAAGGCAGATTCCCGAAGAAATATCCCCCCGAGACAAAGGACACAATCCACAACACTCCGCCCGTCACGTTATAAAGAAAAAACCGCCCATAAGTCATGCTTCCCACACCCGCCAGAAATGGGGCAAAGGTCCGGATGATAGGAACAAACCTGGCGATGATAATTGTCTTCCCTCCATATTTCTCAAAAAAATTGTGGGTTCGTTCCAGGTATTCCTTCTTAAGGAAGCGGATATTTTCTTTGCGAAACACTTGAGGGGCTAAAAGATGACCAATCCCATAATTGACGGTATCCCCTAAAACGGCTGCCGTCGTCAGGAGAATGATCAACCACTTCACCTCCAGCGGTCCTCCTGAGGCTGCCAAAGCGCCTAAGACAAATAAAAGTGAATCCCCCGGCAGAAAAGGAGTCACCACGAATCCCGTCTCAGCGAAAATGATGCAAAAGACAATCAAATAAGTCCAAATCCCATAATTTTGAATCACTTGATTCATGTGGTGATCAAGATGGATAAAAAAATCCAGTAGATTCCATAAGACGTCCATGCGCTGCTCCTTAATAATTCAATTTCAATTCAAAATCCAGGACATCTTATCACCCTGAATAGAGATCACCTAAGAAAAATAAGGATATTTACCCTTAAACCCCAATTTTGCAATAGAAACTGATTTTCGTCTGAGTCGCGGGAAAATTTTGTGCAAAAGTTTGCTCGGTGATGCCTCCTCGGAAGAAATTCTTTCTATTGCAAAATTGGGGTTAAAATTTCCGGATCAACTTAGGATTTGATATCACACCACTTTTGGTAATCTTTAAATTGCCCGCGAACCGCAGGACGAGTGAAATAAACCAGATGAGATATTAACAAGGGGATAAGGAAAATCATACCAGCGACAATAATAATGGTCAGAAGCAGGATCGGGAGAAACACTCCGGAGGATTCTAAGGCATACAATTGATAAGCAGAGAGGGAAAACAAAACAGTAATGAGGATAACCGCCATTTGCGTAATCACCAAATCCCCAATGAAAGTCCGGGAAGATCCGGTAATACCTTCCAATCCAAAGAAGCTCATATAAAGGCCGGTTATGGATAATAAATTATAAATAAATGCAAAAAGGGTGATTCCTGTTTTTTTGATTTTCATAGCCGGAGGGGATTCCATGCACAAGGATAACATCTCCTCCCCCCGTTGAAAAGGCGGCTTCCATTGCGGTCTTCACTAGCTGTTATTTGCCTTTATCAAAGGACTACATCCTAGTTGATCACGTATTTGGGAGCTAATAATCATTTGTGCAAAACTTGAGGCGGGGAAAAAACTTGTGGGGTATAGAACTGGCGCTGGCGGGTTAGAACCTGTTCAATAAAATTCCAATAATCAATCCAAAAAGAAAAGAGACAACCTTATCCAGCCATTTCTCTTTTAATGCAATAAGCCATTGGTATTTTCTCTCCTTCTTTAATTCTTCCAGAATAGACAATTCTTCTATCCGTCTTTCTATCAGCCGATACCATTGCTTGTTATTATCATAAAAGGGAGATAATTTACTGACAGCCGTCTGGAGTTCTCTGATGGAGTACTTTTCAATCAATCGATCGTCCCCGGTTTTAAGATATTCCTGAAACTGCTCAGCGATATTTTGGCCATAATCCGCGTAATCAGGGGACATAAGTTCTCCTATTCTTTTAATAATATTGAGGCAGAGCTGAAAGTATAGAAAATATGGGTATTTTTGTCAAGGACTTTAAAGACGTTGTCCGAAAGCCTTTGTTATTGATAGAGTAAGAAAAAAATAGGAGAATACATATTTGTTTCACTGCGGTGATATCTCCTTGATTTACAAAGTCTTAACGACAACGTCTTTTTATTTTTGCTGAGAACGTAAATTGTCTAAGTCCAGGCCAAAGCTCTGCCTATTGGAATTATTGATGATTCCTTTCCTTTGCATAATTCTCAACATCTCTTTTAACATCAAACGCATCCTTTCAATGGCAATCCCTCCCATAAACAAGGTGATCTTTTTATTCCCCAAAAAGACCTCCTGAATAATCTTATCTTCTTCGGCGATCAGAGATGCGGACATCTGATCTATGAGATTAGATTCCTTAATTCCCACCCAGATAACCTTATCTAAATCCAGATCCTTAAACCCCGAAAACGGCTTAATATTTCCGTAGGTGCAGGGGAATCCGTAAATAATCACATTAAACCCATGACGAACATAGCCCATCTCGGGGAAGGCCAGGATCTGCGCGTAAGTAAATGGGGCTCCTACAGTAAAGTCGGAAAATGATGTTTCCAAAAGTTTTGCCGCCTTCCTAGTGACCTTGATCTCATTGCGGTATTCCAGACTCCGCTCCAAAACGGCATGGATATTATCTTCCTCCTCCGGATAAATCCAGCCATAAGAACACCAGAAAGAGAAACCCGTCAGAATCACTAATATCCCCTGTAAAATATCTTCCTTCCGAACTAAGACATAACCGGTATAAAGTAAGCTGAATAAACAAAAAGGGAGCAACAGCAAACGATAACGATATTGATCCCCGTAAGAATTGAGATAAAGGCCGAACCAGACACCCGCGCAAATAAACATAATCAGCGGAATATAATACTTCTGAAATAGGTCGAAGATTGATAATCGAGCCTTCCCCCATTTCTCTTTCAATAAATTTCCTAAAAAAATAATACAACTTATTCCAAAGAGATAAACTAAGGGCCAGGACTTCATCCACCGCCATCCCTCAAACAGACCGACCATATCCACCTGTCCCTTTTGATTAAGAATAAAAAACGCGGCGTAATACTGGACGGCTGAATAAATGATAGCCACAGCTCCCAAAATTAAAAGTTTCCCCTTAAATCGATATTCTTTATCTAAAAAGAAAAGCAAGAGGCAGACGATAAAAAATGAGATCGTTATGATAATACCCACTCCCTTGGCGAAGACCGCCATCATGGACATCAGCGCGGCCAGACCCATTTTCTTATTCACCAGACAATGAACGGCCAAAACAGAAAAGAAAAGCAAAGGGATCTCCATATTGATCTGTTCAACCTGAGATTGAAAAAGCGGCAGGGACAAAAGGAGAAGCGAGACCAGCAAGGCGAGATTTTTAGAAAATATTTTTAAAAGGATATCCCGAAAAGCGGCAACAATGGCCGCCCCCAGGGCAAAGGTTAACAGATGATTGACCAGCAGGAACAGTTTGGTGTGAGGAATCAACGTCATCAGGATGGCCTGGAAGGTAGGATAAATCGAAAACAAATAACACTTGGGGCCTCCCTGAACAAAGACCGGCTGCTGGGCAAGCCTAAAATAATTAAAGTTATTCGCTTTCAGCCAAACGGCCTCGACAAAGGGCCCGCTGGCCGAGTCCCCGTAAATGGGATAAAGCAGAATGTCAAATTTGGTAAAAAGAAAATAAAGAAAAACCGCCAGGAAAAATCTCCTGGCATCGGTTTCCTTCAAATAATACCAGCTGATCAATAAAAATCCAATCCCCGAAAACAGCATCCCTAAGGGTCCCCAAAGCCTCTCTTCAATCCGTCCGAGATAAAACTCTAGGGACTGACTGCCCTGGGTCCCCGCTAGGATATTTAAAACATCCCCACGCTCAAGATAATACTGATCCTCGGTCCAGTGACCGGAAAAAATTTTAATAATAAGAAATGAGAAAAGCAGGCCAACGATTAAAATGGGGAGGGACCGCGGGAGATTTTTATCCACACTCAAAATATTTGTCATAGGTCGTCGAGGGTAAAAGATTCAGATGGGAAAGGATCTTGATCGGCCATTTGAGATGTTTTATAAGGTTGTAACTTGTGGGATAGTCCCGGAAGGTCTTAGTTGGTAGAGCAAGGATTTCGTTAAACTCTTCCGGAGTCAGCCCCAGTCTTTTGACGCAGAGGTCAATGACCTTGGGGTCTTCGATGCAATAAACCTGCCCAACAGCTTTTAACGCCTCTTCTTTACTCATCTGCCCCGATCGGATCAGGGCGGAATAATTGTATTTCCGCCGGTCAATATGGAATTTGGTGCGCATGATAAAGGCCATCAGGCTTTGATACAGGTCATCGAAATAATGAGCCCCGGGATAAACCCAATCCAGTTCTTTCTTGATGATCTCTTCCGCCTCGGCGCGGACATAGCGGACATAATAAAGCACCGGGACCGTCTTGATCCGCCTGAGGATGGCATAATAAAACATCGGACGGAAGGTCAGATTGAATGCCCCATCGGTGGGGGTCCAAGGGCGCAGAGGAACCTTGCCAAAGAGTTTATGGACTGACTTCAGATATTTCCCGTCCAGATAATTCCACTCTAACGGAGCAATACCCTCGGTGCGAAACGACTGACCAATCAAGATATTCTGAACACCCTCCTTCACCGCCATCCCGTACAGGGCGGTGGCAATCCCGATATCCGTCGGAGTTCCGAGATCCGGGGTGGAGGCCTTCAGGTACGCGATCCGCAGATCCTTGGACTCGCGCCAGTCCGAGGTGATCGTCCTTAATTCCACTCCCAGCCTTTGCGTGGCCTGGCGCATATTTTCTCCGGCCGTTGGGTTGCCGAAGCCGTCATTAAAATGAACCGCCAGAGGCCTTAACCCCCAGACCTTCTTGACCAGATACAATGTGTACGTGCTGTCCCGGCCGCCGCTGATCCCAACGACACAATCAAACTTCTTATTCCGGCCCTGGCGTTTGACCCCCGCGATAATCCCATTCAGCAGGCGCCGGCCTGTTTCATTGAGGGGATAACGCCGCTCCAGTTTGTCATGCAGCCGGCAGTAAGCGCAGACGCCCTTCTCATCAAAATTGTGTCCCGGCACCGTGGTATCAACGATGCAGCGGACGCACATCGTTGTCGGCCGGGCGGCCGCGGACTGCAGGGCCGGCGCGGTTTCGGCTTCTTCTGTTTTGAATCGTTCAGCTAAAGACATAGCCTTGCCCCTTTAACATCTCTCCAATCGCGGTTCCCTTTTCTTTTCTCTGGGGGACAGGGAACTCGGCGATAATCAATTCACCGGACAGCTCATTGTAAGATCCCTGGGCCATGATCCCCTGCGGGCCCACCGCCAGCGAACAGCCGACCATCTTCTTGCCTTCATAAGGTCCGCCGACAATGACCCCCACGCTGGTTGTCCCGATAATCACCAGATGATAAAGGTTAGCCAGAATAGAATAAGGCTTGAGCCACTTCTCGCCGTAAGGATTTTCCCGCTCGGTTAAAGAATAATCCACGGTCCACGAGGAAGGCGACAGGATGACCTGCGCGCCCATCCGCGCCAGGGTATGCCCGATCGGCAGGCCGTCGATATAATTATCGGCGCAGATATTGACCCCGACCTTCCCAAAGGGAGTTTCGATGACCGACAGCGTTTGGCCAATCGAATAAAAAGGCTGTTCAACCGTCAAGAGATTAATCTTGCGGTACTTCACAATGGTCTGCCCGGAAGAATTGATGAAGACGGCGCTGTTGTAAACGCCGCCGCTGTCCCTCTCCGTTAAGCCCGCGCAGACATAAATATTAAATTGTGCCGCAAGCTGGCAGAGATAATCGCTGTAAGGGCCGGGGATCGGCTGGGCCTCGGTCCGGGCGCTCGGATGCGTCCAGGCCAGATCCAGGCATTCCGGGAGAAGGATCATATCGCATCGTTTCTCGGCGGCCTCTTGAATCATCCGACCGGCCCGCTTGAGATTGCGTTCCGGCTCTAGATCGGA
>CAYJUK010000112.1:0-7403 GCA_964373335.1 uncultured Planctomycetales bacterium | reverse complement strand
ATAGCCATGATGGCACTCAACTTAATGCGTTTGTATGAGTTCCGCAGTATGGCAGAAGGATTTTGTTATTTTGCAATAGGTTAAGAATTTTTGAAGACCAAATTTTCCACTACAGCCAATACAATCTCTCATTGAGCATGATTCAAACTGCGGAACCAGGGTTGAAGAGTAAAAAAAATAATCCAACCGGTCGGATTATTTCCATAACTTTTTTATTTAAATAGGGCTATCGACAACCCCAACTCCGAATTAGAAAATAATGGCTAAGTAGGGGCACAAAATTTTGTGCCCCTACTCGATGAGTGAAGTTTTTCAACCAGTGGGTGAGGAACTGTTAATTGAAAAAGCATTTCTAATTCGGAGTGCGTGCCGACAACGTCTTCAATTTTTTTCTCGCCGGTTGGTGAGGGCGAGTTCGATCTTTTTGACTTTGAATAAGGTGTCTTCGAGGAGTTTGCGATTCGCGGAGATCAAATCGGAGACCCATCCCAAAACAATCACCTGGAAGCCAATGATGATCAGGGTCGCGGCCAGGATCAAGGATTGGATCTTCCCGCCCCCTTGACCCATTAAGTAGTAATACAAAAATCGGGCTCCTACCAAAACGCCGCACATCGTGATGAATGTCCCCAGGGTTACAAAAAATTTGAGCGGGTTAAATATCGAATAAATGCGCAGGATCGTGATGGTTGATTTTTTAATATACTCGGGGATGCTTTTGAACAAGCGGGACTTGCGTTTGACTGTGTTGGTTGAGATGTTAATGTTATGAACGGCGAGGTTATTGTATTCGGCTTGAACAATCGTCTCTAAGGTATAAGTAAAGTCAGAGAGGATATTCAACCGCATGGCCGCTTCCCGGTTGTAAGCGCGGAAGCCGGTGGTTGTATCAGCGATGGTTGATCCGGTCAGATGCCTGACAACCCAGCTGCCGGTCCGCTGCAGTTTCTTCTTGATCAAGGAAAATTGCTCCACGTGTTCGATATCACGATTCCCAATCACAATATCCGCCCGGCCCTCTAAGATAGGTTTGACCAAGCGGGGGATGTCTTCACCTTTATACTGACCGTCGGCATCAGTATTCACGATGATGTCTGCGCCCAGGGCTACCCCGGCATCCAATCCGGCCTTGAAGGCCCGCGCGAGTCCCTTATTTTTGGTAAAGCGGAGGATATGACGAACAGGATGTTTCTGCGCCACTTCACTGGTTTTGTCGCTGCTGCCATCATCAATGATCAGGGTCTCGATGGTGTCAATCCCATCAATGTGCTGAGGTAAATCCTTAAGGGTTTGGGGAAGGGTCTGTTCTTCGTTAAAACAAGGGATTTGGATGATTAATTTCATAATCGCAGTTTAGCATAAGGGTTAGGGGATTCAAAGATTTGTCTAAGGATTTTTAGAAACAGCGGGTGTGAGAATAAGTGATTATGATATAGTAAGGGAAAATCAGGAAGATGGGAGAATCAGATGCCGCTTGTGCGGACCGCCTTTATCAAATTCTGCAGTGCCCTTTTTGGGAAGATCATTATTGAAGCGGCTGTTCGGCAGATTGATCATATCAAGAGTCCCGAGGCTGAGAATTTTAAGGATGCCCTGGCGGCATTGGCTCGAAATCAATTCAGTGCCGAAGAACAAAAGATTTTTAGCCAGATTGAAGCCTTAAGAAACGAACTTACGCATTCGGCAGAAAAGATAACCATTCGAGATTTCGGCGCGGGTTCGGGCGCCCCTTCTGCTCCCCCCAAGGAGGCCGCGGAAGGGAAATGATATACCGCGTCGGTGCGTCAATTGGCATTGACCGGTAAAACCGGTCTATGGGCGCGGTTATTGTTCAAACTGATCCGAGATTTTCAACCTTCTTTGTGTCTAGAATTGGGAACGAATCTGGGATTCTCCGCCGCTTATCAAGCTGCCGCGCTCCGTTTGAATCAAAAAGGCCGGTTAGTCACATTAGAGGGAGATCCTCCTTTAGCCTCGTTAGCAGAGAGGAATCTGCGGAGATTGAATTTGAATCAGGTGGAACCCCGTACCTCCCCGCCGCCATTGGGCGGGACTGGCGCGCGGGTCAAAGTCGTTACCGGGCGATTCCAGGACACATTGGAACAAGTCCTTAAAACACAGGCGCCCATTGATTACGCCTTTATTGATGGTCATCATGATCGAGACGCCACGATCCGTTACTTTCAACAGATCAGCCCTTTTCTATCCCCGCGGGCCTTTCTTGTTTTTGATGATATCTCCTGGTCGGAAGGGATGAGACAGGCCTGGAAACATATCCAGAAAGATCAGAGAGTGGCCTTTTCGGTCGATGCCTTTGCGGTCGGTTTCTGCCAGATGAAGTAAGCCAAGGGAAGTTTAAGGGATCCTTTTTAATATCATGATGCTGTGATTGGAGACCCATCCGGGATTTTTCCGCCAAGGGCCAAAGACGGCCGCCTGCTGAAAATTTTTATTCAGATAATCCCAAAAAAGTAATCCGTATGTTTTCCCCAGGCTCCCTAAGTGCCGTTCCAGGGGGTGAGTCGCCCGGTTCTCGAGAAGGACATAGTTGATGCCTTTTTCATTCATGGCCTGAAGGAGGTTTTCTTCTCGGGGCCCGCGGAGATTAAAGAAAATCAAATCCCGGATGGGGCTGTCTCGGTTTGATAAAAAATAATAGATAGGGGTGTAAACGAAGGTGATAAATCTTTCTTCCGGGGGAATATTCTGCTGGATGTAGGCCGTTGTTTGAGTGACGGTCTTGATCCACTGCTGCTGGGAGGGGGGCAGGTAAACTCGTGTCGGTCCGAGGTGAAGCAAGTTTTGATCTGTCTTGCAGGACTCAATAAAGGCGAGGTTCTCTTGAATAACCGGAAGGGGGATCAGCGCGATGGTCAAGAACAAGATAGCTCGAATGGAAGTCGGCATGCGTAATGTCCCTTGATCGAGGATAAAGAAGGCAATCATGGGAAGTAAAAAAATCACCCAATGGGCCCGGAACCAAACGGCCGAGGGAATGTACTCATGAAGATTTAACAGTGTCAGCGAGGCCAGGGCTCCCAGGGCGAGATAAGAATTGAGTTTTTCGTTTCGATTGGAATAGAGGGTCCGGGAGGATAGGAATAATCTGAGAGCCGCGAATATTAAGATCATCCAGAAGAATAGATTGATCCAGGTCGCGGAGATCTGAATCATAAAGAAGTTGAGGATCATTTTAAAGGCGAGAAAAATTTTATCCAGGGAGGCATGGTATTGTTTCAGGGCATCCCAATAAGCCATCTCCCCATAGCCGGCGTGTTCGGGAACAGTGCCGAGGAGGCCTAAGTAGATCAGGCCGGATAGCACAGCTACCCCGCCGGAAAGGCCGATATTTTTTAATAGATTTTTTTTCCAGGGAGAATCTTTTTTGAGAATGTCAGCTAATAAAGTAAAAGAAAAGAATAGGATCAGAGAGGTCGCTGCGACATTATACCGAATCAGGCTTAAAGGTAAGATCAGGACGTACCCCATAAAAAGATAAATCCACCGGGGATTTTTGAAATATTTGAAGAGACACCCCAGGTTTAAGAGGATGAGGACTATGGCCCCGATGTGATTATAGGTGTAAAAGAACTCTGGGCCGCGGAAGGTCCAATACCAAAGGGAAGCCAAAAAGGAAAAGGCCGGGCTTAAAAAGATTGAGCAGACCGAGAAGATCCCCATCCCCATAAAAAAAACTAAGACGTTAAACCCTAAAACAACAGATTGGATACTCATCCCGAATAAGTGAAAGCAGAGGCTGTAATAATAAGGCATCAGCGGGCCGTTTTTGGTATAGAAATCCCGGTAAGGGATGGCCCCTTCGTAAACCTTTTTGAAGGCGTAAAGATCGCGTCCATGATCTCCCTGGGAAAGCATCCCTTGAAAATCGTGATGAGGATAAAGAAGAATCATTCCCGCGGTGATCGTGAGGACGAGGAAGATGACCCGTTGATACCGTTTTAAAATGGAATAAAAGTTTTCGAACAGCATATTATCTTGATTGGCGGGTCAATATGTCCACAATGCGATCCGCCGTTGACCCATCCCAGAATGGGATAGGTTTCCTTTTTTTCCACTGTCCTTTAAGGATTTTGTGGACTTGAGAAAAAATCTTTTTTTCATCTAATCCCGCCAGGGCATTGGTGCCGTGAGTGAGCGTAATAGTCCATTCGGTATTTTCCCGCAGGGTGAGACAGGGGATATTGAGCAGGGTGGTCTCAGCCTGAAGACCGCCGGAATCCGTCAAGACCAGCTGAGCTTGAGAATACAGTTTCAGGAATTCAAGATACCCTAATGGTTTGAGGAGATGAATAGGGTCTTTAAAATAATGAGTCAGGGAAAACTTCTTGATTTGTTTTCGGGTGCGGGGATGAACCGGGAAATAAATAGGGATCGATTCGGAAAGCTTTCTGAGAATTCTGGCCAAATGAGAGAAGATCTGAGGGTGATCAACATTCCCGGCCCGGTGCAGGGTTAAGACGGCATAATCTTTCTTGGCGGACAAAAGGTTCTTGCGGTGTGCCTTTATTTGTTTGACATGATAAAGCAGGGTGTCCGCCATAATATTGCCCACGCAAAAGATCTGGCTTTTGGGGATGCCTTCGCGGATCAGGTTTTGATCATCCCGGGAGGAGGGGGTAAAGAGATATTGTGAGATGCTGTCGGTCACCACGCGGTTGATCTCTTCCGGCATCCGCCGGTCGAAACTGCGCAGACCGGCCTCGATATGGGCGACCGGGATATGAAGTTTAACCGCGGTGAGGCAGCAGGCTAACGTGGAGTTGACATCCCCCACGACCACAACCAAATCCGGTTTTTCCTTTTCCAGGACCGGCTCAAAACCCCGCATGATCATCCCCGTTTGTTGACCATGCGCGCCAGATCCCACGCCTAAAAAGATATCCGGTTTGGGGATATTCAGATGCTTAAAAAAAATCTCCGACATGTTGTAGTCGTAATGCTGACCCGTATGGACTAACACCGGGGTCAAGGAGCGGTTTTTTTTCATGGCCTTCAGGAGCGGCATGATTTTTATAAAATTAGGTCTGGCACCAACGACATTAATGATTTTCATGTTGCTTGCTTTTCCGTCACTTGATGCTTGAGAGTCTGAAATAACGATCTTAAATTTTTCATTTCAAAATGGGACAGATTCGCTAGAAGCGCCCCGGCCCCGATGGTAAACATGATGACAAATGTTGAGAAGCGAATAAATACAGAAATCAGGATTCCTTCGGCCATCGTCTCTCCCAAGAGAGTCAGCAGTCCCCCCGAGAGAAGCTCATTGACGCCCAGATTCCCGGGGGTGATCCGGATGATCAAGGCCAATTCCGTCAAGAGCGCCATGGCCACGATCGCTAAGACCGAGATATCAATATGAAAGATGATCGCCGTCCAATAATACCAAAGAGACCGCAGGGACAGATGAGTCAGAGAGATCAGCGAAGAGATAAGGGTTGTCGGGGTGTTGTCCCAGGAGATCCTAACTTCTTCCATGATCGTATTTGTCCAATGCTGGATTTTCCCTAAGAAAGAAGAAGGTGAGAACGCGAGTTTTTTAAAAAGATTATGAAAGATTCTGATGAGGAAGGGACTCATGACAAACAGGAGAGACATGATCATGACGGAAGGCAGAGAGTTATACTTAAGGCAGTAATAGAATCCTAATAAACCAACCACAACGAGGGAGATCAGATACGTGTACACGGAGATGGAGATGCCGCGGGCTGCTTTCACTTGATATTTGGACTTCAAGAAAAGAATGCCGTACAGGAGTCCTCCTTTGAAAGGAAGAATATAGCTCCAGAGGCTCATTAAGATAGGGAGGGCTACCACATCGATCAAGCTGATTCTCAGATGATATTGTTTGAGAAGAACAAACCAGATTTTAAGGCCGGACGCGGTGAAAACGAATAGGCAGAGGATCAGAGAAATGACGATGTCAGCAAAGGAAAGATCTTTGAGGAGCTCAAGGTATTGATCCCGGGTTAAGATCCAAAGCGCGATGATAAAGAGAAAAACCGCCAAAACATATCTCAAGGCATCTTTCATTGTGTCTGGGAGGGGCCTTTTAAAATTTTTTTGATCGCTCGTTTTGAAAATCTGATCCCAATGGCAAAAAAGGCGGGAATCACCAAGAGAAACCATAAGCCTCGTTGATACGTCATCCGGGCATGGATTAGGCTGAAGAAATACTGGAGCACCTTGAAGGGATGAATGGTCTTATTTAAACCGCGGATTTTGTATTGAGGCACGGGTTTGCCTAATATCTTCATGGCCAGAAATTTTGAGGCCATATCCTTTGTGGCCGATATGCTGTCGCCTTTGCCCTGGCTTAAGATGACTTTTTGTTTGTCAATCTTATCGAGCACAACCTTGCCGGCCGCCATGGCCTCGTTAACGAGGGACTGGCCTTTGTCACTGCGGACAATAACCAGGGAGCGGCCGATCTTCTCATCTTTGAATTCAGGAAGCCAGGGGTCGCCGAACGAGAGATCGGCTAATTCCGATGTGCCGTCCGTGCAGGTAAAGCACCGGTCCATATAAAAAGGATGACCAAAGGCCGTCCATAGCCGGGCGTGTTCCGTCAGATTCCATTTTTGCACTTCAAAGCCGCGGTTGAAGGTCAGTTCCTTCCCATCTTTGAGTAAGACCGCGATCTTTCCCGGATAACCCCCGGATCGGAAGGCCAGGGAAGAGACCTCCTCCGGGCTGATCCCGTGAGATCGCAAGAAATATTCCACCCCTGTCCGGCGGGTGGTTCCAAAACAGAATAATCCGAAAGCGAAAATAACATTTTCTCTTAACGGTTTGTTGACCAGCTGCGATTTTCTTAAGGCCTGTAAATGGCATGGCAGTCCCACGACAGCCACCTTAAGATTTTCGTTGATGACTCTTCGGAAGGCGACTCCCAAAGGAACCGGAAGGTATTGGGATTTTTGCGATTTGATGAGTTCTTCCTGGGATTGAGCCAGGAGGAATTGGGGTTCATAGGCCCCTTCGGGATTCAGGTGGACAACTAAAGCGGCGTCGATTTCTTTTCTTTCCAGAGCAAAACTCAACAATTGGGTCACCATCCCTCCGGACGCTCCGTTTTGGCGGATGGCGAGATCCGCGGAATAGCCGGTATATGTTTCCAAGATATTCCCGAAGACTTTATTTTCCGGGAGTTCTCCGAATTGGAAGATATTCAGCAGATCGTAATCAAGTTCTTCCCCCGGACAGACGCGTAAACACACCCCGCATTCGGTGCATTTATTATCATCAACTTTAGGAAGGTAATGCCCCGCCGCGGGATCGTATTCGACGCGGATGGCATCCCATTTCTCCGGGCAAAGGGATTCGCAAAAGCCGCAGCCCATGCAGAGATTTTTTTTAACGATCTGATCAACACTTTCCTTGCG
>CAYJUK010000111.1:0-7423 GCA_964373335.1 uncultured Planctomycetales bacterium | reverse complement strand
GATGGTCGGAGTTCTCCTGCTTAAGGCTATATGATCGTATCAAGATTTATATCTATTATGACTCTGAGGAATATGTGAAGATGACTCAACAAGCTCGGTGGTCTCATGGGGCGGCGTCCATTTATAAAAAGGAGATTTACACATATCCGACCGCGCATGCCTTTTTTGACTCAACTCTGGGGCACGAATTAGGGCATTATATGTACCGGCAATTTATTGGTTCGCGAGCAGACGTTCCCCTTTGTATTGAAGAGGGAGTGGCCATGTATCAAGAAAAAGCCAAACGGTGGGGGGCCAATCAATCGATTCGGAAATCAATGCAGGAAGAGGTTTTTATCCCATTTGAGAAGTTAATGTCCATGCCTCTTTCTCATCAAACTGATCATAAAATTGTTGAACTTTTTTATACGGAGTGTGCCAGTATCGTATATCATATGTTTTCAGAATACGGTGTATATAAATTCACCCGATTGTCTCGCAAATTGAGAGAAGGGCAAACATTCGAAGGGGCTTTTAGGAAGGTTTATGGAAGGGAATTCCAACGGTTTGGTGAAAAGTGGGAGAGAGAATTAAAAAATGAGTAGTCATTATCATTTTATCGGTATTGGGGGCATGGGCATGGGGCCTTTGGCACTGCTTATGAGAGATCAGGGTTTTAAGGTCAGTGGTTCTGATTTGAAGGAAAATGCCTTAACAGAACGATTGCGTCAAAAGGGGGCCGTCATTTATAAGAATCATAATCGCTCTCAGGTGAGAGGAGCGAATTACGTGGTGTATTCCTCAGCCATTTCAAGTGATAACCCTGAGCTCTTGGAAGCCCAATCTCAGGGGATTCCTATTCTCAAACGAGCCCAACTTTTAGCCCAATTGATGAACGATAAGAAGGGGATCGCGATTGCTGGTGCTCATGGAAAAACAACCACAACCTCCATGATCTCCAATTTATTGATCAGGGCCGGTTTTCATCCCACCTCGGCTGTTGGAGGTATTATCAAAGAAGATTCCTATCATGCCCAATGGGGAAAGGGAGAACTATTTGTGGCCGAGTTGGATGAGAGCGACGGATCATTCCTCTATTTTGCTCCTCTTTATTCTGTGATCACTAATATTGATTTTGAACATGTAGATTATTATCGCAGTTGGGAGAATATCTTAAGTGCTTATCGACAATTTATTGAAAAGACCCGCCCGGAAGGACTTTTGATTATCTATGGGGAGGATGAACGATTGCAATCTTTAGTGAAGGCCTCCGGCCGTAAGCGGATGTCTTATGGAGAAAAACCGCAAAATGACATCTATGCCGATCAGATTCATTTGAATGGATTGACTTCTTGTTTTCGCTGTCTTTACCAGGGGAAGTTGTTAGGAAAAATTGAATTGCAGGTCCCGGGGAGACACAATGTCCTGAATGCCTTGGCCTGTGTCTGCCTGGGATTGACCTGCGATATCCCTTTTTTAAAGATCCGGGATACTCTAAAAGAATTCCGCGGGGTAGAACGCCGGTTTGAAATCAAAAGTCAAATGTATAATATTTGGGTCGTTGATGACTATGGTCATCATCCCACTGAGATTCGCAAGACATTAGAAGCCGCGAGATCTCTGGCTCGCAAAAGGATTATCACTGTTTTCCAACCCCATCGTTACACGCGCACAAAACTCCTCTTCAATGAATTTGTCGACAGCCTTCGATTATCCGATTATTTGATTATTACCGATATCTATGCGGCCGGTGAACCGGCAATAGAAGGGGTGCATGCCCAGATTTTATGTGAACGCATCCAATCACTTCAAAATATCCCAGTCATTTATCTCCCCAGGGAAAAGATAGTTCCTCATTTATTGGAGATTGTACAAGAGGGGGATATGGTTTTAACGTTAGGGGCTGGAGATGTGAATAAGATTGCCCCTCAATTCATCGAGGCTTATTCTTTAACTCATCAGGGGTCCTGTAGCGGGGGTTGATTGCCAATGATTCCGGTCAAAGAATTGGGACATATTGTTGTTATCATGGGGGGCTGTTCTTCCGAGAAAGATATCTCTCTGAAATCTGGTCAGGCGGTCTTCCAGGCTCTGCAAGAAAGAGGATGTCGAGTCTCTGATTTTATCTTGTCTTCCGAGAAAGAAGAAGACATTATCCCCCACCTTCAGAAGATGAAACCCGATGTTGTTTTTATCGCCTTGCATGGTCGTTTTGGAGAGGATGGCAGGATACAGTCCATTTTAGAGAAAATCGATATCCCTTATACGGGTTCAGGTCCCCAAGCGAGTCGATGGGCCTGCCATAAGATTACCGCGCAAAGTCTATTTCATAAAAATGGGATTCCAGTGCCTCCAGGGATTCATTTTACGAATGATCATGTCCCCTCTTTAAAGTTGATATTGAAGAAGACCGGAGGATGGCCGGTTGTGGTCAAACCATCTTCAGAAGGATCAAGTATCGGAGTCTCCGTGATCTCTGATCAGACAGAATGGCCGGCGGCCATCAAGAAGGCGTTTGAATATGGTCCAGAAATCCTGGTGGAACGATATATTCAGGGAAGAGAGATTACCGCAGGTATTTTAAAAGATAGGGCCTTACCACTCATTGAGATCAAGCATCAAAATCTTTTTTTTGACTTTCAGACAAAATATCACAATTCGACAACGGAGTATCTCATCCCGGCTCAACTTCCCCTCAACGATACTCGGAGGATACAGGAGACAGCCTTAATGGCCTTTTATACGCTGGGATGCCGGGATTTTGGGCGGGTCGATTTTATGATTGATCAGAAAAGCAATCCCTTTGTTATGGAAATCAATACGATCCCGGGATTTACCAGTTCCAGTCTTTTGCCTAAGGCTGCAAAATGTTTAGGGATAGATTTCCCGGACTTATGTCTCCAATTAATTCAAGGGGCTTATCTCAGCAAAATAGAACCTTTATATTCAACCATGCGATCCAGCAGTTAAGATGAATAAGAAACAAAAGAAAATCCAAATTTCAAATCGTGTTTTCCGATGGCTCCTCATATCCTTCCTTTTGATCATTGGATTTAGTTTAACCGGACAGCAACTTTGGGGTTGGATTAAAGATCTAGTAGCATTTAAGGTCAAGACGATTATCCTGGATCCGTCTCTTAAAGATATACAACTGAGCGAACTGAATCAGTTGAGAGGAAAGAGTATCTTCGATGTTAATCTAAGTAAGGTCGAGAAAAAGATACTCCTCAGATATAGAAATCTTCAGTATTTAAGACTTAAAAAGCGATATCCAGATCAGATAGAGGTTGTTGTTATTCGTCGCCAGGCCATCGCTCAGCTGCAAGTGAAGAATCAAAGTTACATTCTGGATAAAGATGGGTATGTGTTATCCCAAACCGCTGTCCCCAGCAGGCTTCCTTCTATCCTAGGAATCAGTCTGGGAAGAGGACTCATCAAGGCCGGACAGCTTGTCCAAGGACAACAGATTGACATAGCTCTTAATATTCTTCGAACCTTTCATCAGAACCAGGGACTTGCTCAATTCCGTATTGCTAAGATAGATGTTTCTAATTTATCAAAGATCAATTTTTATCTCTCGAATGATTTTAAGATATTGATGGATCGTTATCGTATCCCTGAAAAGCTGGATCAGCTGAGTCTCGTATTAAACCGAAGTCAAGAAGAGCTGCATAAATATAGATATATCGACCTGAGGTTTAATGACCCCATTTTAGGGACCCAAGAATAGAGGGAACCCCATGGTTCCATTGATTGAAGGGGCATATGATAAGAAAACTGGTTTCTGAGAGGATCGTTTGCGGTCTTGATCTTGGCACCTATAGTGCCAAGGGGTGCCTGCTGAATAGGGGATCAGATGGGATATCGGAAATGTTAGGAGTTTATGAAACGAAGACAATTGGATTTAAGAATGGCTGTGTGAGTGATCTGGGAGAATTTTCTGAATGCATTCATTTTGTATTGGAGAACTTGAGTAAAAGAACCGGAGTGAAGATTAAAGAGATTCAGATTGGGATGGGGGGGTATCATCTTATCACCCGTCAGAGTCGAGCGGTTATCCCATTGGTGGACCGAGGGATTAAAGAAATTGCCTCCTTGGACATCAAGAAGGTTGAAACACAGGCTAGGATTCTGGGAGTCGAAATCAACGAAGAGATAATGCATGATATCCCTTTATTCTTTAAGGTTGATGAGGGGCATACCGCTTTAAACCCATTGGGATTGTTCGGAAGAAAATTAGAAATGAGTGCCTTATTATTGCTTTGTTATACCACACAAATTCAGAATATTATTAAGGCTTTTCATATGGCAGGTTATGAGGTGGCTCATTTGAATTTTTCTGCTTATTGTGCGGCACAGGTCTGCTTGGATGATGCGCGCAGACGGGAAGGATGTGCCTTGGTTGATATCGGAAATCAGGGAACAGACGTCTTGTTTTTTAAAGATGATCGGTTGGTCGACAGGATTAAATTTAATATGGGGGGAGCAGATATCACTCAGAATATCGCCAGCCAATTGAGTTTAACCTGGGATGTTGCTGAAGAGATAAAGAAATCTTATGGGATGGCTATCCAGAACGATGCCATGAAGGAAGAGGAAGTCTTGGTCAAACAGGAATCAAGGTATCTTCCGATTAAAAAGGCGGGTATTTTTCAAGCGATTGAACCTTTGGTCACAAGGGAAGTGGAACTCATCTTAACATCCATCAAAGATTGTGGAAGATACGAACAGCTTAATAAAGGGATTGTCCTTATTGGAGGAGGGGCCACTCTTCCAGGGTTAATAGAAGCCTTAGAGTCGAAGACACATTTACCTGTTAGTCTCGGTAAGGCGATTTCGATGAGCAGGAGTTCTCATCATTCCGCAGCATTCCTCAGCGCGATTGGATTGGCACAGGCAGGTCTCAATAGATTTTTAGTTGATTCTCGTTCATCTCCGGAGAGTTCTTCCTGGCGAGTCAAGATGATCAATCGCGCTAAAGAGATTTATCAAGAGTATTTTTAACCCTGGAATTATTGATAGATGGGGCAGGATAGAAAAATATCAGCTTTCATCAGAGGCTTTCTTTTTATTATAATCTCGGAGCCGGATGATATTAAAGTTAATATCTTTCAGGATAGATCGTAAAAGAACGATCCCATGAAACATATAGAGTAGCCAGAAAGAATTGAGAAGCATTAAAAGGAGGATTAAGAGGGTATTATAAGAATTGGTTAACAGAAGTCGTTCTAGGGCATTGTTGGAGTTGATAATCTCAGTAATATCAAGAATTTTAATGGTATTGATAAAGAGACCTAGGAAGATGAGGACCAGCACAAATTCAAAGAATAATAAATAAAAGTGCCTCAGGATCCATTTGGCTGTGAGATTATCTAAATAACGGATTTTGGCTAAAAAGTCCCTATAACTCATAAAAAAAGTATAGGGGGATTAGAGTGAGTTGTCAACTACGCTCCCGAAAAACATTTTAAATGGTTGACAGGGGATAGCTGAGGGACATCTTATTTCATGGGAAGAATATTATTATTGTTTGTAACCTTTCTGGTCTTGGGGATTTGTTTTTCAATTTTTATGCAAGGTTATTGGCTTTTAGCTATCAGGCAAGCCCGCCGAAAGGGTCTTTATCCAGAAGAGGGAAAGGCCACGATGTTTGATGTCCGTCGGCTTATTCTGGAAGGAGAAAATGAATTGGCTATTAGAGTTTATTGCCAAATTTTTGGGACGAACCGTAAGGAGGCCCGAAAGGCTGTTGAGGAATTGAAACGAAGTCTATCAGAATAGACTTCGGTAGCCATTCCCATTTTCTCTGTAGGCCTTCTCGTGGTATTCTTTTGATATGAACCGAAATATAATTATCTATACTGTTTTATTGTTTTTGCATTCTGGCTGGGCATCGGCTGAGCTTTTGAAATATATTGATGAATCCGGCAAGATCTGGTATGTGGATCGGATCTCCGTTATCCCAGAAAAATATAGAATTCAATTTGATAAAAAAGTCGATTCTGAGAACCGGGAAAAAACTACTCCAGTTTTTTCTCCCAGAACGGAGCCCCCATTTTTATCCACAATAAATGCCGGTTCTTCACAAGATTCTAGCGGAGAAACTATTCGTGATAATAAACAGCTGGTAGAGATTTTTGTTACCTCCGGGTGTCCCTATTGTCAGAAGCTGATTAATTTTCTGAACTCCAATAATATCACTTTCAGAAAATATGACATTGAAAATGAATCTTACGGGAAACAGTTATATGCCCAAATCGGCGGTCAAGGAGTGCCGGTGACAAAGATCGGGAGCAGGGTGATTAGCGGGTATGACCCGGATGCTATCAGTGCTGCCCTCAATGGAAATTAAAACAGTGTTTTTAGTATTTTCTTTCCTATATTCTTTCTGAGTATTCTTTCTGAGTGTTCTTGCGATTCCCTTCCTAATTGTTATAATACCTCCAGTTTTTCCTGAGAACATTTGACCCAAATCTTGCGATAGAGAAATTGTTTCAACGAGGCCTCCGGGTTTGATTTTGCACAAAAAGTTACAGTCATATCTATTGGGTTCTGTTTCTGTTTCAAGATTCGGATTCGATCAATGAAAAAATTCACCTAGAAATTCACTTCATCTCTATCTATGGTAAAGTCCTCAAGTTCGAGCATGATCTCCGGTTTATTGTCCGGTCTTATCCTCCTCCTCATTTTTACTGTTAATGTGATTCGTTTTATTGGACTTGAGATCAGTCCTCCGGGATTTCATGTAGATGAGCTGTCAGGTGCTGTTACAGTTCAATGTCTCTCTGAGGAAGGGATCGATGCGTATGATCAGCGTTATCCATTATTCGGTGATCTTAAATATGGTTCTCCTAAGCCGCCAACATATCTTT
This sequence comes from uncultured Planctomycetales bacterium, assembly GCA_964373335.1. Classification (GTDB taxonomy): domain Bacteria; phylum Omnitrophota; class Gorgyraeia; order Zapsychrales; family CAYJUK01; genus CAYJUK01. The sequence continues at coordinate 572 of CAYJUK010000111.1, read as the reverse complement.
ATCTGGGCATCCTATGGACAAAATTATTTGGTTATTCTATAACCAGTTTCCGGGCTTTTTCAGGATTTTTTACCCTTCTGACCTTCGCAGGATTGTTCGCAGTAAGTCGATTATTGATTAAAGGGCCATATGCATTATGGGTACTTTTGGCAGCCAGTATTTCTCCCTGGGCGTTCCAGATTTCTCGGATTGCCCTGGAGGCTGTCATGGCGCCTTGTTTTACAATCTGGGGTATTTATTTTTTCCTTCGATCCCATAAAAATTCAGATGCGATATGGTCCGGTCTCTTCTTTGCCTTGGCTATTTATACTTATCCTCCCGACAGGTTGTATCTCCCTCTTTTGATCATCCCTTTGAGTTATCTTAAAAAGAAATGCCAGGGACTGGCAATACGGTTTCTCCTGATTTGTGTCTTAACCTTGGTCATTGTGTGTGTCCCGCTTATTTTGGGGATGATCCAAGGGCAATATATGGAGCGTTTTAATGAGATTGGAATCTTTGCAGATGAATATTGGGCCACGCTTAAGAAGAGCAGGACAGGGATAGAACTCTTGAAAGTCTTTATCTTGAAT
>CAYJUK010000110.1:0-7532 GCA_964373335.1 uncultured Planctomycetales bacterium | reverse complement strand
ACTTTCTTCCAAAATATATTTCAGGAAAGAAAGTGCGGTATTATCCCTCGCTGTTTAGAATCAAAAGAAAATCTGGATATTGCAATTTTTATGAAGCGAGGAGACGCTGTTAACCAGACGTGAGTTCGCCTGATCGTCCAAAATGCTCCCCGGCGTGGACGCACAGCGCGGTCGGGAAACCCAAGTTGTTCAACTACTGGTGAAAATGTTTCGCTACCGTCGCCGGGGAATTTTACTGATTTTGGGCGATCCACTGCCGGAAAAGACGCCTCTCCCCAGGCCTGCCCCACTCAATCGTCTTATTACACAAGGTTCTTAAGAAGCTCTAACGCCGGCGCTACTCGAATTCCTTCCCCCGTCTCATAATCTTTCTTACCGGCGGCATAAATCTGCCACGCCTCTGCATGGGGAAATTTATTCTTCAGGTACCGCAAGGACTTACTCACCTCGTCATCTGCCCATTTGCACTCGACCAACATTATAGGCCGGCGGTCTTCGGTGATCACAAAATCAACTTCGCGTCCGTCGATATCGCGAAAATAAGAAAGCTCCACTTCCCGGCCCTTAGTGTCTTGCTCGAAATGCACCCATTTGAGAAGATGGGATGCCGTCAGATTCTCAAAACGGCGCGGCATATCCGGCACAAGCGACCAGTCGAAATGATAATGTTTTTGTTCCTTCTTGACGGCACGAATTTTGGGAGCGCCAATTGGACTCAAGCGAAATATGGCATACATGCGTTCCAATACCGACACCCATGATGCCAGCGTCTTATGGCTTATCTGCAGATCCTCGCGCAAGGCATTCAACGAAAGCGGACTGCCAACCAGTTCGGGGAGCCGGAGCATAAGGAGTTCCAGATTGCCTAAATCGTGTATTCTTTCCAGAGAGACAACATCCTCGCGAATCAGGCGAGTACGGTATTCCCTTGACCAGCGCTTGGACTCAACTTGAGAACCTCCCAGAAACGGCTCGGGGAATCCCCCTAGCTCAAGCAGGGCATTGAGATCTTCCTGACGGCTAATTTTAAGTTCTGCGACAGACAAAGGGTGCAGGCGAAGATAATGATACCTGCCCTGCAAGGAGTCTCCGCCGAAACGATACAGGTCAAGCCGAGCGCTTCCGGTCACGAGAATCTTGCGCTCCTTTGAAGAGAGGTCAAAAAGACCTTTAAGGTAATTACGCCAAGCACGATATTTATGAATCTCATCTAAAATGAGAAGTTCTGCGTGTGGAATTTCACGTTTAAGAATTTTTTCCCTATGTTCTGCAATATCCCAATTAAGATACCCCTTGAGATCTTTGGAAACACTCTTGGCAAGAGTCGTCTTTCCTACTTGACGAGGACCGCCAAGAAAGACCATTTTCTTGCTCAGGTCACGTTTAATTTGAGATTTCAGATATCTATCCATAGACATACGATACAATATATTTCTACTACTGTCAAATTTACTCGCTAGTATTTTTGACTCGTATGTATCAATTCGAAAAATACCACTGGTGGTTTTGTTCCAAGAGTTATTTGGTCTACCGACTGATCCAAAAGATAGGGAAAAAATTCTGCAACATCCTCGATGCAGGATGCGGGACCGGAATCAATCTGCAGATCTTGAATCACCAGGGGAGATGTTATGGCTGCGATGCCGTGGAACAAGCCTTAAGATTCACAGCCGAGAGAGGGATCAAGAGGTTGACCTTATGTGACCTGGGACATTTATGTTTTAGGAGCAATTATCTATGTCCAACTTACAAGGTCTAACTCGACGATTTAAGGCGTTTGAGACATGAAACAGGGTGTCACTGGAGGAGCGACTGGAAGGAGCGACGAAGCAATCTTTTCAGTCGGTAAAAAGCTCGCAATGACACGAATTTGGACAGCAATGATTTAAGACCCAAAGAGGATATTCTCAATAGGAATCAGGGTTTTAATCGGGCATCCCCAACTTTAGAATCAAGATCAAGTTTACCCCGCAATTGGATCCCCGATAAAAGATTTCGGGGATGACAATATCCGGGGTGGAAATGATACCATCAATTTGTCTGACAATGTACGAGAGCTCGATGAGTCAAGTTTTTCACCCAGGGGGTGAGGCACTGCCCATCGAACCCCAATTTTACATTAAATACAAAATTGGGGTTGAAAAAGCATTTATAATGCGGGGTTGGGGTTGAGATCTTTCTCCGGCAGATTCTCTTCCAGAGATTCGACCTGGATCTGAAGTTTCTCAAAGCGGTCACGGAACGAATTTAAGCTCTCTTCCTGTTTCTTTAACAATCGATCTTTCTCTTCCAATTGAATCTTAAGATCCTCCAATGCCTCCATCTGAGAGGACAGGGTTTGCAGTTTATTCTTGAGCCGCTCAATGGTTTGGTCTTTCTCCTTGAGGAGTTCCAGCATCTGATCCTGATCAACATCAGAGGATTCAGCCGCCTTTCCCCTGGTCTGCTTTAATTGACCGCTCAACTGATCTAAATGCTGTTCCTGTTGGGATAATAAATCCTCTTTCTCTCTTAACGCCAGCGCCTCGTCAAAAAGGATATCCTGCAGTTTCCGAATTCTTTCATCCTTCTGCCAAAGGGCCTCCTGAACCGGTCCGGGATAATCCTTCTGAACCGCCGCCTGACGGGAGTTCTCCTTTTTCATCTGCCGATAATCGTCTTTAAGTTCTGTTAATTGCTCTTCATAATCCAGCGCGGTCTGAAGCATCGCCTCTTCGGTCCCCAAAAGCTCTTCGCGTTGATTGATAATCTGATCATCTTTATATTCAAGATCGATTAAATTTTCCGCCCACTTATCTTTCACGCGATACACGATCTCATCTAAACGATTCACCCGGTCAGCGAGTTTACGGTGACGCTTTTGATAGCGGCCAATCCTATCCTGATATCCTAAAGACTGCTGCAGGGCCTTGGCGCGGGCAAACTGGACATCGTCTCTCAATCCATCGACTTGATCTTCTTTTTTATTGAGAATCCGCTCCTGCATCTTCTTCTGATGATCCACCAGCTCGGTTAATCTTTCATTCAGGACTTGATCCTCCAGGGCCTGATGTTCGAGATCCTGGTACCGTTGATCATGCACCTCCATTTCTTCTCTTAATCTCACCAGGGAACCTTTCAGATGATAGATCTTCTGATCCTTGTTTCCTAACTTTTCATAGAGATGTTCCTTCTGCCGGGCCAGACGCTCCGCCATTTGTTTATGCCCGGTGCTTTCCTGCTGATATTGATCAACCTCTCCTGCCTTCTCCTTGAGATCTTCGGCCAATTGAGCCACTTGATTCACCGGGGAGGCCAGAGAACCGTAAAATCCCTCCTTGAACCCCATCTTCTCTAAATATTGCCTGGCGGTCTTATTACCGGGATCCGCCAGAAGGACCTTGCTGAATCCATGGATAGCACCATCAAGGTCTCTCTTAAGATAGGATTCTTCTCCTTCTTTGATGAGATGGCCGACAATCAGGCTTTCTGACCAGCTATCGGCCCAGGACTCCTGGCTTGTGGTCAGGAATAAAACAGCCAGGGTTACCAGACCCCAGAGACAAAATGACCTGCCCTTCTCTGATAAGAATACCCGGCGTGGCTTTCTCCCGCTCTTAATCGTCCTTCCCAAAACTTGATGATCGGATGATTGGGAAGGGAGGCGGATGATTTCATCATCTTGGGAGACTTGTTCTCGACACTCCTCAGAATCACGAAAACTCGCGTGTCCCGTAGACAATAAACCAGCCCGCTGGCTAAAGCGCCATAACTCAACATTGTTATATTCAGTCTTTTTCATATGATAATCGGGTAATCGGGACACATCTCAATATCGGGATCCAATATCGGGACACATCCCAATATTGGATGTGTCCCTACTAAGCCCTACTAAGCCTGTCCCTAAGCCAATCGCTTCCCACCTAGCCAAATATAACATCCTGGAAACAAAAAATGCAAGGTGACATGATCAAAGATCGCTTAATCGGGACACCGCTTAATCGCGCTTCGCTTAATCGGGACACATCCCAAAATAGGATGTGTCCCGATTAAGCGCGATTAAGCGGTGTCCCGATTACCGATTCATTCGCTATCGTCCCGTAATAAAATTATTTTGATTAATTTAATTACTGTGTTATAAAGAAGAGGTTTCTTTTCCCGATGATTTTCTCTAAAATTCCGTTCGACCCATAACCGATCCCAACCCAAAGCGGGACGGTTCAGGGTTTCATTTTTATGCAAACGACCCTGACCCCTATGCTTCAGCAGTACCAGGCCGTCAAGGCCCAGCATAAAAACTGCATCCTCTTTTTCCGTCTGGGTGATTTTTACGAGATGTTTTACGAAGATGCCCGGGAGGCTTCCTCAATCCTGGATTTGGTTCTCACCGCCAGAGGCAAAGGGAGCGAGCATCAGATCCCGATGTGCGGGATTCCTTACCATTCCGCTGATTCCTACATCGCCAAATTAATCAAGGCCGGCTATAAGGTCGCCATCTGCGAGCAGCTGGAAGACCCGGCTCTTGCCCAGGGGATCGTCAAGCGCGATGTGATCCGTATCATCAGCTCGGGGACATTTTTAGATGAAAGCTCCGCGGATGCCCGTTACATCCTCTGCCTAAGCCCTGATCCATCCCACTTCGGGATGGCCTTCCTGGATTCCAACTCCGGCCACATCCAGACGAATCAATATGAACAGGCTTACCGTGCGATCGAGTTGATCTCCCGACTTCCCATTTATGAATGTGTCTATCCCCTGGGGAAAGAGGATCAGGTGAAAGAGATCTTTAAACACCCTCTCCTCAAGGTTAAAAATATTGTCTTAAGCCCCCTGGAAGACTGGTGCTTTAATCCAGATATTGCCCGTAAGTCTCTGTGTGAACATTTTGCTACCTTAAATCTCAAGGGCTTTGGCATTGATGAGATGCCGGCGGCCATTGCCGGCTGCGGGGCGCTTTTGCAATATCTCAAACAGATGAACAAGCAGCCGCTGCGGCATATTGATAAGATTTCCTTGTATGCCGATCAGGAATTTGTCTACATCTCGCCGGCAGCGATGTATGGTTTGGAACTTGAGCATCTGTTGAAAACCATCAATCACACTTTAAGCGCCATGGGCAAACGCCTGCTGCGTTACTGGCTGTATCATCCTCTCCGACACCCCGCTCCGATCCTGCAAAGACAAGCGGCGGTGACGCTTCTTAAGGAACAGCCGGACATCCAGAAAAAACTTAAGATCTTTCTCTCTCCAATCCCCGACATCGAGAAGAGTCTATCCCGCTTAAGCTGCGGATACACCTCGCCCAAAGATATCCTGGCGATCCGCAATGCCCTCCATCTTCTTCCCGACCTTCGGGCAGCGGTTCATCCCCTGGTAGAAAAAAATCGTCTTTTTTCCATCGAAGATATCCCGGAACTGCGGGGACTTTTAGATCAGACCCTGAACCCGGAGATGCCGTTGAACAATACCGAAGGCAAGATTATCCAAAAGGGATACCATCGGGAATTAGATCTGCTGAAAGATCTGCTGGAAAACGGCCGGCAATGGTTAAGGAACTTCCAGGAACAGGAGATTAAGCGCTCGGGAATCCATTCGCTCAAAGTCGGGTACAATAAAATCTTCGGATATTACATCGAGATCACGAATGCCAACCTCAAGATGGTCCCCGCCGACTATATCCGCAAACAAACATTAGTGAACGGCGAACGATTCATCACACCCCGGCTCAAAGAGCATGAAGAAAAGACCTTAACCGCTCAGGACAAAATCCTGAAGATCGAAAACGAAATCCTGCTGTCCTTGCAAAGACAGATCCTGGATTATTCCTTGGCCCTGCATAATTATTCCCAAGGCCTGGCGGTTGTGGACTGTCTTTTTTCCCTGACCCTCCTGGCTCAACAATCTCAGTTTGCGGCGCCGCGAATGACCGAGAAAACGGTGATTGATATCAAGGACGGCCGCCATCCGGTCGTGGAAAAATCAACCCCGCGGACGTTTGTCCCTAATGATCTCTATTTGGATTGTGATGACAGTCATCTTATGATATTAACCGGGCCCAACATGGCGGGAAAATCCACTTATATCCGTCAGACCGCGATCCTCGTGATCCTCGCTCAGATGGGAAGCTATGTCCCTGCCTCTTCTGCCGAGATTGGTGTCGTCGATAAAATCTTTACCCGCATCGGGGCGCACGATGATATCAGCAAGGGACAGAGCACCTTCATGGTGGAGATGACCGAAGCGGCGGATATCATCAATAATCTCACCGACCGGAGTCTCATCATCCTCGATGAAATCGGCCGTGGGACAAGCACCTACGATGGATTGAGCCTGGCCTGGGCGATCGCGGAGTATCTGGCGAAAACAAAGGCCCGCGGCTTATTCGCGACGCACTTTCATGAACTCACGGCCCTGGCGGAACAGTTCCCGGGAGTAAAAAATTTTAACGTTGCCGTCAAAGAATGGAAGGACGAGATTATCTTCCTGCATAAAATCATTCCCGGCAGCACCGATGACAGTTATGGGATCTACGTGGCAAAACTGGCCGGGATCCCCGCGGAGATTATCCAGCGGTCGAAAAGGATCCTCACGCGGTTGGAGCTCCAGGGCCAGCTCAAGGAAAAAATTTCCGGACAGCAGTCTCAAGAAAATCAGCTCACCTTGTTCGCGGGTACCCCGGATCCGGTGCTGGAAGAGATTCGAGAAGTCTTGCGGAACCTCAATATCAATGAATTAACTCCAATCTCAGCGTTAAATAAATTGGTTGAATTGAAATTGAAGCTGGAAGAAAATAAACTTTCGTAAATCGTACATCGTAAAGAGCACATCGTGATGATGGAAGCGGAAAAAATTACAAACTTTAAACAACTGAAAATATGGCAAAAGGGAATCGAAATCGTTAAAAAAACCTATAAAATCACAGAAGCTTTTCCCAGGGAAGAAATCTACGGTCTCGTTGCCCAAATGAGACGGTCGGCAATCTCAATCCCATCAAATATTGCAGAAGGATTTAAAAGGTTTCACAGCAAGGAATACAAACAATTTCTTCGAATCGTTTTAGGTTCAGCCGCTGAATGAGAAACGCAATTGATCATTGCCAAGGAACTTAATCTCATTGACCAAAATATCATTGCTGTCCCAATTGGATTGACAGCAGGATTTTGCTTTGGCCGCTGAAGCGAATTCGAAACCAAGCTCGAAGAGCTGTTTCGCTGAGCGAAAGCGGTTAAAGCAAAATCCAGGATTTTCCAAATCCATGTCTCACACACCAATGGCAAGCCAATTGCGTTCAACGAACCGTCCCGACTGCGTCGGGACTGGGTTCGGATTCACTTCATTGGCTTGCCATTGGTGCGCGCTAATTTGGACTTACATGCCAAAATATATTAAATGAACTCTCTGAAGATTTGGATCATCTTTCTAAAATGGTTTCTTCTCTTATCAAAAAACTCATCTAACGATATACGATTTACGAATAACGATATACGACCTACGAACGACGATATACGATCCCTATGCCTAAAGTTCACATATTACCCCCAGACTTGATCAGC